>NZ_RWKS01000012.1:0-157576 GCF_003985085.1 Sphingomonas sp. TF3 | reverse complement strand
AGTCTATTGATGGCAGATGATATAAATGCGAATCTATCTGGGTTCGATGTGGCATTTATTATACATCCTGTTGCGCACATATATTAACATCTCGCGATTAATTTTAACATTTATCGAAAAAAATTCAAATTACTACTATGTATTTAAATAATATAGTTAACTTTAACGTGTTGGTACTTTCACACTCGCCCCCTACGTACTTCCCGCCCCTCGACCCCGTCGCCGTGCCGTCGCATCCCCCGCAAGCGCACAGCGGGGAGCCAAGCCGATGACCGTCGAACGCCGCTTCAGTCGCCGGGCCACCTTGATCGGGGGCGGGGCGGTGGTGCTCGCTGGGGTGGGGGCGGCCGGGCTTGGCTATCGCGAGCTGGCGTCGCTGGAGGGCTATGATGCCGCCGTGGCGGAGAGCCGCGCTGCGCTGGCGGCGCAGCCTGCGGCACGCGATCTGGTGCGGTTTGCGACGCTTGCCGCCAATGGGCATAACACCCAGCCGTGGCTGTTCCGCATTGGCGAGAACCGCATCGACATCCTGCCCGATCGATCGCGCCGGACGCCGGTGGTAGACCCCGACGATCATCATCTGTTCGTGAGTCTCGGCTGTGCGGCGGAGAACCTGGCGCTGGCTTCGGCGGCGGCGGGGTTGCCGTGCGACGTCGGCTTCGATCCCGCAAGCGGCACGGTGTCGGTGCGGCAGCAGCGCGGCGCGGCGGTCGCGTCGCCGCTGTTCGCCGCGATCCCGCACCGCCAATCGACGCGCGCCGTGTACGATGGGCGCGCGGTTACGCCGGAGGTGCTGCGGCACCTGGCGCAGGCGGCGGCGGAGCCGGGGGTGTCGCTGGTGCTGCTGACCGATCGCCCGCGCCTGAACCAAATGCGCGATCTGGTGGTGGCGGGCAACAGCGCGCAACTGGCCGATGCTGCGTTTCTGCGCGAACTCAAAAGCTGGATGCGCTTCACCCCGCAGCGCGCGCTGGCGACCGGCGACGGGTTGTTCAGCGTGACATCGGGCGCGCCGGTGCTGCCCGAATGGCTGGCCCCGCTGCTGCTCGACCAAGTGTTCACCGCGTCTTCCGAAAACGCCAAATATGCGCGGCAGATGGCATCGACGGCGGGGGTTGCGGTGTTTGTCGGGGAGCGCGCCGACCCCGAGCATTGGGTGCGCGTCGGGCAGGCCTGTCAGCGTTTTGCGTTGCAGGCGACGGCGCTTGGGCTGCGCCATGCGATGATCAACCAGCCGGTCGAGGTGGCGCGGTTGCGGCCCCAACTGGCGCGGCTGATCGGTGCGCCCGGCGTGCGGCCCGATCTGGTGATGCGCTTCGGCTATGGCGCGGGCCTGCCCTTCTCCGCGCGGCGACCGGTGGAGGCGGTGCTGGCCTGAACCGCGCGTCCTCTACGTACTTCCCGAGTCTGCCTGGGCATCGGGCAGCGCGTTATGCTGTGACCACGCGCCACCCGGGGAACGACCATGCCTGCGAACCAACCGATCCGCCATGTCATCGTGCTCGGGCATCCCTCGCCCGGCAGCTTCAACCACGAAGTCGTCCAGCGCTATTGCGCCACCGTCCGCGAAAACGGGCAGGAGGCGGTGGTGCGCGATCTTTACGCGCTCGATTTCGATCCGTGTCTGCGCGCCGATCGGCTGCCCGGTCATGCGACCGGTATGTCCGCCGATGTCGCGCATGAACTCGGGCTGTTGCGGCAGGCCGATGTGATCGTGTTCGTCTATCCGATCTGGTTCGGGATGCCGCCTGCGATCATCAAGGGCTATGTCGACCGCGTGCTGGGCGTGGCGCAGACGCCGTCCTCGATCCGCGACCATCGCCCGGATTCGGTGCTGGTCGGCAAATCCTTCGCGACCTTTTCCAGCTCGGCGACGACGCGGATCTGGCTGGACGAACAGGGCCAGATGGAATCGATCCGCCAGGCGTTCGACCGCTATTTGATGGGCATTTTCGGGCTGCGCGATGCGGGGCACGTGCATTTCGGCGCGATCGTCGCGGATATGGAGGCGCGCTTCGTCGCCGAATGCCTGCTCGAGGTGGAAACGCAGGCGCGCAAGATTTGCAGCGACGTCGCCGCCGCGCGCCACGCCGCCCGCGCGCAGGATGCGGTCGCCGCCTTTACCGGCGACTAAGCGAGCGTTTCGGCGAGGCCGCGCAGCCAATCGCCGACCGCCTGGATGCGCGGCGTTGCATGCGTGTCCTGATGCGTCACCAGCCAGAAGGTGCGCGTCAGATGCACGCTGTCGCCGAGCACGGGCACTAGCGCTGCATCGCGCCTGGCGATGAAATCGGGCAGCACGCCGATGCCAGCGCCCGCGCGGATCATGGCATGTTGCACGGTGATACTGGTGCTGCGCGCACGGGCGATGAGGCCGTCCTGAATTTCCGACAGATAATTGAGTTCGGGCGCGTGGACGTGTTCGGGGACATAGCTGATCAGCGCGTGGCCGTGCAGATCGGCGGCGCTGGCGACCCGCGCGTGATCGGCGAGGAAGCCGGGCGTGGTGTAGAGCCGCAGCCGGTAATCGGACAGTTTGGTCGCGCGCAATTGCCGGTTGCGCGGGCGCGCCAGCATCACCGCCATATCGGCCTCGCGCCTGGACGGGTTGAGGAAGCCCGAGGCGGTGATGAGGTCGATCCGCAAATTGGGCTGGTCGCGGCGAAAGGCGGGCAGAGCGGGGGCTACGACGTGGGTGGCGAGGCCCTCGGCAATGCTCAGGCGCACCTGGCCCGCGAGCGCGGCGCTGCTGGGATCGACCTCGGTCGCGGCGAGCACGGCGGCCTCGATCGTCTCGCTATGGACCAACAGCGCCTGGCCGGTCTCGGTCAGGCGGCGTTCGCCGCCGATCGTCTCGAAGATCGCGGTGCCGAGCCGCTGCTCCAGCCGGGCGAGGCGACGGCCGACGGTGGTAACGTCCACCCCCAGCGCGCGCGCCGCGCCCGCCATGCGCTGCGCCCGCGCGACGGCGAGGAAGATGCGCAGGTCATCCCAGTTTTCCACGGCCACTCCTGCAAAAATGCACTGCCTAGCAGCAAAGATGGAGGGTTGAATGCAAAAATGCTGGGTGGGATAGGGGGGTATAAGCTTTAGGAGAGCGCCATGCGGATCATCGACCACCACATCATGGGTCTAGCGAGCGGCACTGCCGCGCGGACGGGCGAGGTGTTCGATCCCAACACCGGTGCGGTGCAGGCCCAGGTCAAGTTCGGCACACAGGCCGATCTCGATGCCGCCGTCGCCGCTGCGCAAAAAGCGCAGCCGGGTTGGGCCGCAACCAACCCCCAGCGCCGCGCGCGCGTGATGTTCGCCTTCAAGGCGCTGGTCGAAGCGCATATCGACGAACTCGCGCACCTGCTGTCGTCCGAACACGGCAAGGTGATCGCCGATTCCAAGGGCGACATTCAGCGCGGTCTGGAAGTGATCGAATTTTGCTGCGGCATTCCGCATGTGCTGAAGGGTGAGTTTACGCAAGGAGCCGGGCCGGGGATCGATGTCTACTCCATGCGCCAGCCGCTTGGCATTGGTGCTGGCATCACGCCGTTCAATTTCCCGGCGATGATCCCCTTGTGGATGAGCGGAGTCGCCATCGCCACGGGCAATGCCTTCATCCTCAAGCCCTCGGAGCGTGATCCGTCGGTGCCGGTGCGTCTGGCCGAATTGTTCCGCGAGGCGGGGCTGCCCGAGGGCATTTTGCAAGTCGTCCACGGCGACAAGGACATGGTCGACGCGATCCTCGATCATCCAGCGATCAGCGCGGTCAGCTTCGTCGGATCGTCCGAAATCGCGCATTATGTCTACAAGCGCGGCGTCGCGGCGGGCAAGCGCGTGCAGGCGATGGGCGGGGCCAAGAATCACGGCATCGTCATGCCCGATGCCGATCTCGACCAGGTCGTCGCCGATTTGTCGGGCGCGGCATTCGGTTCGGCGGGCGAGCGCTGCATGGCGCTGCCAGTGGTGGTGCCGGTGGGCGAGAAGACCGCCATCGCCTTGCGCGAGAAGCTGATCCCGGCGATCGCCGCCTTGCGTGTCGGCGTGTCGACCGATGCCGAGGCGCATTACGGCCCGGTGGTGAACGCCGCGCACCGCACGCGCATCGAGAACTGGATCCAGACCGGCGTCGATGAGGGCGCGGAGCTGGTCGTCGACGGACGCGGGTTCGAGCTGCAGGGGCATGAGAAGGGCTTCTTCATTGGCCCGACGCTGTTCGATCACGTCACGCCCGACATGTCGGCCTATAAGGAAGAGATTTTCGGCCCCGTGCTGCAAATCGTCCGCGCCGATGATTTCGAACATGCGCTACGGCTGCCGAGCGAGCATCAGTACGGCAATGGCGTCGCGATCTTCACCCGCAACGGCCACGCCGCGCGCGAATTCGCGGCGCGGGTGAATGTCGGCATGGTCGGCATCAACGTGCCGATCCCGGTGCCGGTCGCCTATCACACCTTTGGCGGGTGGAAGCGGTCGGCGTTCGGCGATACCAACCAGCACGGCATGGAAGGCGTGAAGTTCTGGACCAAGGTCAAGACCGTGACGCAGCGCTGGCCCGATGGCGGCGTTGGCGATGGCGCAAACGCCTTCGTCATTCCGACGATGGGGTGATGTGGGTGCGGCGTGCTGCCTTGCCCTTCCTGTTGATCGCCCTGTGTTGCGGCGCGGGTGCCGCATCGGCGAGCGAACTGGTGGGGCCTGGCCGCTTCTGCGGCTATTCTCCGATCATCGACCTTGAAAAGGGTGAGCGAATCACGCCTCTGCAAGGCGGCATTCACGGCGGCAGCTTTCGCTGGGAGGGCAGCTTCGGTACGCTGGAAGTGCTCGGAATGGGGTGGGCTGCTCCTCCCATAGGACCGAAGCTTGATCACCGTTCTAGCGCAGGGGCGATGGTTTATCGTCCGCGCTTCGACGATGGGCGCTATCGGATCGCGATCTGGAATGGCAGGGCTGGCGCTGCCTATTTCTCTTCGCCAACGCCCTTTACGGCAGCGCAAATGGCGGCGATCGACCGCGTTGCGCTTTTCCAGGAAGGAGAAGATCCTGGAAAATGCAACCTTCGGACCGTGTTTTCCTGGGAGTGAAAGCAGGGGTATGACCTTGCACCGGAATTCCTGCGCGCCGCTTGGCGTACCTCGTGGAATGCGGACGTGCGTCTGCAATTGGTGTAGCACGGTCGCACAATGAGCGCTGCCCGATGAACCTCTTGCGCCAGGCCATGTTGGTGGGCGGCATCGTGCTGGTTGCGTTGCCGCTGGCCTGGGCGTTTCTGCCGCGCACCACGGCACCCGTAGTGGTGGCGCAACCGGTCGCGGCCCCTGTTGGCAAACGCATCGCCTTGAGTTTCGATGATGTCCCGCGCGGGCCCGGCGCGTTCTACACCCCGTCCGAGCGCACCGCGCGGCTGATCGCGGCGCTGCGCGCGAGCGGGGTGGAGCAGGCGGCGTTCTTCGCCAATCCCGGGCGGATCGGCGCGTCCAATGATGGCGCTGCGCGGCTGGCGGCCTATGCCGCGGCGGGGCATGTGGTGGGCGACCACAGCTTTGCGCATCGCGATTTGCGCGCGGTTTCGGCGCAGGCGTTTCTGGCGGATATCGACCGCGCCGAGGGCTGGTTGAAGGGCAAGCCCGGCTATCGCCCGTGGTTCCGCTTTCCCGGCCTCAACCAGGGCGGGCGCGATGCGGTGAAGCGGCGCGCGGTGCTGGATGGCCTGGCCGCGCGCGGCTTAAGCGTCGCGTGGGTGACGGCGGATGGGTCCGACTGGAATATCGAGGGGCAGACGATTGCCGCGCGCAAGGCAGGCCAGGCGATCGACGAGGGCGCTTTGCGCGATCTTTATGTCGAGACGATGGTGCAATCCGCCGATTTCTCCGACGCGCTGCTGCGCCGCGTGACCGGGCGTAGCCCGCCGCAGATGCTGTTGCTGCACGAAACCGATGTCGCGGCGCGCTATATCGGCGATCTGGTCGCGGCTTTGCGCCATGACGGCTGGACGATCGTGACGGCGGATGCGGCCTATGCCGACCCGCTCTATCGCCAGAGTGGCGATTTCGACAGCGCCAACGGCACCTTGCCCGAGGCGATCGCTTGGCAGCAGCGCGCGCCCGGCCCGCTTTATTATGCGCGCAACGACAAGCCACTCGCCGATCGGCTGTTTGCAGAACGCGTGCTGCACCGCACGCCCATCGCCACGCCGCGCTGCCGGGTGCAACGCCATCCGTGGCGGCGCGTCTGTTCCCAGACGGCCTTTGCGCCGCGCCGACCTTTACCCCTAGGACTTGCCGCATGACCGACCAGTTTGAGCTCACCGACGACCAGCGCGAGATTCAGGAGCTCGCCCGGCGCTTCACCGCCGATCGCATCACGCCGTTTGCGGCGGAATGGGACGAGAAGCACATCTTCCCGCGCGACACGATCAAGGCGGCGGCCGAGCTTGGCTTCGCGTCGATCTATGTCAGCGAGGAATCGGGCGGCATCAACCTCGGGCGGCTGGAGGCGGCGCTGATCATGGAGGCGATGGCCTATGGCTGCCCCTCGACCAGCGCGTTCATCTCGATCCACAATATGGCGAGCTGGATGATCGATCGCTTCGGCGGGCAGGCGGTGAAGGAGAAATATCTCCCCTCGCTGGTCACGATGGACCGCATCGCCAGTTATTGTCTGACCGAGCCGGGCTCGGGCTCGGATGCCGCGGCGCTGAAGACGCGCGCGGTGCGCGATGGCGATCACTATGTCGTCAACGGCACCAAGCAGTTCATCTCGGGCGGCGGCGAGAATGAGGTCTATGTCACCATGGTGCGCACCGGGGCGGAGGGGCCCAAGGGCATTTCCTGCCTGGTGATCGAGAAGGACATGCCCGGTGTCAGCTTCGGCGCGAACGAGCGCAAGCTCGGCTGGCATTCGCAGCCGACCGCCCAGGTGATCTTCGAGGATGTGCGTATCCCTGTGGATAACCTTGTGGGTGGCGAGGGCGAGGGCTTCCGCATCGCGATGATGGGGCTCGATGGCGGGCGGCTCAACATCGGCGCCTGCTCGCTCGGGGGGGCGCAGCGCTGCCTGGACGAAGCGATCGGCTATACGCGCGACCGCAAGCAGTTCGGCACCGCCATTGCCGATTTCCAGAACACCCAGTTCCTGCTGGCCGACATGGCGACCGACCTCGAGGCGGCGCGCGCGCTGCTGTACATGGCGGCGGCCAAGGTGACCGCGAATGCGCCCGACAAGACCAAATTCGCGGCAATGGCGAAGCGGCTGGCAACCGACACGGGTTCCGCCGTCGCCGACCGCGCGCTGCAACTGCATGGCGGCTACGGCTATCTGATGGATTACCCGATCGAACGCTTCTGGCGTGACTTGCGCGTGCATTCGATCCTGGAGGGGACCAACCAGGTGATGCGGATGATTATCGGGCGGGAGCTGACGCGGCAATGAGCCCTAGCAAACCCCGAGCAACAGGTGGGGCACCCGTAACCCTGGGCTCCTGCCTGCGCGGGAGCACGACGCATGACCGATGATGTTGTGATTGAGAGGGAAGGGCCTGTCGGCCGGATTCGGCTGAACCGGCCCAAGGCGCTGCATGCGCTGACCACCGATATGTGCGTCGCCATGCTGGCGGCGCTCGATGCGTGGCGGACCGATCCGGCTGTTGAAGCGGTCTTGATTGACCACGCCGAAGGCCGTGGGTTTTGCGCGGGCGGCGACATTCGGATGCTCGCCGAAAGCGGGGCGAAGGACGGGGTCGAGGCGCGGGCGTTTTTCCACACCGAATATCGGCTCAACCACCGGCTGTTCGCCTATGCCAAGCCGACGGTCGCGTTCATGGACGGCATCACGATGGGCGGCGGGGTGGGTCTGGCCTGCCCGTGCGATTTCCGTATCGCGACCGAGAACACCAAATTCGCCATGCCCGAAACCGGGATCGGGCTGTTCCCCGATGTTGGCGGCGGGTGGTATCTTTCGCGGCTGCCGGGGCGGATCGGGCAATATCTGGCGCTGACCGGGCACCGGCTCGATGGCGCGGAATGCCATGCTTTGGGGCTGGCGACGCACTATCTGCCGAGCGCTGCACTGGAGGAAGCCAAGGCACGGATCACGGCGGACCCGCAGGCGATTGCCGAGATTCTGGCGGATCGGTCGGTCGAAGCGCCGGTCGCGCGGTTGCTCGATCAGCGCGAGGCGATCGACCGTTTGTTCGCGTCGAACGTGCTGGAGGACATCTTCGCCGCGCTCGCCGCCGATGGCGGGGAGTGGGCCATGCAGACGCTCGCCACGCTCAAGACCAAATCGCCTCAGACGATGAAGGTGTCGCTGCGCCTGCTGCACGAAGGCGCGACGATGCCGACCTTCGAGGACGAAATGCGCCAGGAATATGCGATCGGCGCGCGTGTCGTGCAGCGGCATGATTTTCTGGAAGGTGTGCGCGCGGTGATCGTCGACAAGGACAGTGCGCCGCGCTGGGACCCGGCGACGCCCGAGGGCGTGACCGATCACGTCATCGACCAGATCTTCGCCCCGCTGCCCGGTGCGGAGGCGTGGACGCCCGCCTAGAGTTTTCCGTCACCCCGGCCCTGTGCCGGGGTCCACCCCTCCACCGGGCCGGCGGTTTGCGGCACGGTGGACCCCGGCACAGGGCCGGGGTGACGATTGAAAGAAGGTGCCTATGACCTACGAAACCATCCTCGTCGAACAGCGCGGCGGCGTTACGCTCGTTACGCTCAACCGCCCGCAGGCGCTCAATGCGCTCAACAGCCAGATTCTGGCCGATATGCTCGCGGCGATGGCGGCGTTCGATGCCGATCCGTCGCAAGGCTGCGCGGTCATCACCGGCAGCGAGAAGGCGTTCGCGGCGGGCGCCGACATCAAGGAGATGCAGGCGCAGGGCTTTGCCGACATGTATGCGCATGATTTCTTCGCCGGCTGGGATCGCTTCACGCGCACGCGCAAGCCGATCATCGCGGCGGTAGCGGGCTATGCGCTGGGCGGCGGGTGCGAATTGGCGATGATGTGCGACTTCATCCTCGCCGCCGACACTGCCAAGTTCGGCCAGCCCGAAATCAAGCTGGCGGTGTCGCCCGGCATGGGTGGATCGCAGCGGCTGACGCGCACGGTCGGCAAGGCCAAGGCGATGGAAATGTGCCTGACTGGCCGCATGATGGATGCGGCTGAGGCCGAGCGTGCCGGGCTTGTCAGCCGCGTGGTGCCGGCCGCCGATCTGGTCGAGGAAGCGGTCAAGACCGCCGCGACGATAGCATCGATGGCGCCGCTTGCGGTCAAGGCGAACAAGGAAATGGTCAATGCCGCGTTCGACACCACGCTGGCGATGGGCGTGCAATTCGAGCGGCGGCTGTTCCACGCGCTGTTCGGCACTGACGACCAGAGCGAGGGGATGACCGCCTTTGTCGAGAAGCGGCAGGGGGTGTGGACGGGGAAGTAGCACCAATTCCCCTCCCGTTTACGGGAGGGGTTAGGGGAGGGGGGTCCGGGTGATAAGCACTCGGCTAGCGGCGTGACTGCCCTCCCCCAGCCCCTCCCGCTGTGCGGGAGGGGAGTGAGAAAAAATAGGAGAGAGAGATGACTCGGATCGCCTTTATCGGGCTTGGCAATATGGGCGGCGGGATGGCTGCGAACCTCGCCAAAGCGGGGCATGATGTCCGCGCGTTCGATCTGTCGGCAGATGCGCTCGATCGCGCCAAGGCGGCTGGGTGCCTGCCGATGGCGAGCGTCGCGGAAGCGGCGGATGGGGCAGAGGCGGTGGTGACGATGCTGCCGGCAGGCACGCATGTCGAGGCGGTCTATGGCGATCTGTTTGCCGCCAGCCTGTCGCCGACCGCGATCCTGATCGATTGCTCGACGATCGACGTCGCCACCGCCAAACGCGTGGCCGAGGCGGCGCGCGCCAAGGGGATCACCGCGGTCGATGCGCCGGTGTCGGGCGGGATCGGTGCGGCCAATGCCGGCACGCTGACCTTCATGGTCGGCGGTAGCGACGATGCGTTCGCGCGCGCGCAGCCGATCTTGGCGGCGATGGGCAAGGCGGTGATCCATGCCGGGGCGAATGGCACGGGCCAGGCCGCCAAAATCGCCAACAACATGCTGCTCGGCGCGACGATGGTGGCGACGTGCGAGGCGTTCCTGCTGGCGGAGAAATTGGGGCTCGCGCCCCAGACCTTCTTCGATATTTCGAGCGTGTCGTCCGGGCAGAGCTGGTCGATGACGAGTTATTGCCCGGTGCCGGGGGTCGGACCGGATACCCCCGCCGATCACAACTATCAGGGCGGCTTTGCGACCGCGCTGATGCTGAAGGATTTGAAGCTCGCCGCTGCCGCCGCCAGCGACACGGGTGCGGACACGCCGATGGGGGCGAAAGCGGCGGAATTATACCAGCGCTTTGCCGAGGCCGGGCATGGCGGGCTCGATTTTTCGGCGATCATCACCGCGTTGCGGGGGTGAGCTGAGGACGCGTAGGAGAGGTTTGCCAGAGCCGGGCGATCTCTCCTGAAATCCCCCCTCCCGTTCGTTTCGAGCGAAGTCGAGAAACCAGGCACAGCGCTTGCGGCTGTTTCTCGACTTCGCTCGAAACGAACGGAAAAGAGAGTCACCCCAGGCTCACATCCGCATCGTGCCCGTGTCCATGAAGCGCTGGTGCCAGGACAGCGCTTCGCCCGGCAGCGACGGCGATTGCTGGCCGTAGGAACCCTCCCGCGCCCGCGCATAATAGTCCGCCAGCATCGGGCGATAGTCGGGATGCGCGCATTTCTCGATGATCAACGCGGCGCGTTGCTTGGGGCTGAGGCCCCGCAGATCGGCGAGGCCCTGTTCGGTGACGATCACCTGCACGTCCTGGCTGATATGGTCGACATGGCTTGCCTGCGGTACGATCGCCGAGATCTTGCCGCCCTTGGCGGTTGAGGGCGTCATGAAGATCGAGACATAGGCGTTGCGCGCGAAATCGCCCGATCCGCCAATGCCGTTCTGGATGCGCGAGCCCATCACGTGGGTGGAATTGACGTTGCCGTAAATGTCCGCCTCGATCAGCCCGTTCATGGCGAGGCAGCCGAGCCGGCGGATCAATTCGGGGTGGTTGCTGATCTCCTGCGGACGCAGGATCATCTTGTCGCGATAGCGGCCCATATCGGCATTGAGCCGGGCCGCCGCCTCCGGGCTGAGCGAGAAAGCGGTGGCCGAGGCCATGCGCAATTTGCCCGAATCAAGCAGGTCGAGCATCCCGTCCTGGATCACCTCGGTATAGGAGGTCATGTCCTCGAACGGGCCGTTGACCAGGCCGGTCAGCACCGCATTGGCGATGTTGCCGACGCCCGATTGCAGCGGCAGCAGCGACGCGGGCAAGCGTCCGCGCGCCACTTCATGGGTGAAGAATTCGATCAGATGCCCGGCAATCGCATGTGCTGCTGCATCGGGCGCGGCGAAGGGCAAATTGCGGTCGGGCGCTTCGGTCTCGACGATCGCGACGATCTTGTCGGGGTCGCAGCGGAAATAAGGCTCGCCAATGCGATCGTCGGCGCGGACGAGCGGGATCGGCACGCGGTGCGGCGGCAGCGCGGTGCCGTAATAGATGTCGTGCATCCCCTCCAAAGCGGGGTTCTGCCAGCTATTGACCTCGAGGATGACCTTGCTCGCGCGGTCGAGCCAGGTCTTGTTGTTGCCGATCGAGGAGGAGGGGATCAGCGATCCATCGGCGCGGATGCCCGACACTTCGATCACCGCAGTGTCGAGCGGCCCGAGAAAGCCCTGCCACGCCATTGGCGCGACCTGGCTCAAATGCATGTCGAAATATTCCATTTCGCCGCGATTGATCTTCTCCCGGGCGATGGGATCGGAATTATAGGGGAGGCGGAATTCGATGCCATCGGCCTTGGCCAGTGCGCCGTCGAGTTCGGGGCCGGTCGAGGCACCGGTCCAGATTCGCACGCGGAATGCGTTGCCGGCGGCATGTTCTGCCTCGATCCGCGCGGCGAGCGCCAGCGGGACCGCCTTGGGATAGCCCGAGCCGGTAAAGCCGCTCATCCCGACAGTGCTGCCGGAGGTGATGAAGGTGGCGGCCTGATCGGCGCTCATCAGGCGCGAGCGGAGCGAGTCGCAGGCGATGCGGCTGGTCGTCATTCCATCCCCATTTCAACGATTGTTGTTACGCCGTCGGCTACACGCGTAAAGTCGGGGTAGCGCAAGCGCCTCGCATTGGCTCCCACATGCAATTTTTGCAATTGTCGATCAGGGCCGCGCCATCGCGTGCTTCAGCCGATGGAACAGCGGTCCGCGCGCCGGGGCTTTAACGGTTCGCCCGGTTGCGCGACACTTGCACCGGGCAGCCGGGCGCGGGGCTCGGGCAAGGAGAGAGAGAGACGATGCGCGTGATGGTGTTGGTCAAGGCGACCGAAGACAGCGAATCCGGCCTCCTGCCGACCAGGGCGGCGATGGAGGACATGGACAGGTTCAACCAGGCTCTGGTCGAGGCCGAAATCCTGCAGCCGGGCGGCGGCTATGGCCTGAAGCCGTCGGCGCAGGGAAAGCGCATCGCCTTCGATGGGGCCAGCCGCACGGTCATTGACGGGCCATTTGCGCAGCCGGAGGAACTGGTCGCCGGTTTCTGGCTGTGGACCGTCAAGGACATGGCGGAGGCGGTGGCGTGGGTAAAGCGCTGCCCCAATCCGATGCCGGGGCCAAGCGAGATCGAAATTCGCCCGCTCTATGAGGAAGAGGATTTCGTGTAACGCGCGATTGCGCCGTCCCCACTATTTGATCGGCTGTTTTTCCAGTTTCCGCGCCAGCGTGCGGCGGTGCATCCCCAATTGCCGTGCGGTTTCGGAAATGTTGAAGTTGTTCTCCGCCAGCGTCTGGTTGATCCGCTCCCATTCGAGCGTCTTGATCGAGGTCGGGCGGTTGCCGAGCGGCGTGGCAACGTCACCGCCACCGCCCTCGGCCTTGGCGAAGGCGGCTTCGATGTCGTCGGTGTCGGACGGCTTGGGCAGGTAATTGCTGGCCCCGAGCTTGATCGCCTCCACTGCGGTGGCGATGCTGGCATAGCCGGTCAGCACCACGATCCGGGTGCGTGCATCCTGCGCGTGGATCGCCTGAACGCAGACCAGACCCGACGTGGCACCGAGTTTCAGATCCACCACCGCATAATCGGGGGTGCGCTTGGCGAGCACCGCTTCGACACCGGCCTGATCGGAGGCCAATTCAACGGTATAGCCACGTCGTTCGAACGAGCGGCCCAGCGTCTTGGCGAGCGCCGCGTCATCCTCGACGATCAACAGGTGCTTCTCGGTCATCGCTCGCCCCATTCCAGCGCCGACAGCGGCAGCGTGATCGTCACCGTGGCACCGCCCTCCGCCCGATTGCGGGCGTCGACCGTGCCGCCGAGCTTGCGCATGGCGTTGACCACGAGAAACAGGCCGAGTCCACTGCCGAGCCGTTCGCGCGTGGAATGATAGGGTTTGCCGAGATTGGCGAGCATTTCGGGGGTGAAGCCGGGGCCGGTATCGCGCACCGAAAGCACCAGCGAAGCTCCATCGCGGCTTACGTCGAGCGCGATGGGCTGGCCCGACGCTTCGGCGGCATTGTCGAGCACGTTCCAGATCACCTGTTTCACCGCAGTATCGGCGACGATCGCCATGTCCGCGCCGAAGCGATTGTCATAGACGATCGCTTCCGGCGAATGCTGCACGCGCCATTCGGCGACCACTTCGTCGAAAAAGCGCTTCACGCTGGTGATCGTCGGGTTCTCGCCGCGCGCTTCGCCCGCCGCCAGCAGGATGCCGGTGACGATCGCCTTGCACCGCGCCAGCGCAACCTGCATCTCGCCGATTTCCTCGGCGAAGCTTTCCTGCGCCATCAGTGCCGGGGCGTGACGCCAGTCGTTGACGATCACCGAGAGCGAGGCGAGCGGAGTTCCGAGTTCATGCGCGGCACCGGTCGCGAGCAGGCCCATGCGCACGATATGGTCCTCCTCCGCCGCCTGCTGGCGCATCGTCGCGAGGCGGGCGTCGCGCGCGCGCAAATTGCTGTTGATGCGCGTGACGAAGGCAACCAGCAGCACCGCCACCAGCCCGAAGCAGATCAGCGTGCCGATCATATACAGATCGCCCCAGTCGGTTATGAAGCGCGGCGGCAGCGCCAGCGGGACATGCACTTCGGCCAGCAGGACAAAGGCGGCGCTGGTGATCGCCACCAGTACCCAGCTCGACCAGGCCTCCAGCAGCACCGCGCCCATCACCACCTGCAGCAGATAGAGCGAGATGAACGGGTTGGTCGCACCCCCGCTCTGGTACAGCAGCGCGGTCAAGGCAGCGACATCGAGCAGCAGGCTGGCGAACAGCGCGCTGTTGGAATTGGTCACGCGGCGCGACAATTGTGCCATGCTGACCAGGTTCAGCACGACCAGCGCCGCGACCACCGACAGCATCGGAAGCAGCGGGAGCGGAACGCCCATGCCAAAGCGCACGATCAGGATCGTGGCGCATTGCCCGCACACCGCGAGCCAGCGCAGGTTGACAAGCTGACGCATATTGTCGCGTTCGGTGGTATCGACAGGGGCGGGAATACTCATCCGCGGCGGACGGGACGGAGCAGCATCGCGGCTGAACCCGCAACCATCACCGCGAGCGCAAACCATGTCAGCGCATAGACCAGATGGTTGTTGGTGAAATGCACGACCGTCAGGCCTCCCACCGGGGCTGTGGTGGCCGGCCCGGCATCGGCATCAATGAAATAGGGCGCGATAGGACCGAGCCCGCGCGCCGTGGAAATGGCCGAGACGTCGCGCGAATACCAGCGGTTCGTCCCAGGATCATTATAGCGCAAGAATGCGCCCTTCGGTTCCGTCAACCGCAACAGGCCGGTGACGGTCGGGGTGCCGCCGGGGGGAACCGCGACGCGCGTTGGCACGAAGCCGCGATTGATCAGCACGGTAAAGCCGCGATCGGTGACGAGCGGCGTCATCACCCAGAAGCCGGGGCCGCGCTCGGTCACCGCCTGGACGAAGGTCGCCCGGTCATCGCGGTAGCGCCCGCGCACCTGCACATGGCGATAGCCGTCGCTGTCATCGGTGATGTGGGCCCAGCGGTCGGGGCCGGGGGCCGGGGAGGCGGGGGCGTGAATCCGCTGCTCGACCCGGGCGATCAGCGCCAATTTCCAGGTGCGCCGCTCGATTTGCCACACGCCCAGCGCCACCAATCCGGCGCAGAGCACACCTGCGACGATCAGCAGAAACGCGATCGTCGCAGGGGATCGTCTCATTGCTGGCTCATGGTCTCGGTAACGGCCGCCGGGGACGGCATCATGTTGGCGTTCATATGGTACATCACCCAGATCGATCCGGCGAGCGTGATGACGATGACGATCACGGTGAACAGCAAGGCGAGGAACGACCAGCCGCCCTCCGCCGTCGTGGTCATGTGCAGGAAGAACACCATGTGCACGACGACCTGGATCGCCGCCATGGCGAGCACGATGACCGCAGTGGTGGTGCCGTCGAGCTTGCCGGTCATGACGAGCGCGAAGGGAATCGCGGTCAGGATCACCGACAGGATAAAGCCGATCATATAGCCGCGCAGCGAACCGTGCGGGGCTTCACCGTGCCCATGATCTCCGTGTGCGTGATCGTCATGGCCATGATCGTGGCCATGGGCCGAGGTATGCAGCGTATCGGCGCTCATCCGAGCACTCCCATGAGATAGACGATGGTGAAGACGCCGATCCAGATGACGTCGAGAAAGTGCCAGAACATGCTGAGGCACATCAGGCGACGGCGATTGGCCTGGCCGAGGCCGTGCATGCCGATCTGCGCGACCAGCGTCACCAGCCAGATCAGGCCGACCGTGACGTGCAGACCGTGCGTGCCGACCAGCGTGAAGAAGGACGACAGGAACGCGCTGCGCCACGGACCCGCACCTTCATGGATCAGGTTCGAGAATTCGTAGAGCTCGATGCACAGGAAGGCGAGGCCGAACAGGCCGGTGACGATCAGCCAGCCCTGCACCGCGCGGACGCTGGCGCCGGGGCGCTCCATCGTCAGCATGGCAAAGCCATAGGTCAGCGACGAGAACAGCAGCATCGCGGTGTTGAGCGCGACCAGCGGCAGTTCGAACAACTGCTTGGGCCCTTCGCCGCCGCCATAGCTATGGCCGAGCACGGCATAGCAGGCGAACAGGATGGCGAAGATGAGGCAGTCGCTCATCAGGTACATCCAGAAGCCCAGCATCGTGCTGGCACCCTCGGGATGATGATGCTCTTCGACTTCGTAGAACAGCGGGGTTTCGCCATTCGCGGTCGCTTCGAAGGTCTGCGCGCTCATGCCGAAACTCCTTCGCCGGCGAGAAGGCGGGTGCGTTCATCCTCGGTGCGGACCACATCCTCGACCGGGATGTAGAAGTCGCGCTTGTAGTTGAACGAGTGGCCGATCGCGACGGCGAAGATGCCGACCAGCGAGAGGGCCGCAAGCCACCACATGTACCAGATCATGCCGAAGCCGAGGGCGACGCTGAGACCCGCCAGGATAACGCCGGCGCCGGTGTTCTTGGGCATGTGGATCTTGCGGAAGCCGGTGGTCGGGCGGACATAGCCGCGCCGCTTCATGTCCCACCACGCGTCATTGTCATAGACGACGGGCGTGAAGGCGAAGTTGTAGTCCGGCGGCGGCGACGAGGTCGACCATTCGAGCGTGCGGCCATCCCAGGGATCGCCGGTCACGTCGCGCAGCGCCTCGCGGTTGCGGAAGCTGACGTAGAACTGGACGAACATCGCGCCCGTGCCAGCCAGGATCAGCAGCGCGCCGAAGCCCGCGACCAGGAAGTAAGGCTGCAGCGAGGCATCGTCGAACTGGCTGAGGCGACGCGTCACGCCCATCAGGCCGAGCGCATAGACTGGCGCGAAGGCGAACCAGAAGCCCAGTACCCACAGCCAGAACTGGCGCTTGCCCCAGACGCGGTCGAGCTTGAAACCGAACGCCTTGGGCCACCAGTAATTGATGCCTGCGAACATCCCGAACACCACGCCACCGATGATGACGTTGTGGAAGTGGGCGACGAGGAACAGCGAGTTGTGCAGCACGAAATCGGCCGGGGGCACGGCGAGCAGAACGCCGGTCATGCCGCCGATGACGAAGGTGAGCATGAACGCGACCGTCCACATCATCGGCAGCTCATAGCGGATGCGGCCGTGATACATGGTGAACAGCCAGTTGAAGATCTTCGCGCCCGTCGGGATCGAGATGATCATCGTGGTGATCGCGAAGAATGAGTTGACGCTCGCGCCCGAACCCATGGTGAAGAAGTGGTGCAGCCAGACGAGATAGGCGAGGATCGTGATGACGATCGTCGCATAGACCATCGAGGTATAGCCGAACAGGCGCTTGCTGGCGAAGGTGGCGACCACTTCCGAGAACACGCCGAAAGCGGGCAGGATGAGGATGTACACTTCCGGGTGGCCCCAGATCCAGATGAGGTTGACGTACATCATCGGGTTGCCGCCGAGGCCGTTCGTGAAGAACCGCATGCCGACATAGCGGTCGAGCGACAGCAGTGCGAGCACGGCGGTCAGCACCGGGAAAGCGGCGACGATCAGGGTGTTGGTGCACAGCGACGTCCACACGAACACCGGCATCTTCATCAGCGTCATGCCCGGCGCGCGCATCTTGACGATGGTCGCGATCAGGTTGACGCCCGACAGCAGCGTGCCGACACCGGCAATCTGCAAGCCCCAGATATAGTAATCGACCCCCACGTCCGGGCTGGCGGCGATGCCCGACAGCGGCGGCATGGCGAGCCAGCCAGTGCGCGCATAGTTGCCGACGAACAGCGAGATCATGGTGATCACCGCGCCCGCCGTCGTCATCCAGAAGCTGAAATTGTTGAGATAGGGGAAGGACACGTCGCGCGCGCCGATCTGCAGCGGCACGACGAAGTTCATCAGGCCCGCCACCAGCGGCATCGCCACGAAGAAGATCATGATCACGCCGTGCGCGGTGAAGATCTGGTTGTAATGGTCGGGCGGCAGGTAGCCGGGGTTGCCGTTAAAGGCCATCGCCTGCTGCGCGCGCATCATCAGCGCATCGGAGAAGCCACGCACGAACATCACCAATCCGAGGATGATGTACATGATGCCGATCTTCTTGTGGTCGACGCTGGTGAACCAGTCGCGCCACAACATGCCCCATGCTTTGTAATAGGTGATGACCGCGAGCAGCGCGAGGCCACCAACGGCGGTGCCGGCAAAGGCGACGAGCACGGGGATTTCATGCAGCGGCAACGCATCGAGCGTCAGGCGGCCGAAGATCGGGCTGATCGACGGCGACGAAAGGGGAAGGGGGGACGTCATGTCAGAAAGTCCTTCGGTCGCCGGCGGTCGCCGGGACGTCTGTTGCGCGTGTGCCGGGCATTGGCAGCCCTGCACCGGTCAGGCGTGCGCCAGGTTGCGTGGTGGCGGGGATCGGAGCCGATGCCGCCATCGGCATCGCCATTTTCTGGGTGGGGCGGCCAGCCGCGACATTGGCGTGATGCTCGCCGGCATCGGCTTGCATCATTGCGCTCATGCAGGTCTCGCCGGGGGCGACGCAGCGATTGGCGGCGGCATCGAACAGGCCGGGGGTGACGTTGGCGAAGCGGGCAACGGGAACATTGGCGCTCGGCCGCGCGAGTTTGAGATAGCCCTGCCGGTCAAGCGCACCACCGCCAGCCCGGATCCGCCCAACCCACTGGTCAAACTGCCCCTCTGACACCGCGTGGAAGCGGAAGCGCATGCCCGAGAAGCCATCGCCGCTGAAATTGGACGAGAAGCCCGCATAGTTGCCGGGATGGTTGATGACCGCGTTCAGCTTGGTCGTCATGCCGGGCATTGCGTAAATCTGGCCGACCAGTGCCGGGATATAGAAGGCGTTCATCACATTGGATGAGGTCAAATCGAACTGAAGCGGGCGATCGACCGGTGCCGCCAGTTCGTTGACCGTCGCGATGCCGTAATCGGGATAGATAAACAGCCATTTCCAATCGAGCGCGACCACCTGCACGCGCACCGGCTTGGCCGTGGCAGCGACCGCGCGACCCGCGTCGAGGCGGCCGATCGGACGATAGGGATCGAGCAGATGCGTGCTGGTCCAGGTCACCGCGCCAAGGCAGATGATGATCAGCAGCGGGGCCGCCCAGATGACGAGTTCGAGTGCGGTCGAATGGTGCCATTCGGGCGAATACGGCGCGTCCGTGTTGGTCGAGCGATAGCGCCACGCGAACACGGCAATGAGCGTCATCACCGGCACGATGATCAGCAGCATCAGCACCGTCGAGAAAATCACGAGGTTGCCTTGCTGCACTGCAAGATCGCCCGCCGGGTCCAGCACGACGGCGCTGCACCCACCGAGCAAGGCAGGCGCAAGCAGCGCCAAGGGGCGGAGTAAGGGGGTTCGGGTCATGCCGGCGCAGATACGCGCGGGACAGCGGGCCTCCCATTGGACACTTTGTCCAATCCCCGCTGCAGTGCAGCAAGCTTAGAGGGGGCGTTCGGCGATCATGCCGGGAGTTCGAACACCGATGACTGCAGCCACCACGCCAACCTCGCGCGCGATCGAAGCCGATGCCGGCCGAATCAATGCCGAGCACGGCGAAATCACCTCGGGCGAAATCGCGATCGGCGTCGTCATCGGGCGGACGTCGGAGTTTTTCGACTTCTTCGTTTATGCGATCGCCTCGGTGTTGGTGTTTCCGACGCTGGTCTTCCCGTATGTCGACCGTTTGACGGGCACGCTCTACTCTTTCGCGCTGTTCGCACTCGCCTTCATCGCGCGCCCGATCGGTTCGTTCCTGTTCCTCGCGATCGACCGTGCCTTCGGGCGGGGTACGAAATTGACGATCGCCTTGTTCCTGCTTGGCGGATCGACCGTGGCGATCGGCTTCCTGCCCGGTTACGCGCAGGTCGGCGTCTATGCCGCGATCCTGCTCGGCCTGTTCCGCGTCGGCCAGGGCGTTGCGCTCGGCGGTGCCTGGGACGGTTTGCCCTCGCTGCTGGCGCTCAACGTGCCCGAGAATCGGCGCGGCTGGTATGCGATGATCCCGCAGCTCGGCGCGCCGCTGGGTCTGATGGTCGCCGCCGCTTTGTTCGCCTATCTGACGAGCAGCTTGTCGGCGGCGGATTTCCTCGATTGGGGCTGGCGCTATCCGTTCTTCGTCGCCTTCGCGATCAACGTCGTCGCGCTGTTCGCACGGCTGCGCATCGTCAGCACCGCCGCCTATCAGGACATGTTCGAAAGCCGCGCGCTGCAGCCGGCTCCGGTGCTGGAGACGGTACGCGGGCAGGGCCGCACGATCGTGATCGGTGCCTTCGCGCCGCTGGCGAGCTTTGCCTTGTTCCACATGGTCACGGTGTTCCCGCTGTCCTGGGTGTTCCTCTACACCAGCGGCGGCCCGGAGCGCTTCCTGGTGATCGAAGTGCTGGGTGGCGTGATCGGTGTGCTCGCGATCGTTGCCTCGGGCTATCTGGCGGACCGGTTCGGGCGGCGCTCGCTGCTCGGGGCTTCAGCCGTTGCGATTGCGGTCTTTTCGGGGTTCGCGCCGCAATTGCTGGGCGCGGGCGAAGCGGGTGAAGTGCTGTTTATGGCGCTTGGCTTCGTGCTGCTCGGCGTGTCGTTCGGCCAGTCGTCGGGCGCAGTGGCGGCCAATTTCTCGGGCGATTTCAGGTACACTGGCGCAGCGTTGACGTCGGATCTGGCATGGCTGGTCGGAGCAGGCTTTGCGCCGCTGGTCGGCCTGTTCCTGTCGTCGCACTTCGGGCTGGCAGCAGCCGGTGGCTATTTGCTGTCGGGCGCACTCGCGACGCTGGCGGCCTTGTGGCTGAACAAGGAACTGGCGGGTCGGGCCTAAGCTACGGTCCGGGCATCGCCCGGATCACATCGACATTCTTAAGCGCTGCTTCCGTTACCCGGAACGCGAACCGTCCTATAATAGAACAGAATCGCTTCGAGGGAAATACCGGGTTTCCAACCTAAGGGGTTGCCCTCAATTCGGTCGATCGCTCGCCCTTGCTAGATCGTGATCGTTCGCTGCGGGTTCGTGGCGATCGCGTTCGGGGGGAGAAGTACGCGTGGATCTGAGCGACCATCAAGCCATGTCAACCTATAGCAATGCCGGTGTCAGCCAGGGGCATCGATACCGCATCAGCATTGCCGTCGATGTGATCAATGCCCGGGCTTTGTGGAACGCGGCCTTGAGCCGGGGCCTGATGGCTCCGGGCGCGACGTTCGAAGACGTGGTCGATACGATTGGCCCCTGTGACGATCCCGCGATCGCCGATTGTCTGGCGATGCTCGCCTTGCCGGCCGATTTGAAGGGCTGCTCGGTCGAAGATTTCGCGATCGATCCTGCCTTGCCGCGCGGCGTGATCGAATCATCGCTTCCTTGGACAGGGCTGTCCGCAGCCCGCTAGATCTCACACAGCAAAAAACGCGCTCAGCAATAAGCGCGTTTTTCATTTTCAACAAAATTTTTCAGATAACTGTACCGAACGGGTGAGATCTGCCGGAGTCATTGGGGGGCTGACGCGGGCAGATCTCTCTTTTAATATAGTATATATTCAACCTTCTTCAAATATAATTTACAGCTTATTTTACTCAATTGGTTGTCGCCGCAACGCCGATCAATTTATCCGTGGTGTAGGCCGCGCCGTTTACCTTGAGGGTCAACGCGCCGTTTGCTGAGCTAACTTCCTGTACAGTGCCTTGCGCATGAATGGTAACCGGCACGGAATTGCCCGCCGCGTCGCTTGCCGTGAGCGCCAGGGTGTAGCTGCCTGCGGGGGCGGTCGATCCATCGGCGAGGGTGCCATCCCACGCCATTGTGCCTTGCGCGTTGGGCGTCATCGTACTGGTCATGACGACCTTTCCCGACGCATCGGTGATCGAAGACGTCAGCGTGGAAACGGGACGGGCCGCAGAATAGCTCCACGCCGCGGGCGTTCCGGCGGCCAGGCCGGCGACATCCGAATTGAGGGTCACACTGCGTCCGATCATGCCGGATGCCTGGGTCAGGCCCTGGTTGCTCAGGTTGCTGAGAATCGAGTTCAGCGTCGTGTTCTGCTGCACCGATTGCTCGACCTGCGAATATTGCACGAGCTGCTGGGTATATTGCGAGGTGTCCATCGGGCTCAGCGGGTCCTGATTCTGCATCTGCGTGGTGAGCAGCTTCAGGAACATGTTGAAGTCGGCTTTGATTCCCGTCGTCGGCGCGGCGGTGCTCGCCGTCGTAGCGGCGCTCGGGGTGGTGGTGCCAGTGGCGGTCGTCGTGGTCATCGCTGTGGTGCCTTATGCTAGAAAGTCGACACGTCCGCTGGTGCGCAGCGGCTGATAGGAATCGGGGATCGGAGTGGTCGGGGAATCGGTCGGTTGTCCGCGCTGGGCGAACGCGGCGAAGGGCGATTGTTGGCGCGACCCCGCCGGTTGGCCATCGGCCCCGCGCCCCTGAAAGGTAAGGCTGCCCGAGTCCGAGCGGACCCCCGCCTGATCGAGCGCGCGCGACAGATCGGTGCTGTCCCGGCGGAGCAGGTCGAGCGCGGCGGGATTATCGGCGCGCAGCGTGGCGCGCAGGCTGCCGTCCTCAAACGCGATCTTGACCTCGATCCGGCCGAGGCTGGCGGGGCTGAGGTGCAGCGTCATCTCGTCCCCACCCGCGCCGATGCGATGCGCGATCGCGACGCCGGTCTCGCGACCGATCCGGCCCGGTTGGGCGGATATCAGGGTGCGGGGGCCGGTGGCGGCGATTGGGTTGCGGGCGGCTCCGGGCGCAGCGGTGACCATCGCCGCCGCAGCCGCGCTGGGGGCCATGCCTTGCGGAGCGTCGCCGTTGCGCACGGTTTGCGGCGCATCGGGGGCGAGCGCCGGAGGTGTCGGCTGCGTCGGGGTCGGGGCGCTGGCGGTCGCCGGGCTTTGTGGCGCGCCGAGCCCGGCATCGTTTGGCTGGACGATCGCGGAAATGTTCCCGTCCGGCGCGGCGGCGGCGGCGACCCCTGTTGGAGCGGGCCCGGTGGCGTTTTGCACGGTGGCTTGCGGCGCTGCCGGGGGCGCAAGCCCGCTGAGACTATCCGCCGCCATCGCTTGCGGATGTACCGAGGACAGTAGGGTGCCGTCGCGCGCAGGAGGCGTCTCCCCGTCGGCGTCGGCAGGATCACGTCGCGCGTGCACCGTCGGGCGGTCCGCTGGTGCGACGGGGCGTCTTGCGGGTAGCCCGGTCGCAGCGATTGCCTGCGGCTGAACGATCGCGGAATTACTCCCGTCCTGCGCGGTGGCGGTAGCTGCCGGAGCGGGGACTGCGGTGGCTTGTACAGTGGCTTGCGGCGCTGTCGGGGGCGCAATCCCGCTGAGACTATCCGCCGCCATCGCTTGTGGATGTACCGGGGACAGTAGGGTGCCGTCGCGTGCAGGCAGCGTCTCCGCGTTGACGTCGGCGGGATCGCGTCGCGCGTGCACCGGCGGGCCGTCCGCTGGTGTCGCGGCAGGTCCTGCGGGCGGCTCGACCGCAGCGACAGGCTGTGGCGATGTCTCGGCAACGGGCCCGGATGGTGGCGCTGCGGGCGCTGCTGGCGACGCCTCGACCGGAACGGGGGCAATCGGACGTTGCGCTGACGGCGGTGCGGTGTCCTGCGTCTTCGGCAATGTCGCTGATGCAGCGATGGCCGATTTCAGGTCCGTGTCCTGCGTGAACCGGCGCTGCGCTCCGTCGGTCTGCCCGCTGGACGCGGCCGAGGCGGCAGGAGGGGCAGTTACGGTCGGTGCGGCACTGGCAGCCGTCGACGATGCAAGCATCGCCGGTGCGGTGGCGGCCGGGATTGAGCCTTGCGTGGCCACATCAACGGGTGCCACCGGTACGGCGGATGCCTCCACACCTGCGACGGGGGCCGCTGGCACCGGCATTGGGTCGGGTAAAGCTGGCATGGCAGGCACGATTGTCGCTGCTGGGGGCACCGGTGCGGGAGCCGTTGCCATCTCCCGGTCCAGCGCCGCATCGTCCGCCACGCTGCCCTTGGCTTTGCTTGCCCGTGGGGGCGCAGCGGTTGCGTTGGTCGCTGGTGCGGAAGGTGTCCGCGCGTCGCCCGGCGCTGGTGTCGGTGCCTGTTGTAATGCGAGTGTCGCCTGCGCAACCATGCTCGGGGCGGCTGAGGGCATGGGGGCAGCGGTGCGCGCGAGGTCGATTGCGGGGCTCGCTTCGGCCATTGTTGGCCCAGGTGACGACCATGGTGTTGCGTCGGGAAGACGGACTTCCCCGCCGGATACGGCAGGTGCCGGTGCAGGCGTGGCGGTGCGCAGCGCGCGCGAAGCCGCTGCGGGGGCCGAAAGACCGGCGGGAGCGGTGACGACGGGCGGATTGACTTCCGGCGCGGCGGATGTGGCGACGCTCGTCGCGGCGGGGGCAGCCGCAACGTTCGAGGGAGCGGGATTCGCTGCGATCGTATCACGGGATGCGTTTGCCGGCACCGCCGCGGTGATGTCTGGCGCGTCCGGGATGGACAGGGGCGGTTCTGGTAGCGGCGCGGTGGCCACGACGCCGTCGGCAGCGCTCCCCGGCGAAGAGGGAAGGGCGGCCGTCGTCCCTGCCCGGACAGCGGGCAAAGCGTCGGGTCCGGGCCCGGCGACAAGAATATCGGATGCCGACGCACCGAAGGGTGGCGTTGCGGGCGCTGTAGACACACCGGGCGTCACCGGCGGTACCGCGTCGGGCGTGGGCACGCCGATAGCCAGCGCGGCAGGAGCGGGGGGTACGGTCGCTTCCCCTTTTGCTACCGGCAGGATCGGAGCGGTGGTGGTGATGGTGCCCGGGGTTGGCGCACCGTCTGCGGTTAGCGCTGGCGCGCTGCCGATCGTGCCGGTTAGCGACAGCGCGGAAGTCGCCTGAGTTGCGGTGGGCTCGCCAGTGGTCAGTATCGTTGCGGGAGCACGACCGAGCATGGCCAGCGTAGCGAACGCCATTGCGTTGGTATCGCCGGTCATGGAGACCAGCGGCAGTGCTGGGACGGCGGATGCGACAGGTGGCGTGGCGAGCGAAATGACATCGCCCAGCGTTGCGGCAAAACCCTGCGCTACGACGTTGGGGCGACCGATCGCGCCGGGCAACCCGGCCATTCCGCTTCCAACGATCTGCATGCAGTCCCTTTCACGGCGAGCCCGTCTTACCATTATAGGCGGGTCGCCGCCGGACCGTGCTCAACTGACCGTGCCAAGCGCACGAATACGGGCGCGGGCATGGATTTCGTTCTGCGACAGCACCACAGTGGAGGGTCGCACGCGCTCGATGATCGAGCGGACGAAGGGGCGCACGCTCGGGTTGGTGAGCAGACACGGAATCTCGCCGCTCTCGGCCAGGCGATCATAGGTTTCGCGCACGGCCGATACGAAACCCTGCAGCGTTGAGGGGGCCATAGCGAGCTGGCGGTCGTCGCCGGTGCCGACGATGCTGTCGGCAAAGGCGGTGTCCCATTCGGGCGACAAGGTCACCACCGGAATGGCGTTGTCGCGCGTTTGCGCCACCGAAATCTGGCGGGCGAGACGCGAGCGGACATGTTCCGTCAGCATCGTCAGGTTGCTGGTCGAAGGGGATGCCTCGGCAATGCCTTCCAGAATGGTCGGGATGTCGCGGATCGAAATCCCTTCCGACAGCAAATTCTGCAGGATGCGCTGCACGCTCGACACCGAGACCTTGGACGGCACGATGTCGGCGACCAGCTTGGCCGCGTCCTTGTGGATGTCGCCGAGCAGCTTCTGCGTTTCGGTATAAGAGAGCAGATCGGCGATATTGTCTTTCACCAGCTCGGTCAGGTGCGTGGTGATGATGGTGCCGCAATCCACGACCGTCAGGCCGCGGAAGCCCGCTTCCTCGCGCAATTCGCGGTCGATCCACAAAGCAGGCAGGTTGAACACCGGCTCGCGCGTCGGCTCGCCGGGCAGGCCGGGCGCGCCGCCGCCGGGGTTGATCAGCAGCAATTTGTCGAGCCGCACCTCGCCACGCGCGGCTTCGCTCTCCTTGATGTAGATGACATATTCGCTCGCCCCCAGCGCCATATTGTCGATGATGCGCACGGCGGGCAGCACGAAGCCGTAATCGGTCGCCATCTGGCGGCGCAGTGCGCGCACCTGGTCGTCAAGGCGGGGTTCGCGCGTCGCATCGTTGATGATCGGCAGCAGCGCATAGCCGATTTCGATGCGCAGCGCATCGATCGCCAGCGTTTGCGCGATCGGCTCTTCGGCGATCTTGACCGTCGCGGCCTCGGTCGCTTCGGCCAGTCGCTCGGCATTTGCGGTGGCGATTGCCTTGCGGCTCATGCTCCAGGCAAGCCAGCCCGACAGACCGGCAAAACCGGCAAACGGCACGAACGGCAGGCCCGGCATCAGCGCCAGCGCGCCCATCAGGAAGGCGACCATGCCGAACGCCTTGGGGAAGCGGCCGAGCTGTTCGCCCAGTGCATTGCCGGTCTTGCCGCGCGCGCTGCCCTTGGACACCAGCATGCCCGCCGCGACCGAGACGATCAGCGCCGGAATCTGGCTGACCAGACCGTCGCCTGCCGTCAGCACGGTATAGGTACGGAACGCCTCGGCGACCGGCACGCCGTGCGAGAACACGCCAATGCCGAGCCCGACGATGATGTTGATTCCGGTGATCAGCAAACTGGCGACGGCATCGCCCTTCACGAATTTGGAGGCACCGTCCATCGAGCCGTAAAAGCCGCTTTCGGCCTCCACCTCGGCGCGGCGTTCCTTGGCTTGTTCTTCCGAAATCATGCCCGCCGAGAGATCGGCGTCGATCGCCATCTGCTTGCCGGGCATGGCGTCCAGGCTGAAGCGCGCGGCGACTTCGGCGATGCGGCCCGCACCCTTGGTGATGACGACGAAATTGATGACGATCAGGATCGCGAAGATGGTCAGGCCGATGATCGTCTCGCCGCCCATCAGGAATTCGCCGAACGCGCCGATCACCCCGCCTGCCGCTTGTGGTCCCTCATGCCCGTGGCCGAGGATCAGCCGGGTCGAGGCGAGGTTGAGGCCTAGCCGCAGCATCGTCGCGATCAGCAGGATCGTCGGGAAAGCCGAGAGTTGCAGCGGCTTTTCGATGAACAGCGAGGTCATCAGGATCATCACCGACAAGGTGATCGACAAAGCGAGACCGATATCGAGCAGCCAAGCCGGGATCGGCAAAATGAGCATGCCGATGATGGCGATGACGCCGAATGCCAGCGCGAGATCGCGCCCGGCACCGATCCGTTCGAGAAAGCGGGTAATGGGCAGCGGCAGCACAGCGTTCACGGCGCGGGCGACACGGCGATACCGGCCTCAATAAAGGTCTTCAGCTTGTTGCGCATCGTCCGCACCGAAATGCCGAGGATTCCCGATGCCGAAGTGCGGTTGCCGTGGCAGCGCTGCAGCGTTTGCAGGATCAGTTCGCGCTCGACCTCTTCGACGGTGCGACCGACCAGCCCTTCGATTTCGAGGCGGCCTTCGGTGGCGGCGTGCTCCTGCGCGAGTTGCGAGCCATCGACCAGGACGATGTCGCGCGCCTCGATCCGGGGGCCGCGCGCGATCAAGACCGCGCGATGGATAGCGTCTTCGAGTTCGCTGACATTGCCGGGCCAGCCATAGGCCTGCAATACCCCTTCCGCCGCTTCGCTGAGCGGGCGTGGGGACAGGCCGTCGGCGTCCGCGAGGCGGTGGGCAAAATGCCGTGCGAGCAGCGCGATATCGCCACGCCGCGCCCGCAGCGGCGGCATTTCGATCCGGGCGAGGCCGAGCCGCGCGAGCAGGTCGGCGCGGAATGCCCCCGCCGCGACGCGTTGCTGCAGGTCGATCGTGGAGGTCGCGAGAACGCGCGCCTGCACCGCCACCGCGTGGTTGCCACCGACGCGCCGGATGTGATGTTCCTGCAGCGCCGACAGCAAGCGCGCCTGCGTTCCCGGCGACAGGGCACCAACCTCGCGCAGCAGGATCGTGCCGCTGCCGGCCTTTTCGAAGCGGCCGATGCGCAGCCCGAGCGCTCCGGCAAAGGCACCTTCCTCATGCCCGAACAGTTCCGAATCGACGATTTCGGGCGCGACGCCTGCACATTCCACTACCAGGATCGGGCCGAGCCGCCCCGATGCCTCATGGATGGCGCGGGCCATCAAGCCCTTGCCCGTGCCGGTTTCGCCGACCAGCAGTACGGGCGACGCGCTTCGCGCCACCGCCAGCGCAAGGTTGCGCGCCCGCGCAAGATCGGGTGCGTCGCCGAGGATTTCGATCGACCCCCGTGTGACGACCGAGGCGATGGCCGCGGCGATCAGCGCGCGTTCGGGCGGCAAAGGCAGATAGTCGCGCGCGCCTGCGCGAATGGCCGCCACCGCTTGCTGCGCCGAGGCATTAATGCCGCACGCGATGACGGGGACGGCGAAGCGTTCGTCGCGCAGGTGCTGCAAGAAACCGCGAACGTCGGCATCGACGTCGATCATCACCAGGTCGCCGCCGTTCATCCGCAACAGCGCGATCGCCTGGGGGGCATCGTCCGCCATCGTCACGTCCGCCCCCGCCGCGCGTGCCAGATCGGCGGCGAGGCGAAATTCCGAGCCGGGGGCCCCGACGAGCAGCAATCGTACCGCCGGTGTCATACCCTTCATCGTTCGCCCCGCACGATTTCGGTCAGCGTCACGCCGAGCGAACCGTCGATCAGCACGACCTCGCCACGCGCGATCAGGCGGTTGTTGACGAAGATGTCGACCGGCTCCCCGACGCGACGGTCCAGTTCGACCACCGTGCCGACGACGAGTTGCAGCAATTTGCCCACCGGCATGCGCGACCGGCCGAGGACGGCCTGCACCTTGACCGGCACATCATAGACCGCTTCCAGCCCTTCGGCGGGGCTGCCGCCAGCCGCAGGGCGAATGGGCTCGTCGGCGAAATCGGCGATGAAAGGTTGTTCGGTCTGCGCCGGCGAGTCGATCGCAACCAGCGAGGGTTCGGAATCCATGGGCTGTTCCATCTTATGAGTTCATCCATTGCCGGATTACGGAGGCGGATTCGGGCGGGCTTTCGGCGATCGTCGTGCCGATGCGCTTGAGTGCCGAAAGTTTGATGCGGCCATCGACTTGGGCGAGCGCGATTTCCTGGTCGAGCAGATGCTGCTCGCCGCCGAGCGCGGCGATTTGCTGCATCGCGTCGGGGTCGCCATCGGCGGCGCGCGCGGCGAGCGCCAGGCGCTCGGGATCGCTGCCGAGTTGCGGCGTCTGCTCGGTCATTGCGACGGGTTCAGGTGCCGGTTTGGGGAGCAGCATGCGCAGGACGATGATGCCGACCACCGCGATCACCAGCAGTTCGATCAGCGAGAAGACCTTGTCCATCGGCAGCAGCGACAGCAACCCGCTCTTGTTTTCGGCCAGTGCGTCGCCGGCGGTGAAGGGCATGCTCTCGACGACGACGCTGTCACCGCGCTTGGTGTCGATTCCCGCCGCATTCTCGACGATGCGGGTCAGCCGCTGGATCTGCGCGGCGGGCAGGCCCTTGGGGCCGCCATCGACCATGACCGCGATCGACAAGCGCTTGATCTGGCCGGGGACGCGCACCGTCACCGTGTGCGTGCTGCTATTTTCATAGGTGGTGTCTTCGGAATTTTGCGTGCTGGCCGTCTTGCGCGAGGTGCCGCTTCCCGTAGCCGGGCTGGCCTGCGCATCGGGCAATTGCCCCGCAACCGAAGCTTGCGGCGTCGTTGCGTTGTTCTCGGCATTCTGGTCGCCGGATTCGACCGTGGTCTGATGGCCGATGACCTGCTTGTCGGGGTCGAAGGCGGTGGTCTCCTCGCGCGTCTGGTCGCGGTCGATCAGCGCGGAAACCTCGGCGCGGACCTTGCCCATGCCGACGATCGGGGCGAGCAGCGATTCGATTTCATCGCGCAATTTGGCTTCGGTGGCGGTCTGGCGCTCATCGGCTTCGGCCCCGCCGGCCGACCCGGCATCGCCTGCGCGGGCAAGCAGGGCACCGGTCTGATCGACCACCGACACCGCTTCGGGCGCAAGCTCGGGCACCGAAGAGGCGACGAGATAGCGGATCGAGGCGACCGCTTCGGTGGAAAGCCGTCCCTTAGTCTTCACCGTGACGGCGGCGGTCGATTTGCGGCTTTCGGTCGCGAACATCGCGCGCTCGGGCATGACGATGTGGACGCGCGCCTTGGATACGCCGTCCAGGCTTTCGATCGATTTGCCCAATTCGCCTTCGATCGCGCGTGTCTCGTTCAGTTTTGCGCGCGAGGCGGACACGCCGAAGCTCTGTTCGTTGTCGAGCACGTCATAGCCGATCTTGCCGCCAAGATGGTCGCCCGCCATCGCCATGCGCAATTCGGCCAGCTTGTCCTGTGGCGCGAGAATCGAGGTGCCGTCGGCGGACAGGCGATACTCGACGCCCTTTGCCTTCAGTTTTTCGGTGATCGATTGTGCAGCAGCGGGATCGAGGTCGGTGAACAAAAAACCCATCGACGAAGTCGACCCGCCCCGCGTCGCCACGAACGCGAGCGCGGCCAGCACGGCCAGCGCCACACCGGCCATTACGGCAAGCCGTCTTACGCCCAATTGCGAAAAGAGAGTGCGCGCTGCTTCCAAAGTGAGTCCCGATCCTGACCGTCGGGGCGAGCCCCCATGACTATCTTATAGGATGGAGACGGGCGGCAATTTCTGCCGGGCGGAAAAAATTGCCGTGTGGCGAGATCAGGCGCTGGGTAGTGGGGGCAGCAGCGGGGCGAGTTCGCTCTCCACGGCCGCCCGTCGCGCGGCCTTTTCGAGCAGCAAGCCGCCTTGCTCCCAATCGATCAACGCGTCGCCGGGTGCCAGCGTGGCATCCGGTACGACGCCGACGTGGAGTTTGCGCCGGTCGGCGGCCTGACGCTGGGCGATGCGCTGCTCGACCGCCTCGACCAGATCGGGGTGGACGCGGACCTGCAGCTCGGTGCCGCGCGCGACTTGTTGCAGCACGCGCCCGATTCCCTCGTCGATCAGCCCCGCAGGATCGCAGGCGAGCGCGCGGCCCGCAATCGCCTCCGCAGCCGCCAGCGCAACTTCGGTCGCGTCGGCAACGATGCGGCGCGTGGTATCGGCAAAGCGCGCGTCGAGCGCGTCGAGCGCGCCGTGCATCGCGTCGATGGCGCACAGCAACGCAGCGTCGCGTTCGGTGCGCGCCTGGGCAAGCCCCGCCTCGAAGGCATCCGCGCGCGCGATCGACAAGGCGCTTTCGTGATCGGCGTTGCGCGCGTCCAGTTCGGCACGCAGCGCCGCCTGATCGAGCATCGAATCGGGCATGTCGAACGGCGTCGGGCCCATCTCGGTAAAGACGCGGTCGAAGGCGAAGCGCTGGACGGTTTGAAAACTCATTTGCCTGCCTCCGTCACACGATCATCATATCGTCGCTCTTGGGATCGACGAGCGTGATTTCCCCGGCATCGGCCAGGGTCTTTGCGAGCCGCACGAGCGACGACTGGGCTTCCTCGCAATCGCGGGCGCGGACCGGGCCCATGCCGGCCATGTCCTCGCGCAGCAACTTGGCGGCGCGTTCGGTCATGGTGCTGAAGAACAGCTTCTTCATTTCCTCCGGGGCACCCTTCAGCGCCAGTGCCATTTCGCGCTTGTCGGCATTGCGCACGACCACACCGATCGCGGCGGGCAACAGATTGCCCAGGTCCTCGAACGTGAACATCAAGGCGCGAATGCGGATGGCGGATTCGGGCACGCGCTCGTCGAGTGCCGCCAGCATCTTTTCTTCGGTCGAGCGGTCGAGCGCGTTGAACATGTCGGCCATTGCCTCATGCGGATCGCGCTTGTTGGAGCGCGACAGATTGGCCATGAATTCGGTGCGCAGCGTCTGCTCGATTTCGAGGATGACTTCCTTCTGCACCGTCTCCATCCGCAACATGCGCATGATGACATCGACGGCGAATTCACTGGGCAATTCGGACAGCACGCGCGCGGCATGTTCGGAACGCAGCTTCGACAGGATCACCGCGACCGTCTGCGGATATTCGTGTCGTAGCCCCTGGGCGAGCACGGTTTCGCTGACATTCGACAGCTTGTCCCACATCGTCCGGCCGGAGGGCCCGCGAATATCCTCCATGATGTCCTTGACGCGCTCGCCGGGCAGGATGCCCGAGAGCAGCCGCTCGGTCGATTCGTAGGAGCCGTGCAGCGAGGCCATGCTGGCGACCTCGCCGCTGAAATGCACGAGCAGATATTCGACCACGACGGCGGGGATGCGGCCGAGGCCCGCGATCGTCGCCGACAGTTCCTTGATTTCGTCGACCGAAAGCTGTTCCCAGATCGGCGCACCGTGTTCTTTCCCGAGCGCGAGCATCAAGGCCGCAGCTCGCTGCTGACCGGTGAATCGCTTCATTTCAGGCGGTTCGCCCATCTGCGCCATCATGTTCACCAATTTTCCCCAGAAAATTCGCCGAAAGCACGGCCTTCGAGCGTCTCTCCCTGCTATTATAGGAAGAGTCTTATAGGGATGACGGAGATGTCGGCGGATTTATCGGGGAGCTTGATCGGGCTGAGCCTTATGACGGGCAGCAATTCGTTCGCGGATTTCAGCGCCTCCAACAGCAGCGCCCCCACGATCGAATCCAAAGCCGTGCGCGTCGCCAAGGCGCAGTTTACGACTGCGCCAACGACGCCGCCGTGGAAGGAAACGCCGACGACGCTACCGGTGTCGGCGCAAGTGTCCGCGATCAAGGCGATGACGACGATCATCGACAAGCCCGCGACGGGCCCGTCTGCGCTGCCGAGCGACGTGCAAACCAGCTTTACGACCTATAAGGCGCTCGATCGCTTGCGTCTGCTCGCCGAAACTGCGGCCGCGACCACCAGCAACGCCGCGCAGCGCGCGACGTTGCAGACGACCTTCGCCAAAGGCCTTACGGATTTGCAGAGCTTTTTGGCGCACGCCCCCAACGGGATCCTGGACCTCTCGCTCGCTCAGCCTGCGCGCAGCGCGACGAGCGTCGGAATTCCGTCCCCCGATGCGTACACGGTGAAGGGGCCGGAGGTGGCGGCAAGCCGGTCGGACGCGTTGCCGGGAATGACCGGGCAGGAGCAACTCAAGATCACGCTGTCCAAGCCGGGGGCGAGCGACACGCTGACGGTGGATTTGTCGCAGGGGCCGCAACCGCCGACGCTGGATTCGGTCTCGGATGCGCTCAACGCCGCGATTTCCGCGCTGCCGCGCCTCAATTCCGATGGCAGTCTGCAGCTGGACGACAAGGGGATGCAGCAGCAAAAGTGGGTGGCGCACTTCACGCCCGAACGCGGGACCGAAAAATGGGGCCTGACGCTCAACGCGCCCAACGGGGCCGACCGGGTGACGATCGACCAGATCAACGCCAAGCCCGCGCTGCTCGTCGCGACCGGTGAGAGCGGGCCGGTCCCGCTCGCCGCCGGGCAGACGGCGGTTGCCGGTCAGCCGACCGCCACCACACCGACCGCGACGCAGATCTTCCGCTTCGCCGATCCTGCCGGTGCGATGGCGCAAAAGTCGGTGGCGACGCTGAGCGCGCTCGACCGTGTTGCCACCGAACAAGCAAAGATCGCCGGCAAGACGACCAGTTCGACGACAACCTTCAAGACCGATTACAATGGCAAGGCGGTGGCGACCACCACCAAGAACACCGCCGTACAGGCCAATACCGATGCCGCAGCGATGGCGACCGATGCGCAGGGCAATACCTATGTGGTCGGCACGACGCGGGGCGATCTGGGGTCGGAACGCTCCAACGGTTCGGACACGCTGTTCCTGACCAAGCTCGACGGCGCGGGCAAGGTCGTGTGGGAACGGGGGCTTGGCGCGGCCGGGGCCTCCACCGGGGCGGCGGTCAGCGTTGCTGCCAATGGCGATGTCGTGGTGGCGGGCACCGTCACGGGCAGCCTCGACGGGGTGAAGCATGATGGCGACATGTTCGTCGCGCGCTACAGCACGCTGGGCGATGAAGCGTTTACGACGGTCGTGGCGGGCACTGGCAATGATGTCGCCAAAGCGCTTGCCATCGGGAATGATGGTTCGGTCTTCGTCGGGGGCAAGAGCGCGACGGGGGGCGGCGACGCCTTTGTCGCGCGGATCGACTCGACGGGCCACGTTGCCGATCGTCGCGCGATCGATTCGGGTGGAAGCGAATCGATCACGGCGCTGGCGATCGGCAGCGACGGCAATGTGCTGGCGCTGATGAACAACAATGGCACCGCACAAGTGCGCAAACTCGACGCTGGTGCCTTGTCCAACGATCTGGCGACGCTTGATCTGGGCACGGCGGATGCGCGCGCGCTGGCGGTGGGAAGCGACGGCACGGTCGCGGTCGGCGGTTCCGCGAGCGCCGCGCTTTCCGGCACTCAGGTCAATGCGACATCGGGCGGACGCGATGGTTTTGTCGCTCGCATCGACAGTGCCCTCGGCGGTGCGGCGGTCACCTATGTCGGCAGCGCGCAGGACGATCAGATCGACAGTGTCGCCTTTCTCGATGGTGCGATTTATGCCGGCGGGCGGACGTCAGGCACGATCGGCGCAGCGCGCTCGGGCACGGTTGATGGTTTTGTCAGCCGGATCGATGGCGCGACGGGTGCGATCGCCAGCACCACCCAATTCGGTCAAAGCGGGCAGACGACGCAGCCGGTGCGGCTGGCGGTGGCGGCGACCGGGGACAATAGCCTGGGGGCGATCGGCTTCGGCACGGGGACGATCAACCCCGAAGTCTCGGCCAAATTGGTGACCCAGACCGCGCTGCGCGTGGGCGACAGTTTTTCGATCAGTATCGATGGCGGCACGGCCAAGAAGATCACCATCACCGCCGACGACACGATGCAGACGCTGTCGGACCGGATCGGCAAGCTGACCGGCAGCAAGGGCAGCACCAGCACCCCGCGGATCAGCGGCATGAAGAGCCTGCGCATCGATGCCGCCGCCGGTCATTCGATCGAACTCATTCCTGGCACCGGGGATCGCGATGCCCTGTCCAAGCTCGGGATCGCACCGCAGCGGATCGAGACGCCGGTGCCCGTGGCGGCGAATGCGCCGACCGTGCGGCCGGGCGGTGCCTATGGACTGGATCTCAGTACATCGCTGACCTTGGCGACCCCCGCAGACGCCAAGGCGGCATTGGGCAAGATCAAGTCGGCATTGTCGATGACGCAAACCGCGTATCGCTCGCTCTATTGGGACGATACCAAGGCGTCGATCGTCGACAACACGAAGAAGGCGGGCGGTGGCACGGTGAGTGCCTATCAACAGGCGCAACTGGCGGGTTACCAATCTGCCCTCGCGCGTTTGAGCTCGTCGACTTCGGACACGAGCAATAGCGGTTCCCTCGTATCCCTGTTCGGAGGCTAAGCCATGGCCGTTCCCGCGATCCTGTCGGGCATCCGCGCCGAAATGAAGCATCTGGCCGATCGCCAGCGGGTCATTTCGCAAAATATCGCCAATTCCGAAACGCCGGGCTTCAAGGCCCGCGATGTCGCGGCACCCAATTTTTCGGCGCTGCTGGCGGCGCAGGGCGGCGGCGCGGGCGGTGCGCCGGGTATCGCCGTGCCCACCGTGCAATTGACCCCGAGCATGGCGGCGCTCGGCGCGCGCGCGCCGATGGGCGCATCGTCGATCCTCGATACCGATGTGAGCGAGACCAAGCCCGACGGCAACAACGTCACGCTGGAAGATCAATTGCTGAAGATGGGGCAGATCCAGGCCGATTTCGCGGCAATGACCAACATCTATCGCAAACAGCTATCCATGCTGAAGACGGCGATCGGCCATGGCGGGTAAGGCGATGGCCTTATAGCGGCGGTGAATCCGCAGCCGGAGCCGCGCGGGCCACATGCACCGCCATCCCGGTGGCAGCGGCCGCTGCAACAAAGGCGTGGGGCGGCTGGGCCTCGGTCACCAGATCGGCAACATCGGCAAAGTCGGCCACTCGCGTCGTCCCCTTGCGCCCGAATTTGGTCGAATCCGCCAGAACGACGATCCGGCGCGCACGCTCGAGCAAGGCGCGCTTGAAGGTGGCCTCGTCGGGTTCGAAGTCGAGGAAGCCGCGCTCCGCATCAATCGCGCCCATGGAAAAAATCGTCAGATCGGGAACGAAGCCGCCACAATAAGCGATCGCCTCCGGCCCGAATGCGGCGCGATAATCGTGATTGATGACGCCGCCCGCGACGAACAGGCGCTGTTTCGGACGGCCGAGCACTTCGCTCGCAACGTCGATACTGTTGGTGATGATGGTGAGGTCCGGCACCCGCGCCAAGGCGCGAACCAGCCAGAAGCAGGTAGTGCCCGAATCGACCAGGAGGGTCATGCCGGGTTCGACCAGTTCTGCCGCAGCCTGCCCGATCTGCTGTTTGGCTTCGGCTTGTTCGCGAAAGCGCAAGCGATAGGGCGCTTCGAAATCGGCATCCGGTGTGCGCACGCCGCCATGCACCTTCAGCACGCGACCGGTTTGCTCCAACTGGCGGATATCGCGGCGGATCGTTTCTTCCGAACAGTCAAAGCGCGCGGCCAGCTCGGCGATCGACAGGCTGGAGCGCGCCTCGAGCAATTTTAGGATCGCTGCGATCCGCGAACTCTGGATGACGCGCAGCCCCGGAGCATCGTCGAGCGGTGAGAACGGTGTCTGCATGGCGCGATCATATCGCGGCTGTCACACAATGGAAACTCACATTTATCCACATAAAAACCGCCACAAAACCACAAAATGTCACATACTCGTCATGTCCGCGCTCTACCCGCCGGGTCGGGCAGCGCGACTTGGGGCTTTTCCCAGCCGCGCAGGGAGGGCACCACAAATGCGTAAAATGAGTACGGCGATTCTGGCGATCGCAACCGCGACGAGCGGCGTCTTTGCAACCAGCGCGATGGCGCAAACCGTGACCGACCCTGCCGCCGCCACGGACGCGGCCCCAGCCGATATTGTCGTCAACGGCTATATCCAGTCGCTTGCCAAAGCGCGCGCGTTGAAGCGCGATGCCACCATCGTCAAAGACGTGATCGTCGCGGAAGACATGGCGAAGTTCCCCGAACTCAACCTGGCCGAATCGATCCAGCGCCTGCCGGGCGTGGCGATCAACCGCGAGGCAGGCGAAGGCCGCCGCATCACGCTGCGCGGCCTTGGGCCAGACTATACCCGCGTCCAGCTCAACGGCATGGAAGTGCTCGGCAACGTCGATTCGGCGATGGACAGCCGCGGCCAGCGGTCGCGCGACCGCGCGTTCGACTTCAATATTTTCGCCTCCGAACTGTTCTCGCGCATTGAGGTCGAAAAGACCTATCAGGCGGCGCAGAATGAAGGGGGCATGGCCGGTACGGTCGGCCTGTTCACCGCCAAGCCGCTGGAATATAAGCAGGGCATTACCGGCGCGATCTCGGCCAAGCTCGGCACCAACAGCTACACCAAGGACGCGCAGCCGCGCATCGCCGCGATGATCGGCCAGAATTGGGGCGATACCTTCGGCGTGCTGGTTTCGGTAGCGTATTCGAAGCGCAAGACCGAGGAGCAGGGCTACAACACCTATTCGCCGACCCAGTTGAGCGCGAGCCAGATCTCCAGCTACCTCGGCAAGGGCCTCGATATCTCAGGGCTCTCGGCCGACCAGCAGACCAAGTTCAAGTCGGGCGATCTGGTGTTCGCCTCGGGCAACCGCCTGTCGGTGTGGGATGCGCAGCAGGAGCGGCTTGGCCTGACGCTCGCCACGCAGTGGCGTCCGGCGGACAACGTGTTGTTGACGCTCGATGCGCTGCATGGCGAATTCACCACGCACCGCGACGAATATCACCTCGCGACGCGGCCCAACAACACCTCGGGCTCGGTGATCTTCGATACGACCTCGAAGATCAATTCGATCCATTGGGACAGCAGCAACTTTGTCGATGCGATCAGCGTCGACAACGTCACCTATGCCAGCGAACACCGCCGCTCGCTCAACAAAAACCGCTTCAACCAGCTCGCGCTGACCGGAAAATGGGATGTGAATGACAGCCTCGGCTTCGACGGCCATGTCGGCTATGAGGATTCGAAATACACTACCCCGTATGACGACAAGCTGTACCTGCGCGCTTATGGCGGCATGACCACCACCTATGCGGCGGACGGCACCTCGGCGACCAACGTCTATCGTTGGAACACCACCGATGCGTCGAAATATGAGTTCAAGGAATTCTACTTCCGCGAATTCTGGAACAAGACCAGCCTGCGCGAAGCGACCGGCAACGGGCATCTAAAGCTGAGTGACATATTCACGCTGCGCGCGGGGGCGAGCTATCGCCGCTACAGCACGTCGGGCTCCGAAATCTACAATGACGGGCAGTTCCACCAATTCACCGGCAGCCCCGTGACATCCTATGCCGACGTCTTCACGCAGAACGAGGCGGCAAGCTGGATCACCGGCAATTATGCGGCCGCATTTGCCAAATATAACGCCTCGCACACCACCGCCGGTGCAACCGACATCGAAAACACCTACACCGTCACCGAAACGACCAAGGCGACCTATGGCCAGCTCGACTGGGACGGCCATGTTGCGGGCATGCGGCTGCGCGGCAATGTCGGCGTTCGGGCGTATTTCACCGACGTCAACAGCAACGGCCTGATCACCAACAGCGATGACACGCCGATTGGCAGCAACGTTACCAAATCGAGCTATTCGGGCGTGCTCCCGGCACTCAACGCCATTTTGGAAGTCACGCCGAGCTTCCTGATCCGCGTGGCGGCTGCCAAGAACATCAACCGTCCCTCGCTCGGTTCGCTAGCGGCGGCGGGCAGCGCCAATGCCGATAGCGGCCAGATCACCGCAAGCGTCGGCAACCCGAACCTGAAACCATATAAGGACAATGCCTACGACCTGTCGGCCGAATGGTATTTCGGCAAGATCGGCCTGATTTCGGTGGGCGTGTTCCACAAGGACATCAGCAACCTGATCTCGAGCGAAACGCTGTTCAATGTGCCGTTCAGCGCGACGGGCCTGCCGGTCTCGACGCTACCCGGCGTAACGCCGACCACCATCGTCGCGGAATTTTCGCGGCCGGTGAACCTGAGCAAGGCCTATATCACTGGCTTCGAAGCGGCGGCGCAAACCAACTTCACTTTCCTTCCGGCCCCGTTCGACAAGTTCGGTATGTCGGCGAACGTGACGGTGATCGATTCGAACGCGCCGGTGAAGGGTGTGAAGACCCCGATCCCGGGCCTGTCCAAGACCAACGCCAATGGCACGCTCTATTACGAGACCAAGCGCTGGGGCATTCGCGGATCGGCCAACTATCGGTCGTCCTATCTGCGCAGCGCCTATGACGGTTCCAATCCGGCGAGCGAGGACGGTTTCGACGGCACGGTGTATGTCGACGCAGCGGCGTTCGTGAACCTTACCAGCAAACTGCGGCTGACGGTGGACGCAATCAACATCGCCAACACGACAGAGGTGCAGTATAACAGCATCTATCACCGCTTGCATAACGAGACTCAGAGTGGCCGTACCGTCTTTGCCGGTTTCACGCTGAAGTTCTGACGACCCCCTCCGGGCGGCGCGTCGAGCTTGTCGGCGCGCCGTCTCTTTGTGAATGGACGAACGCCCATGTCGCTGCCTCCCGCCGATCGCCGTGCCTTTCTGAAGACGCTGATGGCCGGTGGTGGCGCTGCGGCGGGAGGCATGTTCCCGTCGATCGCGCGCGCGCTCGCCATCCCCGCCAATCGCCGCGCGGGGACGGTGATGGATGTCGAACATGTCGTGATCCTCACGCAGGAAAACCGCGCCTTCGACCATTATTTCGGCGCGATGCCGGGGGTGCGCGGTTTTGGCGATCGCTTTGCCATTCCGGTGCCCGATCTGGGCGAACGGCGCGGGGCGACGGTGTTCGTGCAGCCGAGCGAACATGCCGGCCCGCCCGACTGGATCGCGCCCTTCCACCTCGACACCAAGCGCGATTTCCGGCTGATGCGGCCGCTCGGCACGCCGCACGGTTTCCCGGACAGCCAGGCGGCGTGGGACAATGGCCGGATGGGCGGCTGGCCCAAGGCCAAGCACGACCATGCCATGGCCTATTTCACGCGCGAGGATATTCCATTCCAATATGCGCTGGCCGAGTCCTTCACGCTGTGCGACGCCTATCATTGCGCGCTGCATCTCAGCACCAATCCCAACCGGCTCTATGTGTGGACCGGCACGCACGATCCGCAGGCGCGCGGGCATGGCCCGGCGATCGACAACGGTTATGACGGGTTGGAAGATCCGCGCGGCCATGGCGGCTATGCCTGGACGACCTATCCCGAGCGGCTGCAGGCGGCGGGGATCAGCTTCCAGATCTATCAGCAGATGGAGGACAATTTCAGCGACAACCCGCTGATCGGCTTCCGCCGCTATCGCGATGCGCGCACCGCGACGTCGGGGCCGGACGCCGATTTGATCCGGCGCACGCTGACCACGCGTGGGCTCGATCTGCTCAAGGCTGATGTGCTGGCCGACAAACTTCCCCAGGTCTCGTGGATCATCGCGCCGACGGCGGCATCGGAACATCCCAGCGTCTCAACGCCCTTGCAGGGGGCGGATTATACCGCGCAGGTGCTCGATGCGCTGACCGCGAACCCCGAGGTGTGGGCCAAGACAGTGCTGCTGCTCAATTTCGATGAGAATGACGGGTTGTTCGACCATGTCCCGCCGCCCGCACCGCCCGCGCACGATCCGCGCGATCCGGCGCGCTTGCTGGGCGGCACGACGGTTGCCGCCGAGGACGAATATCACCGCCATTCGCAAGGCGAGGCCGATGCGGCGTATCTCGGCCGCCCTTATGGGCTCGGGCCGCGCGTGCCGATGTATGTCGTGTCGCCGTGGAGCCGCGGCGGCTATGTCGCGTCCGAAGTGTTCGATCACACCAGCGTCATTCGCTTCCTCGAAACGCGCTTCGGCGTGGCCGAACCCAATATCAGCGCCTGGCGGCGCGCGGTGTGCGGCGATTTGACCTCGTGTTTCGATTTCTCGCGCGCCGACGACCGGGCGTTTGCCAGCGCCTTGCCGCCAACGCGGGCGCTGTCCGAACGAGCGGCGACGCTCAAGGAGACGCGCCCGCTGCCACCCGCCGCGCTGACCGCGCCGGTGCAGGAAGCAGGCATCCGTCGCCGCCGCGCAACGCCCTATCGGCTCGATGCGACGCTGATGGCTGCGGCGGGGCAGGTGCCGGGGTTGCTGCTGTCCAACACCGGGCGCGAGCGCGCGGCGGTGTTCCATCTCTATCCGCTGACCGATCTTGCGGGCGGGCCGCGCCGCTATACCGTTGGCGCAGGGCAATCGCTTGCCGCCGAACTGCCGGTGGGCGCGGATGGGGCCTATGATGCGTTTCTGCTCGGGCCGGCCGGGTTTCACCGGCGCTTCACTGGGCGCAGCGCGGGCTTTGCGCCGATGCTCGAGGCGAAGGGAGTGCGGGTACGCAACCATGGTCACGCCGCACTGACGCTGACGGTGCGCGATCTCGCTTATGGCCAGCCGCCGCGCACGCTGGAGGTCGCTGCGCATGCCGAGAGCGTGGTGCCGATCGATCTGTCGGGCAGCCACGGTTGGTACGATCTGCTCGTCACCAGCGCGACCGAACAGGTACGCCTTGCCGGTCATCAGGAGAACGGCGGCGAATCCTTCAGCGATCCGGTCGCGCATGGCGCGGCACCGCTGGTCATCGCCTCGCCCAACCCGGCCGCGTGACGCGACCGGGGCTTCAATAATACGCGCGCGCCAGCACCTCCGCCTCGATCGCGCAGGCGGCGGGATCGACCTTGGGGGCGGTGGCGCGGGCGCGGGCGAGTTCGACGCGCGCCAGCTCGAGCTGCTGGCGGAACGATGCGGAGCCGTGCAGTACCGCTGAGGCGGCGGCCCCCGCTTGCCAGCCGCCCTCAACCGCGCTGGCCGAATGCGCGCCGCAAATCACGCGGCTTTCGCCCGCCTGGCGGCCGCGTGCGAGCAGCTCGCTCGCCCGGTCGGGCGCGAGTTCGGCGAGCAACAACGCCTCCAGCCAGCCATTGGCGGCATGGCCCGAGGGATAATCGCCGCTGCGGGCGAGCGCGGCGGTGCGCGCCTGACACATGGGCGCGTCGTTGTCGGCATAGGGCCGGGCCCGCGCGTAATGGGTTTTGACGGGCTCGACGAGGAAGCCCGCGCCCGCCCGGTCGAACAGGCTGGCGAGGATCGGCACGTCGCTCGCCTTTAAGGTCACGCCGAGCGCACAGGCATAGCGCGACAACGGGCCATTCTCGACATCGCGCTGTGCAATCTGCCAGCGCGGGCTGCCTTCCAGCGCGCGCGTTGCCTGAAAGATCGCGCGGTCGGCAATATCGCGCGCCGATCCGGCGGTGGGCGGGGCGGACAGGATCCGCACGCCATCCACGGGGTGCATCCAGGGATCGCCGATCGCGGCGACGGCGCTGCCCATTGCCGCAACCGCGACGAGGCCTGCGAGGAAAAGCCGCTTAGACATCGAGCCGCATCTCCCCGATGGCGGGGTCGGTGCGGCCCGGTCGTCCGTTTTCGACCTTGCCCGCGAAACGGCGCAGAAAGGAGGAATCGTCGGGCGAGCGTATCGTCAGATCATACCAGCGGTCGCTCGCCGCCAGATCCCAGCGGTCGCGCAGCGTCGCACCCGCAGGCACGCTGAAGGCACGGGTTCGCAGGGTCGACGCTGGATAGGCCGGGTCGAGCGTGATCGTATAGCGGAGTGGTACAGTACCGGGGTTGGCGAGCGAGAGTTCGACCGCATCCTGGCTGGGCAATGCAAGCAAGCCTACCTCCGCCGTGCCCGCCAGCGTTCCGGCATAGCGGCGCAGCAACCCGTCGGGGCCGATCACGCTCAGGTCGTAGCGGTCGGTGACGGTGCCGTCGTCATGCCACTGCGTGCTGGCGTGGCGGTCGCCCGCGCCGATCGTAAAGTGCCACGGGCCGCCGCGATCGAGATTGTCGTGGACGGTCAGCACCGCACCGGTCGTGCCGCGGTTGATCAGGTCTAGGCGGAAGCGCCGATCCGCGTCGACCCGACCGAGGATGTCGAGCCGATAGGGCAGGGCGCGGGCAGGGCGTTGCCCGGACATTTGCCGGGATGCGCTTTGCACCGCCGGAATCGCCGTGGCGCGCCCGGCCTGCGAGCGCACGATGCGCTGTTCGAAATCGGCGGTGCCGGGCAAGGCGAGGCTCGCCCAGTCGCGATTGGGTTGTGCGAAATCGAAGGCGGAGATGAGATCGCCACACACTGCGCGCCGCCACGGACCGATATTGGGCTCGGCCACGCCGAAGCGCGCCTCCAGAAAGCGCAGCACCGACGTGTGGTCGAACAGTTCGGAACAGACGAAGCCGCCGCGGCTCCACGGCGACACGAGGAGTGCGGGCACGCGAATGCCAAGCCCGATCGGCTGCGCGCCCTGATTGTCGCCGCTGGCATAGTGTTTTGCTTCACCGGCGATCGACACCGTGCTGTGGCCCGGCAAGTCCCCCACCGGCGGGACGGGGGACGGCATATGGTCGTAAAAGCCGCCGCTCTCGTCATAATTGACGATGAACACCGTCTTGGCGAAGACTTCGGGATGGTCGACCAACGCGGCGATCAGTTCGGCGCAGACATGCTCGCCGCGCGCGGGCACGGCGGTCGGATGTTCGGACAGGTCGGCGGCGGTGACGATCCACGACACTTGCGGCAAAGTCCCCGCCGCCAGATCGCGGCGAAAGCCCTCGACCAGTTGCTCCCCGTCCGAGCGCGTACGCTCGGGCCCGGTCTTATGCTCGCTCACCCAAGATCGACCACGCCGATACAAAGCGGAATCGCGCGCGCAGGGGCGGAAGGCGGGAAAGACCGACAGCGTGTTGTCGCCGAAATTGTCATATTCCTGATAGACCTTCCAGCTTACGCCCGCTTGTTCCAGCCGCTCGGCATAAGTGGTCCAGCGATAGGCATCGGGGCGCAGCGGCTGGTCGGTCGCCATGTCGGCGCTGGGCGTTTCGTCCTCGCCATAATTGTCCATTTCGGGATCGCCGCCGACCGTGCCACCGCCATTGCAGCCGGTGAACAAATGCAGTCGATTGGGATAGGTCTGCGTCAACGTCGAGGCGTGATAGGCGTCGCAAATCGTGAAGGCGTTGGCGAGCGCATAGTAAAAGGGCAGGTCGCCCGCGCCATAATGCAGCATCCGCTGGTGCAATTGCCGCGTCGCGCCCCAGCGATCGCACCGACCCCGGTTGAAGATGGTGAGATTGTGCTGATGGCCCTGTTCGGAGCCATCGACGCGGAACGACTGCGTTGTGGTCGAATCGCCGTGGAAGGGCAGCACGAAGCCATCGGGATGCTGCGCGCTCGGTTGCGCCCACACGCTGCCCCCGCCGGGGAGGCGCAGCGGACGCGGATCGCCCAGCCCGCGCACGCCATTATAACTGCCGAAATAATGATCGAACGACCGATTTTCCTGCATGAAGATCACGACATGCTCGACATCGCGGATCGTGCCGGTCGGGCTGTTGGCAGCGATCGCGGCGGCGCGCTCGATCAGACCTGGCAGCATCCCGGCTGCGCCCGCACCGGCCCCCGCCGCCATCTGCAGAAACCGCCGTCTGGTCGCATCGTTCACAGGTATCCTCCGTCGATCCGGGGCGAATGTCGCCACCAGGTCATAAATCTGGTATAGTCCAGTTAAACGACAATCGTGCGACAGTCGCGCTTCGGATCGCCGCTTCTGCAAAGGAAAATGCCCATGCCCTCCGCCCTTATCGACAGGATCTACGCGCTGTTCGCCGAGCATGGCGACGATCGCTATGGCGAGGAGGTCGATCAGCTGCAGCACGTGCTGCAAGCGGCGCAGGCCGCGCGCGAGGATGGCGCGTCGGACACGCTGATCGCGGCGGCGCTGCTCCATGACATTGGTCAGTTCGTTGACGGGGCCGGGCTCGCTGCCGATCTGCACGGCGCGGACGCGCGGCACGAGGAGTTGGGTGCGGCGCTGCTCGCCACGGCCTTTCCGCCCGCAGTGTATGAGCCGGTGCGCCTGCACGTCGCCGCCAAGCGCTATCTCTGCGCGGTCGAGCCCAGCTATGAGGCGGGCTTGAGTGCCGCCTCCGCACTCAGTCTGCGCTTGCAGGGCGGGGCGTTCGATGCGGCGGGCATCGCGGCGTTTGAACAGGAACCGTATTTCGCCGATGCGGTGGCGCTGCGCCGCTATGACGATATCGGCAAGCAGCCCGATTGGCAGGTGCCCGATCTCGCCAGCTATCGGCCGCTGCTCGAGCGGCTTGTGGTGCGTCCGCTGGCGTGATCCTGCGGCTTCGGCCATGATCGGGCCTATGCAGAAGGCAGCAGAAGCGGGGTCAGGTCCGCATTATCTCGCGCTACGCGATCATCTGGCCGGGGAGATCGCGCAGGGGGCACTGGCCGTGGGCGCGCGGCTACCGTCCGAGCGACAGCTTCAGCTTGGGTCGGGCGCGGCGCGCGGCACGGTGCGCGAGGCGTTGTTCCAATTGGAAGCCGAAGGGCTGATCTATCGGCGTGACCGCAGCGGCTGGTACGTCTCGCCACCGCCAGTGGTCTACGATCCGACGCGGTGGGCGGGCTTCATGGCCTATGTCGCCGAGCAGGGCCGTGTGCCGACGACCGAAACGCTGGGCAAGCAGTCGGTGGCGGCGTCGGCGGCGGATGCGGCGGTGTTCGGTTGCGCAATTGGCACGCCCGTGTTCGCGCTCGACCGCCGTCGCGCGATCGACGGGCGACCGGTTCTGGTCGAGCGGATCCTGGTCGATCCCGCCATCGCACCCGGCTTGCTCGACGAAGTTCTGGATGGCTCGCTGACGGCGGTGCTGACCGGGCGTTATGGTGTTCGGGTGGTGCGCAACCATGTCGAGATGCGGCCGTGCGCGCTGATCAAGGATGTGGCGCGGGCGCTGGGGGTCGCGTCAGGCACGCCGGGGTTGTTGGTGGTACGCTGTAGCTACGATGCGGACGATCGCATCGTCGAATATGACCATGAATATTGGCGCCACGACGCGATCCGCGTGCTGGTCGAGGTGCGTACGCGCGATTAGCCTTTGCCGAGCGCATAGGCTTGCGTCCCGTGTGTAAGGACGCGGTCCTCGGGCAGCAGCGTCGCGACCGGTATATCGGACATGCCGACCAGTTCCTCGTAGAGCGGCGCGAAATCGGTCTCGACCGTCACGCGCAGCAGTTCGTCGAAGCTCGGGATCACAAAATAATTCTGCTGGAAATCGTCAATCCGGTAGTCGGTGCGCATCACGCGCTTCAAATCGAAGGCGATGCGGTTGGGGCTGGCATCGTCGAGCGCGAAGCGGCTTTCGGCGAAGCTGGAGACGATCCCGGCACCATAGATGCGCAAGCCCTCGGGCTCGGCGATCAACCCGAATTCGACCGTGTACCAATAGAGCCGCCCGAGATATTTGAGCGCATCCAGCCCCTGCGCACGCTGCCCGCCGCGACCATAAGCTGCGAGATAATCGGCGAAGACCGGGTCGGCGAGCATCGGCACATGGCCGAACACGTCGTGGAACACGTCGGGTTCCTGCAGATAATCGAGCTGGTCGGGACGGCGGATGAAATTGCCCGCGACGAAGCGGCGATTGGCCATATGGTCGAAGAACACGTCGTCGGGCACCAGCCCCGGCACCGCCACGACTTGCCAGCCGGTGAGCTTCATCAGCCGTTCCGACAGTTCCTCGAAATCCGGGATGCCGGGCTTGGACAGCTTCAGTACATCCAGCCCGCGTAAATAAGCGTCGGAGGCACGGCCGGGCAGCAGCTTCGCCTGGCGGGCGAACAGCGTGTCCCACACACGGTGCTCTTCCTGGGTGAAGTGTGCCCAGTCCTGCGGAATCGTCCAATCGTCCGCCGCATTGGCGGGCGGGCGGTCGAGAACATGCGTTTCTTCGGTCATGACTTCAGGGTAGCACAGCCATAGCAGGGCAGGAAACGGGTTGCAGATGAAACGACTTTTCAGCGCGCTGTGCGACCGGAATCGGCGATGAAGCCACCATCGAAGCTGTTATGGGCGCTGGAGGTGCCGCGGGGTGCCTGGGGCCTTGCCTCGCTTGCGGGCGCGCGCACGATGCTGGCGCAGGCTCCGCGTGGTGACGGGCGAGCGGTGATGTTGCTGCCGGGGCTGTTCAACAGCGATGCTTCGGGGGTGTTCCTGCGACGCTATCTGCATAGGCTTGGCTATCGGGCCGAAGGCTGGGGGCTCGGGCGCAATCTCGGCGCGCGCACGATCGGGCCGGAGGGCGAGCGGCTGCTGGCACGGATCCGTGCGCTGTATGACGAAACGGGCGCACCGGTGACGCTGATCGGGGTCAGCCTGGGCGGGATCATGGCGCGCTTCGCGACACACCGTCTGCCCGGCATGGTGCGCGAGGTGGTGACGATAAGTTCGCCTTTCGCCGGGGACCCGCGCGCGACCAATGTGTGGCGCGCGTTCGAGCTGTTGACCGGGGAGCGCGTCGATGCCCCGCATGTCCGCGCGCAAAGCGCACTGGTGGCGGAGCCGCTGCCCGTGCCGAGCACCGCGATCTGGAGCCGCAGCGACGGGCTGGTCAACGGCATGATTTGTCATGACGCTGCCAGCCGCGCGATCGAGGTGCGCAGCAGCCATGTCGGGGTGCAGGTGCGCCCGGCGGTGCTGCTGGCGGTGGCACGCGTGCTGGGCGGCGACGCGGCCTGACGCACCGCCGCCCTTCGCGGGTTTAGCGTTGGGCGTGGGGCCGGTATTGATCGCAATCGTCGCGATTTTGCGCGCGACAATCCTTATATTGCCGTTTCAACTCCCGCCCCTCGCGGGCTTCCTGCTTGCGCATCTTGCGGCCGTAATTGCGGTCGGCCTCGGACTGACTCGTCGTGGTCCAGTCGACCGCCTTGCTGGTCGCGCGCACGGGCAGGGTGGCGACGTTGACCACCGTCTTGGCAAGGCAACCGCCGACAAGCAGCGGAAGCAAGGCGACGACGGCGATCACGGATTTGCGCATTATTGGCCTTTCGCCTTGGCACGCTGGGCGTTGCGCGCGTCGACGCCAATATAGGCGAAATCGGTAAAGAAGCCATCGATGCCGAGATTGAGGAAGCGCGTGATTTCCTCGGCCAGCTTGCCGTGCACGGCGGGGTCGGTGCCGATACGCAGCGATGGCGGCAGGAACATGTTTTCCGCGCGGAAGGTCCAGGGATGGAGCCGCAGCCCTGCCGCATGCGCGTCGGCGACGAGCGTGGAGGGTGCAGCATCGCCGCGCTGGATCATGTCTTTATTGGGGCCGATCCCGTACGCATAAGCGGCGACGGCCTTGAGCCCTTCTGGCGTGATCATCGCGGCGTAGCTCGGCGCGGCCTTGTCGGCGGGGGCACCGGCGGCATCCATCAACTGGATCAGGCGCAGGCCGGTCATGGTGTGGAGTTGCTTGAGGTTGTTGACCTCGAACGACTGGATGAACACCGGGTCGCTCGGCTTGGACCAGCCCGCCGCCTGCAACTGCGCGACGAGGCGCGCCTCCATCGGATGGCCGATGCTGGCGAAATAGGTCGGATGCTTGGTCTCGGGATAGATGCCGACGATGCGGCCACCGACCGAGTGCTTCTTGGCCAGCGCGATCACCTCGGCCAGCGTCGGCACTTCGAACTGGCCGTCATATTTGGCGTTGTCGGGCCGGACCTTGGGCAGCCGCTCGATCGCGCGCAGCGTCTTCAACTCGGCGAGCGTGAAATCCTCGGTAAACCAGCCGGTGTGGGTTTCGCCGTCGATCACCTTGGTGGTGCGGCGCGCGGCGAATTCTGGGTGCTTGGCCACATCGGTGGTGCCGGTAATATCATTCTCATGGCGCGCGACGAACACGTCGTCCTTGGTCAGCACCAGATCGGGCTCGATGAAATCGGCCCCCTGTTCGATCGCCAGCGTATAAGAGGCGATGGTGTGTTCGGGCCGCAGCCCGCTCGCGCCGCGATGCGCGATGACGATGGGGGAGGAAAGCGGCTTCACCGGCACAGTCTGCGCCATCGCGCCGGGCGATACCAGCAATAGTGCCGCCATACCGGCTGTTCGAGCGCGCGCGATCCCTTTAAGAAGGACAGGTGCGCGCCGATATACGGAAACCAAAGCGTTCATAATCGTTACCCCAAGCTCAACGGGAGGCGAGCCTCAATGCATTTCACCATCAATGGCGCGACCCATTCGGTCGAGCCCGATATCCGTGCCTCACTGCTCGATGTGCTACGCGAACATCTCGGGCTGACGGGAACGAAGAAGGGCTGCGACCATGGCCAGTGCGGTGCGTGCACGGTGCTGGTCAACGGCCGACGGATCAATGCATGCCTCACATTGGCGGTGATGCATCAGGATGATGACATTCTGACGATAGAAGGACTTGGCAGCGCAGATCAGCTCCATCCATTGCAGGCCGCCTTCATCAAGCATGACGGATATCAGTGCGGATATTGCACGCCTGGGCAGATCTGTTCGGCGGTCGGGATGCTCGACGAGGTGGCTAAGGGCTGGCCGAGCCATGTCAGCGCCGACCTGGAAACGATCACGCTCGACGGGCACGAGATTTCGGAGCGGATGAGCGGCAATCTGTGCCGCTGTTCGGCTTACCCCAACATCGTCGATGCCATTGCTGAAGTTGCCGGGGCGGAGCGCGCATGAAGACCTTCACCTATAGCCGTGCCGAAAGCCCGGAGGCGGCCGTTGCAGCCGGCGGTCGCTTCATCGCGGGCGGCACCAATTTGCTCGACCTGATGAAGCTGCAGATCGAGACGCCGGAGAAACTGGTCGACATCAGCCGGCTCGATCTCGCGCGGATCGAGCGGCGCGGCGATGGCGGGCTGACCATCGGGGCATTGGTGCCCAATAGCGACCTCGCCGCCGATCCCCAGGTGATCGCCGATTATCCCGTGCTGAGCCGCGCCTTGCTCGCCGGGGCATCCGGGCAATTGCGCAACAAGGCGACCACCGGGGGCAATCTGCTCCAGCGCACGCGTTGCCCGTATTTTTACGACACCGCGATGGCGTGCAACAAGCGCGATCCCGGTGCGGGGTGTTCGGCGATCGACGGGTTCAACCGCAATCTCGCGATTCTCGGGACCAGCGAGCAGTGCATCGCCACCAACCCCAGCGACATGGCGGTGGCGCTGCGCGCGCTGGATGCGACGATCGTCACGCTCACCTCTGACGGCGACAAGCGCCGGATCGCGATCGGCGATTTCTATCGCTTGCCGGGGGATACGCCCGAAATCGAGACGGTGCTGCGGCCGGGCGAACTCATCACCCATGTCGAACTGCCCGTGCCGCCTGCCGGTGCGCAGGCCTATCGCAAGGTGCGCGACCGCGCGTCTTATGCCTTTGCCTTGGTGTCGGTGGCAGGGGTGGTTGCGGTTGTGGACGGGAAGATCGCCTCCGCCGCGCTGGCGTTTGGCGGGCTTGCGCCGATGCCGTGGCGCGACTCGGCGGTCGAGGTCGCGCTGGTCGGGCAAGCGCCGAGTGACGCCGTGTTTGCGGCTGCGGCGGACGCGCTGCTGGCCGACGCCAGGGGCCACGGCGCGAACGATTTCAAGATACCGCTCGCGCACCGGACGCTGATCGCGACGCTGCGCACGCTGACAGGAGCAGGTGCATGAGCGACTTTACGATGGATGCCGATCATCCCGGCCTCGCAATGGATCGCGGCGTGCAAGGCGTGCTCGGTGCCGCGCTTGACCGCAGCGAAGGCGCGCTCAAGGTCAGCGGCGCGGCACATTATGGTTATGAGCATCTGGTCGAAGGCGAGGTGGCTTACGGCTATCTGATCACAGCGCCCGCCGCCAAGGGCAAGGTGACGGGCATCGATACCGATGCCGCGCGCGCGCTACCCGATGTGCTCGACATCATCGTCGATGATCCGCGCATCCCACGCCAGGCGGCGGCGTTCGGCCCGGCTCATACAGGGAACGACGAGATCGACCATTGGGATCAGGTCGTCGGCGTTGCGGTGGCGACCAGTTTCGAGGCGGCGCGCGCGGCGGCGAAGGCGGTGCGCGTGCATGTCGCCATCGAACCCGGCCATTTCGACACGATGGCCGATATCGACAAAGCGAGCGGCCCGCCCAAGGATTCGCGGCTGCAGGACATTGCCAAGGGCGATATCGAAGCCGCCATGGCGCAGGCGGCGGTGACGATCGACCAGATCTATACCACGCCCAACCACGTCCATGCCGCGATGGAGCCGCACGCTTCGGTTGCGATCTGGAATGGCGACTCGCTGACGCTGCATTCCAGTCTGCAGATCCTCAAGGTCGCGCGGCAAGTGCTGGCCAAGTCGCTGGGCGTTGCCGACGACAAGGTGCGAATCCTGTCACCCTATATTGGCGGTGGCTTCGGCGGAAAGATGCTGGGGCCGGATGCGGTGCTGGCGGCAATCGCCGCGCAGAAGCTCGGGCGTCCGGTCAAGATCGCGATGGCGCGCCGCCAATTGTTCCACAACGTGTATCGCCGCACCGATACCCATCAGCGCATTCGCCTTGCCGCGACCGAAGAGGGCAAGCTGCTGGCGGTCGGGCATGACAGCGTCATCAGCCAGGGTCCCGATGGCGGCTTCATGGAGCCGGTCGCGCTGGGGTCGATCTCGCTTTACGAGGCACCGGTCCGGCATTTCAGCCACAAGGTGGTTACGCTCGATATGGTGATGGCGGGCGCGGTGCGCGCGCCAGGCGAGGCGGTCGGTACGCTCGCGCTCGAAACCGCGATGGACGAGATGGCCGAGGCGCTGGGCCGCGATCCGATCGACTTTCGCAAGCTGAACGAGCCGAAGGTCGATCCGATGACCGGCGCGCCCTTTTCGACGCGCGGCCTCGTCGCTTGTCTCGATCGGGGGGCGGAGGCCTTTGGCTGGGCCAAGCGGTCGGCCCAGCCGGGGCAAGTGCGCGAAGGTGAATGGCTGATCGGCATGGGCGTGTCGGCGGCAGTGCGGATCAATCTGCTGGTCGATTCGGAGGCGCGCGTGACGCTGTCGCCCGATGGCCGCGCGCGGATCGAGACCGACATGACCGATATCGGCACTGGCAGCTACACGATCCTCGCGCAGATTGCGGGCGAGGCGCTGGGGCTGCCGATGGAGCGGATCGACGTGATCCTGGGCGATACCGATTTGCCGCCGGGCGCGGGCTCGGGCGGGTCGTTCGGTGCGGCGAGCGCGGGGTCCTCGGTCGCGCTGGCGTGCGAGGACATCGTCGCGACGCTGGCCGAGCGGATGGGGGCCAAGGCGCAGGACATGACGTTGAAGGACGGTCATGCGGTCGCCGGCAACCGGCGCGTGCCGCTCGCCGAACTGGTTGGTGACGCGCCGCTGGTGGCGATGGGCAAGATTTCGCAAGGCTCCAATGCCCGCACCTTCAGCCAGGCGGCGCATGGTGCGCAATTCGCCGAAGTTGCGGTGAATGCCGTCACTGGTGAAGTGCGGGTGCGGCGGATGCTCGGCGTGTTCGAGGCCGGACGCATCCTCAACGCCAAGCTCGCGCGTAGCCAGGCGATTGGCGGGATGATCTGGGGCATCGGTTACGCGCTGATGGAGGAAGCAGTGCTCGACCAGCGCCACGGCCAGTTCGTCAACCATGACCTGGGCGAATATCATGTGCCGAGCCATGCCGACGTGCCGCCGCTCGACGTGCTGTTCCTCGAAGAGATCGACACCCATGCCAATCCGATCGGGGTGAAGGGACTGGGCGAATTGTCGATTTCCGGCGCGGGCGCGGCGGTGACCAACGCGATCTACAATGCCTGCGGTGTGCGCGTACGCGACTTTCCGCTGACGCTCGACAAGATAGTGTTCGGTTTGCCGGAAATGTGACTCCTCCCCGGAACGGGGAGGATTAGGAGAGGATGATGGCCGATAACGATTCCGTGCTGAACGCCGCCGCGCAGTGGAAGGGCGCGCCGCTCGCGCTCGCCACGGTGGTATCGACCTGGGGATCGGCCCCGCGCCCGCGTGGCAGCCATATGATCGTCCATGCCGACGGGCGGTTTGAAGGCTCGGTGTCGGGCGGCTGCGTCGAGAGCGACATCTTGGCGACCGCCGCCGAGGTGATTGCGGGTGCGCCGTTCCAGCTCAAAAATTATGGCGTAGCCGATGCCGCCGCCTGGGAAGTCGGCCTGCCGTGCGGCGGCGAGATTTCCGTGCTGGTGCAGCCGGTATCGGCCGAAGGCTTCGATCCCGAACTGTTCGACCGCATTGCCGAGGCGCAGGCGGCGGGCAAGGCGTTGGCGGTGTCGACCGATCTTGCCAGCGGGCAAAGTTCGCTGCGCCCGCTGGAGGGCGCGGCGTTTGTCAATCGCTACGATCCGCCGCGGCGGCTGTTCATCGTCGGTGCGGTGCAGATCGCGCAGGCGCTGGCTGGTCTCGCGCGGCAATTGGGCATCCAGGTGACGATCATCGATCCGCGTGCGCGCTTCCTGACCGAGGAGCGTTTCCCCGGCGTCACGCTCGACGATCGCTGGCCCGACGAGGCGATCGAAGCGCTCGACCCGGGTCCGGCAAGCGCGGTGGTCACGCTCAGCCACGACACCAAGATCGACGATCCCGCGCTCATCGCGGCACTCGCTCGGCCGACCGCTTATGTCGGCGCGCTCGGCTCACGCCGCAGCCATGCCGCACGGCGGGAGCGTTTGGCGGCGGCGGGCGTTGCAGACACGGACATCGATCGCATCGATGCGCCGGTCGGGCTCGATATCGGCGCGATCGGCCCCGCCGAAATCGCGCTGTCGATCGCGGCGGCCATGGTAGGAGCGTTCAACCGGAAGGACTGAAGCGATGATCGCGGTCGAAGAGTGCGTGCTGATCCTGCTCGCGGCCGGGCGATCGCGCCGGTTCGGCGACGCGGATAAGTTGCAGGAGCCCTTTTTCGGCAAGCCGCTGGCCTATCATGTCGTCACCGCGCTGGAGGACGTGCCGTTCAAGGCGCGCTTCGTGGTATGTTCGGGCACCGAGCTCGATTTCGCCAGCCGGGGCTATGCCGTGCTCCACAATCACAACCCCGATGACGGCATGTCGGGATCGGTCAAGCTCGGCGTCGCGGCGGCGCGCGAGATTGGCTGCGCAGCGGTGGTGATCGCTCTGGCCGATATGCCGCGCGTGACCGCGACGCACATCCACCGCTTGCTCGAGGCGGCGAGCGGCCCGGATGCGGTGGTCGCGTCGAGCAACGGCGTTCACAGCAGCCCGCCCGCTTTGTTCGGGGTCGACCAGTTCGATGCGCTGATGACGCTGAGCGGCGATGAAGGCGGTCGCGCGATGGTGCGCGCCGGGCGGCATGTGATCGCGCCCGAGGCCGAATTGCTCGATATTGACCGGCCCGAGGATCTCGAACGCTTGCGCGCGCTGCGCTAGCGCACGTAGCTCGCGCCGTTCACGTCGAGCACCGCGCCGGTCATCGATGGCGGCGCATCGAGTGCGAGGAAGCGGGCGACCTCGGCGACTTCCTCGGGGCTAGCCACGCGACCGAGCGGAATGTCGGCGAGCAATTTGTCCCCGCCGCGACTCTCCAGATACTCTTCGGCCATGCCGGTCATGGTGAAGCCGGGGCACACCGCAAAAGCGAGAATGCCGTCCTTGGCATAGCCGCGCGCGATGCTCTTGGTCATCGCGACCATGCCCGCTTTGGACGCGGCATAATGCCAATGCTGCGGCGAATCGCCGCGATAGGCGGCGCGGCTGGCGATGTTGACGATCCGTCCACTGGTCCCACGGTCCTGCCAATGCAGCACCGCGAAGCGGCACAGTTCGGCGGCGGCGGTCAGGTTGATGCGCATCGTGCGCTCCCATTCCGCAACCCAGGCCGCGTCGTCGCGCGCGATCGGATTGGCCTCGAACACCCCGGCATTGTTGATCAGCACGTCGATTCGCCCGCTCTGCGCCGCGAGCGCGGCATCCCACAACGCGCGCGGAGCCGCCGGGTCGGCAAAGTCGGCAGGGATGCCGCTTGCGGTCCCTTGCCCGATCACGGCCGCGCCGGCGGTCTGGAGCGCGGTCAGGGTCGCGGCACCGATGCCGCGCGAGGAGCCGGTGAGGAGAATGTGGGTCATGCGCGCGGTGTAGCGGGCGATCACGATCGCCGCCATATCGCTCGACGGTGATGGCGAGCGCTCAGGCCGCGACGCTGGCCGAGAAGGCGTCGGCGGCGCGCTTCAAGCCGCCGAGCCGGTCGTCGACCTCGCCGAAATCGTGTTCGAGCGTTTCGATTTCCCCCGCAACGCTTTCGGTGTCCTCGCGGATCGCGGTGATCGTGTTAGACATCGAATCGGCGGCGAGCGCGGTTTCGTCGACGGCGGCGGTGATCGCGGTGACGGTCTGCGCCTGTGCCTCCATCGCGTAGCGGATGCGGTTGGCGCTTTCCTGCACCTCGGCCACGGTCGATTTGATCGAGGCGTTGGTCGCGACGGTCGAGCGCGTGGCCGACTGGATCGCGGCGATCTTGGCGGCGATGTCGTCGGTGGCGCGGGCGGTCTGGCTGGCGAGGCTCTTCACTTCCTGCGCAACCACGGCAAAACCGCGCCCGGCATCGCCCGCGCGCGCGGCCTCGATCGTGGCGTTGAGCGCGAGCAAATTGGTCTGCCCGGCAATGTCGCGGATGAGACCGAGAATCGACTCGATCGACTTTGCATGGTCGCTGAGCGTTTCGGACATGCCGACCGCAGCCCCCGCCTGAGTCGAGGCACGGGTGGCGATTTCGGCAGCCGCTTCGACTTCGGTGCGCGCATCTTCGATCGCGCGGATCAGCCCGGCGGCGGTTTGTGCCGCTTCGCGCATCGCCATCGCCGATTGCTCGGCTGCGGCGGCGACTTCGCTGGTCTTGCCCAGCATGCCGCGCGCCGATCGCGCAGCACCCTGCGCCTGGACGCGGATGCGATTGCCGAGCGCGGCGGTGCCCTCGATCGACCCGGCGATCGTCGCGCTGAACGCGCTCGAGCGCGTGCGGCGCTCGTCGCGGGCCCGCTCGGCATCGCGCGCGCCGAGATGCGATGCCATGACATCGGCCTCGACCAGCCCGAGTCGCTGTACACAATCCGCCAGCACCCGCAGCCGGGGCGACCCCGCACCAAGCCTGGCTTCGATCCATTCGAGCGTGCGGCTGTGCGCGAAGCTCAACGAGGTCAGCAGGGCGGGCAGCGGAATGTTCGCCTTTTGCGAATCGGTGGCGTGGCGAATTGCCATGCGCATCCAATCGTCGTCCTGCGGCGCGGCATATTTGGCGCGGGTATATTTTGCGCTGTGCGCCACGCGCGCGGACAGATAGTCGGGGGTGAAGAACCCCCGGATATGCGCCGTTTGCGGCAGCGAGAGATAATACTCCCAGAAAGCGCGCGCGATTTCGCCTTCATGGCCGACGATGGCGTCCGCAATTTCGGCGGAGGCGGCGGCGACACTGCCATCCCAATCATAGTCCGCGACGCGCGCGGCGGCAGTGCGGCTTACGCCACTCCACCCGCCGGCGGTCGCGCCCTCGGGCGTCCCGCTTCCAGCCATGTCAGATCCTCTCCAGGGCTCATGCAGCGACTTTCGCGACGAATTCGCTCGCGCTGTTCTTGAGCATGCCAAGTTTCGTATCGAGCGAGTCGAAACCGCGCCCGACGCGGTCGATCTCGGAGGCAACGCTTTCGGTGTCCTCGCGGATCGCGGTGATGGTGTTGGACATCGAATCCGCGGCCAGCGCGGTTTCATCGACGGCGGCGGTGATCGCGGTGACGGTTTGCGCCTGCGCTTCCATCGCATAGCGGATGCGGTTGGCGCTTTCCTGCACTTCCGAAACGGTCGCCTTGATCGAGGCGTTGGTCTCGACCGTCGAGCGCGTGGCGGACTGGATCGCGGCGATCTTGGCGGCGATGTCGTCGGTCGCGCGTGCGGTCTGGTTGGCAAGGCTCTTCACTTCCTGCGCAACCACGGCAAAGCCGCGCCCGGCATCGCCCGCGCGGGCTGCCTCGATCGTGGCGTTGAGCGCGAGCAGATTGGTTTGCCCGGCAATGTCGCGGATGAGACCGAGGATCGATTCGATCGATTTGGCATGGTCGCTGAGCGTTTCCGACATGCCGACCGCAGCACCAGCCTGGGACGAGGCGCGCGTCGCGATTTCGGCGGCGGCTTCGACTTCGGTGCGCGCGTCCTCGATCGCGCGGATAAGCCCGGCGGCGGTCTGTGCGGCTTCGCGCATCGCCATCGCCGATTGCTCGGCTGCTGCGGCGACTTCGCTGGTCTTGCCCAGCATTCCGCGCGCCGAGGTGGAGGTTTTGACCGATTGGCCGCGCAGCACTTCCGATTCCTGGGTCGCCTGTTCGACTGTGGCCGCGATCCCCTCGCGGAAATCGATCGCCAGCCGGTCGCGTTCGCCGCGCGCGGTGTGGGCACGGAATGCGTTGTAGATTTCGACGGTGATCTCGGCTTCGAGGCCGGTCAGGCGCATCACCGTATCGATGAACGTCGGCAAGCGCGGGTCGTCCGATTTCACGCGCTTGAACAGAATTTCCAGAGCGGCTCGATCGCTGGCGCAGGTCATCGACAGCAAAGCCATGGTCGAGACCCCCGCCTTGTAGCCCGAGGCGACCGAGCGCTCCATCGACTCGACCCAAAGGCGCCCGGACACGTCGCAGAAACGGTGGCGCAGATAGGTGACGCCAAGTTCGACCATCTTGGTTTCTTCATGCGGTTGCCAGCTTTGCGCGCCGGGACTCGCGCGCCGCCACTGGGCCCAGAACGCCAGCGCGATGTCTGCGGCATCGGGCTCCAGGATCGTCCACACGTCGCGTGCCGCACTCTCCAGCGAATTGTCGGAATCGAACGCGCGCAGCCGCGCCCGGATGTCGATCGTCGCAGCAACCGTGCCGGGATTGGGCAATTCATTGACGGTCAAGGCGAAAACTCCGTGTCTGGCATGACCGATGAAGCGGACGGTCCGACACATGGCGTAGCGCGATTTGGTTAATGCGCGGTAAGCGCGGTTGCCGCCCTGCGACGATCGCCCCTTCGATTCGCTCTGGCCAACCGCGCTGCGGGCGATGTCGGCATGTTCGCCACCAGGGCCCGGGGGCGCATGTAGCGATTGCATGCGCACAAGCAGCCTACAAACCTTGCATCGCGCGCTTCGGTGTCTAAGAGAGCACACCTGTATCAGACCGCACATTTCGACCCATCAATCGACGAGGACGTTCCGCCTTGGCCAGCTCTGCTCCCCGCGCCCGCCCGCTCAGCCCGCATCTGTCGATCTGGAAACCGGGTCCGCACATGATCGTTTCGATCGTTCACCGCATCACTGGCGATGGCATGGCGACGGTCGGCACCGTGGTGCTGGTGTGGTGGCTCGCGGCGCTGGCCGGTGGTGCCAAGAGCTATGCGACCTTCACCTTCGTGTTTGGCGAATGGCTGGGCGGGGCGCTCGGCTATCTGTTCGGCATCGGCTTGACGCTGTGCTTCTTTCAGCATCTCGCCACCGGCATCCGCCATTTCGTGCTGGATACCGGGGCCGGTTATGAACTGAAGCGCAATCGCGTCGGGTCGATCGCGACGATGGTATTTTCGGTCCTCGCGACCGTGGCCTTCTGGGCCTATTTGCTGATGGTGAAATAAGATGGGCAATGGAACCGAACTCGGCCGCGTGCGCGGCCTCGGCAGCGCCAAGGAAGGCGCGCATCACTGGTGGGCGCAGCGTGTCACCGCAGCGGCAAACCTGTTCCTGATGGTCTGGTTCTTCGTCGCCATCGCGCGGATGCCTGCTTATGATTACGACACCGCGCGCGGCTGGCTGCAATCGCCCTGGGCGGCGATCCCGATGGGCTTGCTGATCGTGTCGGTCTTCTACCATTTCCGACTCGGCCTGCAGGTGCTGATCGAGGATTATGTCCACGGCGCAGCACGCGTCGCGTGGCTGCTGATCCTCAATTTCTTCACTTTCGGCACCGCCGCCATCGCCCTTTTCGCGATCCTCAAGGTCGCCTTCACCGCCACCACCGGAGCGCCGCATGCCTGAGGCATATAAGATCATCGACCATACCTATGACACGGTTGTCGTGGGTGCCGGGGGCTCGGGCCTGCGCGCGACGATGGGCAGCGCCGAAGCCGGGCTGAAGACCGCGTGCATCACCAAGGTGTTCCCGACGCGCAGCCACACCGTGGCGGCGCAGGGCGGCATTGCCGCCAGCCTAGGCAATATGGGGCCGGACCACTGGACCTGGCATATGTACGACACCGTCAAGGGCTCCGACTGGCTCGGCGACCAGGACGCGATCGAATATATGGTCCGCGAGGCGCCGCAGGCGGTGTATGAGCTGGAACATGCCGGTGTGCCGTTCAGCCGCACCAATGAAGGCAAAATCTATCAGCGCCCGTTCGGCGGCATGATGCAGAATATGGGCGAAGGCCCGCCCGCGCAGCGCACCTGCGCCGCGGCCGACCGTACCGGCCACGCCATGCTGCACGCGCTGTACCAGCAGAGCCTGAAGTATGACGCGGACTTCTACATCGAATATTTCGCGCTCGACCTGATCATGGAAAACGGCGTGTGCCGTGGCGTGATCGCTCTGTGCATGGATGACGGGTCGATCCACCGCTTCCGCAGCCATGCCGTCGTGCTGGCAACCGGCGGCTATGGGCGGACCTATTTCTCGGCGACCTCGGCGCACACCTGCACCGGCGACGGCGGCGGGATGGTGCTGCGCGCCGGGCTGCCGCTGCAGGACATGGAATTCGTCCAGTTCCACCCGACCGGCATTTACGGTGCGGGTGTGCTCATCACCGAGGGCGCGCGCGGCGAGGGTGGTTACCTGACCAACTCCGAGGGCGAGCGCTTCATGGAGCGCTACGCGCCGAGCGCCAAGGATCTCGCCAGCCGCGACGTCGTGTCGCGCTCGATGGCGATGGAAATGCGCGAGGGGCGCGGCGTCGGCAAGGAGAAGGACCATATCTTCCTTCACCTCGACCATATCGACCCGAAGGTGCTGCACGAGCGGCTGCCCGGCATCACCGAAACCGGCAAGATCTTCGCCGGTGTCGACCTGACGCGCCAGCCGCTGCCGGTCACGCCGACGGTGCATTACAATATGGGCGGCATCCCCTGTAACTTCCACGGCGAAGTCGTGCAGTTGAAGGACGGCAACCCCGACAGCGTCGTGCCGGGCCTGTTCGCCGTGGGCGAGGCGGCGTGCGTCTCGGTGCATGGCGCGAACCGTCTCGGCTCGAACAGCCTGATCGATCTCGTGGTGTTCGGCCGCGCGACCGGGCTGCGCCTGAAGGAGACGCTCAAGCCCAACACGCCGCACGGGCCGCTGCCCAAGGGGTCGGAAGAGCTGGCGCTCGGCCGTCTCGACCATTTCCGCAATGCTAAGGGGGGCTCGCCGACCGCGGCGATCCGGCTGGAGATGCAGCGCACGATGCAGAAGAATTGCGCGGTGTTCCGCGACAATGCGCTGCTCAGCGAAGGCGTCGAGAAGATCGGTGCGACCTATAGCCGCCTGGCCGATGTCGATGTGCAGGATCGCTCGCTGATCTGGAACACCGATCTGGTCGAGACGCTCGAACTCGACAATCTGCTGGCGCAGGCGGTGGTGACGATGAACTCGGCGGCCAACCGCAAGGAAAGCCGCGGCGCGCACGTCAACGAGGATCATCCCGATCGCGACGACGTCAATTGGATGAAGCACACCACCGCGACCTTCACTGGCTGGGGCGGCAAGGACGGCACGGTCGATCTCGGCTTCCGCCCGGTGCATGATTATACGCTGACCGACGACGTCGAATACATCAAGCCTAAGAAGCGCGTATACTGATCGCGCGTCCCGGCCCTCCCCCTGCAAGGGAGGGCCGGGATCTTGCCAATCGCGCCGGAACTCTCGCGCGCGTCGGAGGTTTGCGCGCTCATGTCCCAGCCCCGCTATCCCCTGCTCGCCAACCCGCACATTCGCTTGTCTGGGCCGGTCGACCAGATGATGTATTCAAGCTTCCGCCAGCAGCTCGAGCAATGCCCGGGCGAGGGCACGCTCGTCATCGCCCTAACGACGCTTGGTGGCGACCCCGAGGTCGCGCGGACGATGGCCGACGATATCCGTTTGCTCGAGGATCATGACGGGCGCGAGATTTTGTTCCTGGGCAAGGTCGCGGTCTATTCGGCAGGTGCCACGTTCATGGCGGCCTTCCCGGTCGATCGCCGCTTCCTTACGCGGCACACGCGGCTGATGATCCATGAGCGCACGATCACCAAGACGCTCAACCTCAACGGCCCGCTGCGCATGGTCGTCGCCTCAATCAAGGCGGCTTTGCACGAAGTCGAGCATTCGATCCTGATCGAGGAGGAAGGCTTTCGCGACATCGTGATGGGCAGCCGAGTCGATTTCGAGGAACTGCGCGAAAAGGCTCCGTCCAACTGGTACATTGAGGCCGAGGAAGCCCGCGCGCTGGGGCTGGTGCTCGACGTGATTTAACCGCGTATCGCGGCGGCGCTGGCGGGCGGTGCCGGAATTTCCGGCACCGCCCTTCGCTTACAGCGAGAAGCCCCCGTCGATGTCGATCGCCGCGCCGGTGATGTACGACGCTTCGTCGCTGGCGAGGAAAGCGGCAAGCGCTGCCACCTCGTCCGCTTTGCCATAGCGGCCGAGCGCGATGCCGGGGGTGAGCAGCTTGGCGATTTCGCCATCGGCGGGATTGAGGTCGGTGTCGATCGGGCCCGGCTGGATGACGTTGACCAGAATGCCGCGTGATCCCAGGTCACGCGCCCAGCCGCGCACCAGCCCGGCCACCGCCGCCTTGGTCGCGCCGTAAATGGCGCCGCCTGCGATCGGCATGGTGTGCGCGTTGATGCTGCCGATCACGATGATCCGTCCACCATCGGCGATCATCGGCACTGCCGCTGCGGTGCCGGCGAACACGCCGTCGACATTGACACCGAACTGGCGCCGGAACGAGTCGGCCGGATCGGTTTCGATCGAGGCGAAGTCGGCGATTCCGGCATTGTGGACAAGGATGTCGAGCCCGCCGAGCTTTTCGATCGCCTCCTTGATGGCGGCGCGCTGGGCGACGGGATCGGCACTGTCGGCCTGGATTGCATAGCCCTTCCGGCCGGCGGCGGTGATCGCACCGACGGTCTGGTTGGCGGCGTCCTGATTGCCGGCAAAGGTGATGACGACGTCGGCGCCATCGGCGGCGAGCCGACGGGCGATCGCCGCGCCAATCCCGCGCGATCCGCCGGTCACGATTGCTTTCTTGCCCTCGAGTCTGCTGGTCATGATGCGAATTCCCTGGCGCGGCCCGCCCGCTGGAGGGTCTTCGGCGCTGCCTCGCAAATGGCGTTGCGCCCTGCGCGTTCAACGCGCCGTGCCGCTACTTATTCTTTGCATCGTCAAAGATTGATGCGTCGGGGCACCGGCATGGACAATCGCAGTTGCAGCAATTCGTCGCCATAGGGGTTTGCGAGCGGGCCCCTGCTTGTGTACGGCCTATAAGACTCTAGGGCGGTGTACCGCTCCCCACGGATGGAAAGCGCGAGCAAGCGATGGCCGAATTCTCTCTTCCCGCCAATTCTAAGATCAAGAAGACCGGCAAGGTGCATAAAGCCGCTGCCGAGGCGTCGCGGACCAAGAATTTCAAAATCTACCGCTACGATCCCGATGCCGGCGCGAACCCGCATTACGACACGTTCGAGGTCGATCTCGATTCGTGCGGTCCGATGGTGCTCGATGCGCTGATCAAGATGAAGTCCGAGCAGGATTCGTCGCTGACCTTCCGCCGCTCGTGCCGCGAAGGCATTTGCGGGTCGTGCGCGATGAACATCGATGGCACCAACACGCTCGCCTGCACCAAGGCGATTGAGGACGTGAAGGGCGAAGTCCGCATCACGCCGCTGCCGCATATGGAAGTGATCAAGGACCTGGTCCCGGACTTCACGCATTTCTACGCGCAGTACAGCTCGATCAAGCCGTGGCTGCAGACCGTCACCCCGCCGCCCTCGGGCAAGGAGCGGTTGCAGTCGCCGGAAGACCGCGAGAAGCTCGATGGCCTGTACGAATGCATCCTGTGCGCGTGCTGCTCGACTTCATGCCCGAGCTATTGGTGGAATTCGGACAAGTTCCTCGGCCCGGCGATCCTGTTGCAGGCCTATCGCTGGCTCGCCGACAGCCGCGACGAGATGACCGGCGAGCGGCTTGATGATCTGGAAGATCCGTTCCGCCTGTATCGCTGCCACACGATCATGAATTGCGCGAACGTCTGTCCCAAAGGTCTGAATCCGGCCAAGGCGATTGCCGAGATCAAGAAGCTGGAAGTCGAACGGATCGTATAACGCCCTCTCCTGGAGGGAAGGGTTGGGGTGAGGCCGACGGTCGCGTGCGTCACCCTAATCCGCGATGCGGGGGTTACCGTCTCCCGCGGGGAGCAGGCTATCGGGGATCGTCGCGTTTTGACTGAAGCTCCTTTTTCGTATGACGACGATCCCGATCTGCCGGGATGGAAGCGCTGGCAGTTTCGCGATCCGACGCGCTTCAACAGCTTTATCGAGCCGTTGCTGGTCAAGGTCGAAGGCCCGATCGCGCGGGTGCGGATGCTGCCGCGGCACGAACATTCCAATATGCGCGGCGATGTGCATGGCGGGGCCTTGCTCGGTTTCATGGATGTCGCGCTGTTCGCGGCGGCGCGCGGCTTCGGTGTCTTGCAGGCGGGCGGGGCGGTGACGCTCGATCTGTCGGCGCAGTTCATCGGGGGCGGCGCGATCGGCGTTCCGCTGGAGGCGCATGTCGAATTGCTGCGGGAAACGCGCAACATGCTGTTTCTGCGCGGGCTGATTGTCCAGGACGCCACGCCGACGATCGCCAGTTTCACGGGCACGCTCCGCAAATCGACGCCGCCGGGGGCCAATCAGTGAGCCGCAGAGCGTCCGTCCGCTTCGTTCAAGCGCCGAGCGGCGACAGATGACCGACATCCTCAAGCGCTATGATGCGCTGCTCGCGTCGGGCGAGCTCAAGCCCGATCCGGAACAGGCGGCGGCGGCGCGGCGGCTGGCGGATCTCGCCACGGCGCTGCAGGCAACACCCAAGCGTGGTTCCACCTTGTGGCGAGCGCTGGGCCGCAAGCCCGCGCCACCCCGTGGCCTTTATCTGTGGGGCGGGGTCGGGCGCGGCAAATCGATGCTGATGGACTTGTTCTACACCAGCCTCGATATCCGCCGGAAACGGCGCGTGCATTTTGCCGAATTCATGCTGGAGGTGCACCAGCGCCTCGCCATCGAACGCGCCAAGGAGCAGGGCGATCCGATCCCCGGCCTCGCCCATGCTCTGGCCGAGGAAGCGCGGCTGCTCGCCTTTGACGAGATGATGGTGACCAACAGCCCCGACGCCATGATCCTGTCGCGGCTGTTTACCCACTTGCTCGAGGAGGGCGTGACGGTGGTGACCACTTCCAACCGCCCGCCGATCGATCTCTACAAGAACGGCCTCAACCGCGAGCATTTCCTGCCCTTCATCGCCTTAATCGAATCGCGGCTGGACGTGATCGCGCTCAACGGCCCGACCGATTATCGGCGTGATCGGTTGGGGCAGGTCGATACCTGGCTGGTGCCCAACGGCCCCGAAGCGACGCGGATTTTGTCGGGCGATTTTTTCCGCCTCACCGATTTCCCGGTCGAGGATCGTGCGCATGTGCCGTCCGAGGATTTGACCGTACAGGGTCGCACGCTGCACGTGCCCAAGGCGCTGAAAGGCGTTGCGGTGTTCAGCTTCAAGCGGTTGTGCGCGGAAGCGCGGGGGCCGGCCGATTACATTGCGATCGCCCGGCGCTTTCATACGGTGATTCTGGTCGGCATTCCCAAATTAGGGCCGGAAAACCGCAATGAAGCGGCGCGGTTCGTGGCGCTGATCGACGCTTTGTATGAGCATAAGGTCAAATTGCTGGCGGCCGCAGATGCCGAACCGGCGCAGCTCTACGAAAAGGGCGATGGCCGCTTCGAGTTCGACCGTACGATCAGCCGCCTGGAAGAGATGCGTTCGGAAACCTATCTGGCGCAGGGGCATGGCGCGGACTGAACCCGCTTAACAGCGGCGTGTTGGCGCGTTAAGGGAGTTGCTGCCCTTGGGAGCCATGCCATGCTCGTGACCACTACCGAGACTGTCCCCGGCCACACCGTGCGCGCGACGCTTGGTCAGGTGTTCGGCGTTGTCGTGCGCAGTCGCGGGATTGGCGGCAATATCACCGCCAGCCTGCGCTCGATCGTCGGCGGCGAGATTCCCGAATATACCAGGCTGGTCGAGGAGACGCGGCGGCACGCGATCGACCGGATGGTGGCCAACGCCACGCTGATGGGGGCGAACGCGGTGGTGATGATGCGCTTCGATTCGGGCGAGATCGCGCAGGCGATGAACGAGGTCGTCGCCTACGGTACCGCCGTGCTGCTCGATCCCGCGCCCGAGTAAGCGGGCGATGATGCTGCGTACCTTCGTGCTGGTCGCCGCCGCGCTGTTTCTGACGGCGGCGCTGGTCGGTGTGGCGCTCGATCCGGGGACATGGCCGACAGCTATCGCGGCTGGGCTACTGGTAGGCGGAATCGCGTTTGAGCGCGTGCGCTACGGCACGGTGCAGCGCGCGCCCGAAGGGCCTGACTGGCGCGAGACGTCGGAGCGTTTCATCGACGATGCGTCGGGCAAGCCGGTGTCGGTATGGTTCGATGCGAAGACCGGCGAGCGGCGCTATGTGGCAATGGAGCACCCGGATGCGGAATAATTGCACTTGCGAACCATGTGCAATAGGGCTTGACAAAGGCGTTGTGTTTCGGGTTGCCCCGCAGGGAAAACCGGCCTAAGCCGCGCGCGTTCAGGCCGAACGCGGCCGAGACAGGTCGGCCGCACGCGGCCACAGCGAAGAAGGACATTCGATGGCTCGCAAGAAGATCGCGCTGATCGGCGCCGGCAACATCGGCGGCACGCTCGCCCATCTCGCAGCACTGAAGGGCCTTGGCGATGTCGTCCTGTTCGACGTGGTCGAAGGCGTGCCGCAGGGCAAGGCGCTCGATCTCAGCCAGTGCTCGCCGGTCGAGGGCTTCGATGCCAAGATCACCGGCACCAATGATTACAAGGACATCGCAGGCGCGGACGTGATCATCGTCACCGCCGGTGTCGCACGCAAGCCCGGCATGAGCCGCGACGATCTGCTTGGCATCAACCTCAAGGTGATGAAGGCTGTCGGCGAGGGTATCGCTGCCAACGCGCCCGACGCGTTCGTCATCTGCATCACCAACCCGCTCGATGCGATGGTGTGGGCGCTGCGCGAATTTTCGGGTCTGCCGCACAATAAGGTTGTCGGCATGGCCGGCGTGCTCGATTCGGCGCGCTTCAGCCACTTCCTCGCCGAGGAATTCCAGGTGTCGGTCAAGGACGTGACGAGCTTCGTGCTTGGCGGCCATGGCGATACGATGGTCCCGGTCATTTCCTATTCGACCGTTTCGGGCATCCCGGTGCCGGATCTGATCGCGATGGGCCGTTCGACCCAGGAAAAGATCGACGCGATCGTCAAGCGCACGCGCGGCGGCGGCGGCGAGATCGTTGCTTTGCTCAAGACCGGCTCGGCTTATTACGCGCCCGCCACCAGCGGCATCGCGATGGCCGAAGCCTATCTGTACGACCAGAAGCGCGTGCTGCCGGCAGCGGCGCACCTCACCGGCCAATATGGCATCGACAATCTATATGTCGGCGTGCCGGTGGTGATCGGTACGGGCGGCGTCGAGCAGGTCGTTGAGATCGCGCTGGATGATGAAGCCAAGGGCAACCTTGCCGTGTCGGTCGACGCGGTCAAGGAACTGCTGGTCGCGTGCAAGGCGATCGATTCGAGCTTGAACTAAGGGAGTAAGTACCACCCCGGCGAACGCCGGGGCCCAGTTGTGGAACGCTGGCGATGAACGGACACGCTTATGTCTACATCATGGCCAGTCAGCGCAACGGCACGATTTATCTGGGTTCGACGGTAAATCTCGCCAAGCGCGCCTGGGAGCATCGCAACGGACTCGTTGAAGGGTTCACGAAGCGATACGGGTGCAAGCTGCTGGTTTGGTACGAAGCCCGAGCCGATTGGGAAGATGCAAGGCAGCGCGAGCTGCAGATGAAGGAATGGAGGCGGCGCTGGAAAGTCGATGAGATCGAAGGGCTCAACCCGGATTGGGAAGATCTCTACGACCGGATCGCGCAGCCATGAGCCGAATCGCAACTGGGCCCCGGCGTTCGCCGGGGTGGAATTGAACGAAGAGCAGGACCCTTATGAGCATCCTCGTCGACAAGAATACCAAGGTCATCACCCAGGGCATGACCGGGGAGACCGGCAGCTTCCACACCAAGGCGGCGCTGGAATATGGCACGCAGATGGTTGGCGGCGTTACCCCCGGCAAGGGCGGCACGACGCACCTTGATTTGCCGGTGTACGACACGGTTGCCGAAGCGGTGGCCATGACCGGTGCGAATGCATCGGTGATCTACGTTCCGCCTCCCTTCGCGGCCGACTCGATCCTCGAGGCGATCGACGCGCAGGTTCCGCTGATCGTGACGATCACCGAGGGCATTCCGGTGCTCGACATGGTCAAGGTCAAGCGCGCACTGTCGGGCTCCAAGTCGCGCCTGATCGGCCCGAACTGCCCGGGCGTGCTGACGCCCGGCGAGTGCAAGATCGGCATCATGCCGGGCAGCATTTTCCGCCAGGGTTCGGTCGGCGTTGTCAGCCGTTCAGGCACGCTCACCTATGAGGCGGTGTTCCAGACGTCGAATGCAGGCCTTGGTCAGACGACCGCGGTCGGCATCGGCGGCGATCCGGTCAACGGCACCAACTTCATCGACGTGCTCGAGCTGTTCCTCGCCGATGAGGCGACCAAGTCGATCATCATGATCGGCGAAATCGGCGGCTCGGCTGAAGAAGAAGCGGCGCAGTTCCTGATCGACGAGGCCAAGCGCGGCCGCAAAAAGCCGATGGCTGGCTTTATTGCAGGCCGTACGGCGCCTCCGGGCCGCCGCATGGGCCATGCCGGTGCTATAGTAAGTGGCGGGCAGGGCGGTGCCGAAGACAAGATCGCGGCGATGGAAGCTGCCGGGATCCGTGTCGCGGATTCGCCCAGCGAGCTCGGCACCACCTTGTTGGCGGTGTTGAACGGTTAAGCAAAAGCCTTCTCCCGGTGGGAGAAGGTGGCCCGTCAGGGCCGGATGAGGGTGACGGGCCCGGTGCCCGATGTCGCCCTCACCCTCCCACCCGCTTTCGCGGGCGGGCCCCTCCCTCTCCCGGTGGGAGAGGGAAAGCAGAGGTGAAGATTATGGGCTTCGAAGGCCAGGATTTCGCGGATGTGGCGGGCAGCGTAAGCCCCGCTTTTATCGAATCGCTGTATGCACGTTTCAAGACGTCGCCCGACAGTGTCGAACCCTCCTGGCGGTCGTGGTTCGAAGGGCTGGAAGGCGCTTCGGGCAGCGCGTCGTGGCAGCAGGCGAATTGGCCGCTCTCGTCCACCGATGACCTCACCTCCGCGCTCGATCCGACCCAGATGGAGCCCGCGCCCAAGCCGTCCAAGGGCAAGCCTGCCGCTGCCGCAGCACCTGCGGTGCCGTCACAGGACGCGATCCTGCGCGCCGCGAGCGACTCGATCCGCGCGATGCTGCTGATCCGCACCTATCGCGTGCGCGGACACCTGGCCGCCAATCTCGATCCGCTTGGCCTGTCCAAGCGCGAGATGCCCGATGATCTGAAGACCGAATATCACGGCTTTTCCGATGCCGACATCGATCGCCCAGTCTATCTCGGCGGCACCATGGGCCTGCAATGGGCAACGGTGCGCGAGCTCGTCGATATCCTGCGTGCCAATTACTGCGGCAATGTCGGCCTCGAATATATGCACATCGCCGATGTCGAGGAGCGCCGCTTCCTGCAGGAGCGCATGGAGGGCAAGGACAAGGCGATCGAGTTTTCCGACCTCGGCAAGAAGGCGATCCTCAACAAGGTGATCGAGGCCGAGCAGTGGGAACGCTTCTGCGGCAAGAAGTACGTCGGCACCAAGCGCTTCGGCCTCGACGGCGGCGAGAGCATGATCCCGGCACTCGAATCGGTCATCAAATATGGTGGCCAGTTCGGCGTGCGCGAAATCGTGTTCGGCATGGCGCATCGCGGCCGCCTGAACGTGCTGACCAACGTGATGGCCAAGCCGTTCCGCATCATCTTCCACGAATTTGGCGGCGGGTCGGACAATCCCGATGACGTGGCGGGGTCTGGCGACGTGAAATATCACCTCGGCACCTCGACCGACCGCGAGTTTGACGGGATCAGCGTCCACATGTCGCTGGTCGCCAACCCGTCGCATCTCGAGGCTGAAGATCCGGTCGTCCTGGGCAAGACCCGCGCGATTCAGACGATCGCCAACGACCTGACCGAACACAAGGCGTCGCTCCCCGTGCTGATCCACGGCGACGCGGCCTTTGCGGGGCAGGGTATCGTGTGGGAGTGCCTCGGCTTCTCCGGGATCCGCGGGTACAATACCGGCGGTTGCATCCACTTCGTCATCAACAACCAGATCGGCTTCACGACCAGCCCGCAATATGCGCGCAGCTCTCCCTATCCGAGCGATGTCGCCAAGGGCGTGCAGGCCCCGATCTTCCACGTCAATGGTGATGATCCCGAGGCGGTGACCTTCGCCACCAAGATGGCGATCGAGTTCCGTCAGCGCTTCCATCGCGACATCGTGATCGACATGTGGTGCTATCGCCGGTTCGGGCATAACGAAGGCGATGAGCCCGGCTTTACCCAGCCGCTGATGTACAAGGCGATCAAGGATCATCCGCCGGTCAGCGAAATCTACGGCCAGAAGCTGATCGCGCAGAAGGTGATCGACCGCGCCTGGATCGACGACAATATCCAACAGTTCACCACGCTGCTCGAGGGCGAGTTCGAGGCGGGCGCGAGCTACAAGCCCAACAAGGCCGACTGGTTCGCCGGGCGCTGGTCGGGGCTGCATGCGCCCGCTGATGCCGAGACTGCGCGCCGCAACGTCAACACCGGCATCGAGCAGAAACTGTTCGATTCGCTCGGCCGCACGCTGACCACGATCCCCGAGGGGCTGACCGTCCACAAGACGCTCAACCGCGTGCTCGACGCCAAGCGCGAGATGTTCAAGTCGGGCCGCAATTTCGACTGGGCGACCGGCGAGGCACTGGCCTTCGGCTCGCTGCTGTCGGAAGGCTATGGCGTGCGTCTGTCGGGCCAGGATTCGGGCCGTGGCACCTTCTCGCAGCGCCATGCGGTGTGGGTCGACCAGACCGACGAGCATAAATACCGCCCGCTCGAGACGATCCCGCACGGGCGCTTCGAAGTGCTCGACTCACCGCTTAGCGAATATGGCGTGCTCGGCTTCGAATATGGCTATGCGCTGGCCGACCCCAAGACGCTGGTGATGTGGGAGGCGCAGTTCGGCGACTTCATGAACGGCGCGCAGATCATGATCGACCAGTTCATCGCCAGCGGCGAGGCCAAGTGGCTGCGCGCCAACGGCCTGGTGATGCTGCTGCCGCACGGCTATGAAGGGCAGGGGCCTGAGCATAGCTCAGCACGCGTCGAGCGCTTCCTGCAATTGTGCGCACAGGACAATATGCAGGTCGCCAATTGCACCACGCCGGCCAACTATTTCCACTTGCTGCGGCGGCAGATGCACCGCTCGTTCCGCAAACCGCTGGTGATCTTCACGCCCAAGTCGCTGCTGCGGCACAAGCTGGCGGTTTCGCAAACCGAGGACTTCCTCGGCGACAGTCACTTCATGCGGATCCTCAGCGATCCTTCCGCCCCGGCGGATGTCAATGTGAAGCGCCTCGTCCTGTGCACCGGCAAGGTCGCTTATGATCTGATGGAGGCGCGTGATGCGGCTGGCGATACCAACACCGCGATCGTCCGGGTCGAACAGCTTTATCCCTTCCCGGGCGAGCCGCTGGTCGAGCGTCTGAAGAAGATGCCCAATCTCGAGACGGTCGTCTGGGCGCAGGAAGAGCCAAAGAATAACGGTGCGTGGAGCTTCGTCGATCCGTTCATCGAGGAGTGTCTGGTCGAAGCGGGCGTGCGCTCGACGCGCGCGCGCTATGCCGGGCGAGCCGCTTCGGCTTCGCCCGCCACCGGGCTGATGAAGCGCCACCAGACCGAGCAGGCGGCGCTGGTCGCCGATGCGCTGGGGCACAGCGTTCGCGAGGAAATTCGGCGGACGCGTAAGGTTTGATGGAGTGTCTCGCTACCGCCCCGGCGAAAGCCGGGGCCCAGTAGCGGGACGTAGGTAATTTCGCGCGGCGCTTGATGATCGAGCGTTGCGCAACTGGGCCCCGGCCTCCGCCGGGGTGGAAAAAGAGGCGGATATGGCAACCGAAGTCACAGTACCGGTACTCGGCGAATCGATCACCGAAGCGACGCTCGGCGAATGGCTCAAGCAGCCGGGCGACAAGGTCGCGGTCGACGAGCCGATCGCGAGCCTCGAAACCGACAAGGTCTCGGTCGAAGTACCTTCGCCAGTGGCGGGTGTGATGGGCCAGCATGCAGTGCAGGTTGGTGACACCGTCCTCGTCGGCGCGATGATCGCGACGATCGAGGCGGGTGACGGCGCGCCTGCGGTCGCCGCTGCACCGCAGCCGGCCGTGCTCGAATCGCCCGTGGCCCCGGCGGCGGACATACCCGCCGCGCTCAGCCCGTCGGTGCGCCGCGCCGTGCTCGAACACGGCGTCGATCCGGCGACGGTCAAGGGCACCGGCAAGGACGGTCGCCTGACCAAGGACGATGTCCTCGCCGCCGCCGCGACCCCGGCCGCAGCCCCCGCGCCGAGCGAACCGCTCCCGGTAGCCCCCTCGGTCGCCGCCGCCACCGGCCGCAAGGAAGAGCGCGTGCGCATGACGCGCCTGCGCCAGACCATCGCCAAGCGCCTGAAGGAAGCGCAGAACACCGCCGCCCTGCTGACGACGTTTAACGATGTCGACATGAGCGCGGTGATTGCGGCGCGCGCCAAGTACAAAGATCTCTTCGAGAAGAAGCATGGCGTTCGCCTGGGCTTCATGGGCTTCTTCGTGAAGGCGGCATGCCTTGCGCTGAAGGACATCCCCAGCGTCAACGCCTCGATCGAGGGCGACGAGATCGTCTATCACGATTATGCCGATATCTCGGTCGCGGTGTCGTCGCCGGGTGGGCTCGTCGTGCCGGTGGTGCGCGATGCCGATCAGATGTCGGTCGCCGAAGTCGAAAAGACGATCGGCGATTTCGGCAAGCGCGCCAAGGACGGCACGCTGAAGATGGAAGAGATGAAGGGCGGCACCTTCACCATCTCGAACGGCGGCGTGTTCGGTTCGCTGATGTCGACCCCGATCATCAACCCGCCCCAGGCGGCTGTGCTCGGCCTGCACCGCATCGAGGACCGCCCGGTGGTGGTGAACGGCGAGATCGTGATCCGCCCGATGATGTATCTGGCGCTCAGCTACGATCACCGCCTGATCGACGGGCGCGAAGCGGTGACGTTCCTCGTCGCGCTGAAGAACGCGATCGAAGACCCGACCCGGATTTTGATCGACCTGTAATCGCGAACTGAGATTACCCATATTCCGTTCGTGCTGAGCTTGTCGAAGCACTGTCCTTTTTCATCGGACGGAAGAGAACGCAGCCCTTCGACAAGCTCAGGGCGAACGGAGTGACACATGGCTGACTATGATTACGACGTCCTCATCATCGGTTCGGGCCCCGGCGGCTATGTCGCCGCGATCCGCGCCGCGCAGCTGGGTCTCCGCACCGCATGCGTCGAAAGCCGCGAGACGCTAGGCGGCACCTGCCTCAACGTCGGCTGTATCCCGTCCAAGGCGATGCTGCATGCTTCGGAATATTTCGATGCCGCCGCCAATGGCACGATGGCCAAGATGGGCATCAAGGTCACGCCCGAGCTCGATCTCCCCGCGATGCACGCACAGCGGATCGACGCCGTCACGCAGCTGACCGGCGGCATCGCCTTTCTGTTCAAGAAGAACAAGGTGACCTGGCTGAAGGGCCGCGGCGCCTTCGTCGATGCGCACACCGTGCAGGTCGGTGAGCAGACCGTCACCGCCAAGGATATTGTGATCGCGACCGGCTCCTCGGTCACCCCGCTGCCGGGCGTGACCGTCGACCAGAAGGTCGTGGTCGATTCCACCGGCGCGCTTGAACTGGCCAAGGTGCCCGAGCATCTGGTGGTCATCGGCGGCGGCGTGATCGGGCTTGAGCTGGGCAGCGTGTGGCGTCGGCTGGGGGCCAAGGTCACCTGCATCGAATATCTCGACCAGATCCTGCCGGGCTTCGATGGCGACATCCGCAAGGAAGCCAACAAGATTTTCCGCAAGCAAGGTATCGAATTCAAGCTCTCGACCAAGGTCACCGGCGTTTCGGTGAGCGGCGACACCGCCAGCATCACGGTCGAACCCGCGGCAGGTGGTGCCGCCGAGACGATCACGGCGGATTGCGTACTGGTCGCGATCGGTCGTCGTCCCAACACCGATGGTCTGGCGCTCGAAAAGGCAGGCCTTGCCACCAATGCGCGCGGCCAGATCGACACCGACCACCGCTTCCAGACCAATGTCCCCGGCATCTGGGCGATTGGCGACGTCATCCCCGGCCCGATGCTCGCGCACAAGGCAGAGGACGAAGGCATTGCCGTTGCCGAGAATATCGCCGGGCTGACCGGCATCGTGAACCACGATGTCATCCCGAGCGTGGTCTACACCTGGCCCGAAATCGCGGGTGTCGGCCTGACCGAGGAAGCGGCCAAGGCCAAGGGCGAGATCAAGGTCGGCAAGTTCCCGATGGCGGGCAACAGCCGCGCCAAGACCAATCACGAGCCCGACGGTTTCGTGAAGATCATCGCCGACGCCAAGTCGGACCGCGTGCTCGGTGTGTGGGCGATTGCCGTCCCAGCGGGCACCATGATCGCCGAGGCCGCTTTGGGCATGGAAATGGGCGCGACCAGCGAGGACATCGCCTACACCTGCCACGCCCACCCGACGCATAGCGAAGCGATCAAGGAAGCGGCGATGGCGGTACGCGGGAAAGCGATCCACGTTTGATCGCCCGAGGCCGTAGCGAAAGCTACGGCCGAGGCTTGCCGCGATCAGACCGGCCGGCGGCGCTACGGCGCCGACCGACGGCATGGGCTTTGCCCATGCCAGTTTGGGCCGCGTCCGTGATAAGCCCGCCCCAGCATTCATTTCCTCGCGCAACCCCGCTACAGGAGTGCGGATGCTCCCCCTCGCACCCTGGCAATTCGGCTCGATTCTGCCGTGGCTCGATCTGTTCGGGATCGCGGTGTTCGCCATTACCGGGGCGCTGGCGGCGGCGGGACGCGGGCAGACCTTCGTCACCGCCGCCTTTTTCGCGTTGATCACCGGGGTTGGCGGCGGATCGGTGCGCGATTTGTTGATCGGTGCGCCAGTGTTCTGGGTGCATGATCCGCTGGTCGCCGCCATCTGCCTGGCGGTCGCGGTCTTGGTGTGGACGACGCCGCGAGGCTGGTGGCAGGGGGCGCACGCGCCGACCTCGGCGCTCGACTGGCTCGATGCGGTCGGGCTGGCCGCTTATGCCGTATTCGGTGCCGCCAAGGCGCTCGCGTTCGGCATCCCGCCGGTGCCCGCCGCTTTGATGGGCGTGGTGACGGCGTGCGTCGGCGGCATCATCCGCGACGTGCTGGCGGGCGAACCCTCGATCCTGATGCGGCCTGAATTGTATGTAACGGCAGCCGCGCTCGCGGCGGGGCTGCACGTCGTGCTGGTCGAACTGGGCGTATCGCCGACGATTGCGGCGGGCGTAGCGGCAAGCTGCGGCTTCGCGCTGCGTGCGGCGGCGATCCGGTGGAAGCTTGGGCTGCCGGCTTATGGCGCGCGAGGTTGAAGCGTTAGCGAAAAGGCTTGCCGCGTAGGCATCTCGATCGCGCGGCTTAAATCGCCTCCCCGCCATCCATGTCGTGGTCCGTCGGCTCGTCCGCATCGCGTTCCTCGACCGCGGCTTCGCCGCCGAGCGCCGCGAAGCGTTCGTTCGCCAGCCATGCCAACCGATCCGCCTGCGTTGCCAGCGCCCGACGCAGCCCGGCCTGCACGTCGCGTCCGGCGATAATCTGTGCCAGTCGGGCGATGGTTAGCGCCCGCCGGGCGATCCGCACATCGGGGTGTTGGCGGAGTTTGAGCACGTCGGGGCTGACGATCTCGCCTTCGATCGCCGGTGGCAGCGCGCATAACGGGACGTCGGGCGGATCCTTTTCGTTGAGGATGCGCCCGAAATCGCTTTCGCTGACAAGCTTCATAAACACGCTGCGTTCCAGCGCGTTGAGGTGATCGGCGGCGGCGCGCGCAGCGGGCACGCGTTTCGGATCGCCCTTTACGTCCTGATATTCAGGCAAAAGCCAGACCTTGATCGTGCGCACTTCAAATGGATCGAGCACCGACATCGCCACCGCGTCGGTGCGCTGGTTGGTCAAATGCCGCCCGATCCGCCCGCCCACGGTTTCGCGCGTCTGGCCGACATAGATCGGCTCGCCGTCATAATCGAAAAAGGCGTAGACGCCCCATTTCACCGCGCCGACCGAAATCGAGACACCGGCTTTGGTTACCGGGGCCTGGTCGAAGAAATCGGAGAGTTTCTGGCGCTTGAACTGCTCGAGTGCGCGGCGCAGCTCGATCGTCTCATCGGGGGCGCTTTTGGTGTCGATGTCCGCAACCCGATGCCGTGTCGGCATTCGCGGGTCCTTAAGCAGAGGCAAGGGCGATCCCCGATTGCGTCAGCGCGGGTTCCAGCACCCATTCCGCAATGTGGCGGACGACCGGAACGACCACGCCATCGCCCGTCAAATGATAGGCGTCGTTATAGCGCTCGGGCAGGCGATAGGCTTCGGGCAGCCCCATCAGCCGCGCGGTTTCGCGAGCGGAGATGAGCCGCGTGCGCACCTTGCCCTTCTCAACTGCCAGGATCGTCTGCCGGCTGGACCCGCCCCCTGGCGTGCGCAGGCAGCCCGCCAGATCGAACCGCACTTCGGCGCGCTGCACCTTCTTGCCGTTCTCGATCCGGGTGCGCTTGTACACCGCGCCGACCGCCCTGCGCGCATTGCCAGCGACCAGATCGACCTTCGCGCGGTTGCCGTTGCTCATCATCGTCAGCAGCTTCCGCGTCTCGGCGGCGCTATGCCACGCGACGTCCCGGGGATGATCCTCGATGATATCGATAAGCCGGGCTTGGCGCGTTGCCGGGGCTGGGGCGGTGAACCACAGCCATTGCGCGCGCAGCTTTTCCGGTAGCGCGGCTTGTGCCTGCCGCAACCGCTCGGGGTGCCAGCGATCGACCGCCCAGGGGCTGAAGACGCGGGCGGGCACCTCTGTCGCGCGATCAAGCGCGATGACAAACAGACGTGGGCGCGACTGCGGCACGAAATGCTGCGCGTCGATCACCATCGCGCCGAGCCAATAGCCGGCATCCCCAACCGTCTGGCACAGCGCGGCAAAGTCCGCCCCATTCCGCGATGTCAGCAACCCGCAGACGTTTTCCAGCACGATCGCGCGTGGCTTTCGGCCTTGCGTGCTCACATCCTGAATCAGGTTCCAAAACGGCCAGAATGCGCCCGATCGCGTGCCCGTAAGCCCGGCACCGGCCCCGGCGAGCGAGAGGTCCTGGCAGGGGAAGGACGCCCACACCAAATCCGCTTGGCCGGGCAGTTGGCGGGGTGTTACCTCGCCGACATCGCCAAGCAACAGCTCGTCCGTGCCCCAATTGTCGGCATAGGCCTTGGCCTTTTTGGGGTCGAAATCGTTGGCGAACAGGCATTGCCACGCCCCGCCCAGCCCCGCGCGGGCCATTCCGCCGCCTGCGAAAAATTCGTAAAAGCCGGGCCGTTCGTTCATCGATTCACCATGCCCGATCGCTTGCCCGGTGCAAGCCCCCTGCTTGTCGATGCCGACTGGCGACGCCATGTTGGTTTTTGCCCGATTGCCATTTGCCTTTCAAGAACAAATCTGGAACACGTCCTTCATGCTGACTCATATTTCGGTGCGCGGCGCGCGCGAGCACAACCTCAAGGACGTGTCGGTCGATATTCCGCGCGATACGCTGACGGTCATCACCGGCCTGTCGGGATCGGGCAAATCGAGCCTCGCCTTCGACACCATCTATGCCGAGGGCCAACGGCGCTATGTCGAGAGCTTGAGCGCCTATGCGCGCCAGTTCCTCGAGCTGATGCAAAAGCCCGATGTCGACCATATCGAGGGCCTCAGCCCTGCGATCAGCATCGAGCAGAAGACCACCAGCCGCAACCCGCGCTCGACCGTGGCCACCGTCACCGAGATTTACGATTACATGCGCCTGCTATGGGCGCGCGTCGGCATCCCGTACAGCCCCGCCACCGGCCTGCCGATTGCGGCGCAGACCGTCAGCCAGATGGTCGACCGCGTGATGGCGCTGCCCGAGGGCACGCGGCTGTATCTGCTCGCGCCGGTCGTGCGCGGGCGCAAGGGCGAGTATCGCAAGGAACTGCCCGAATGGCAGAAAGCGGGCTTCACCCGCGTGCGCATCGACGGCGAGATCCATGAGATCGACGAAGCGCCCGCGCTCGACAAGAAGCTGAAGCACGACATCGAAGTGGTGGTCGACCGCTTGGTCGTCGGCCCCGACATGGCAACGCGCCTGGCCGAGAGCTTCGAGGCGGCGCTGAAGCTGGCCGAGGGGCTGGCTTATGTCGATTTGGTGGACACAACGGTTGCCGCGCTGGCGTCCCCCTCCCGCTTGCGGGAGGGGTTAGGGGAGGGCTTGTCCGCAGGCGAAGCACAGGTTGATCTTCCCTCCCCCATCCCCTCCCGCAAGCGGGAGGGGGGTATGGTCGGCGCCGGCATCCCCGCCAACCGCATCGTGTTCAGCGAGAAATTCGCCTGCCCCGTGTCGGGCTTCACCATTGCCGAGATCGAACCGCGCCTCTTCTCCTTCAACGCCCCGCAAGGCGCATGCCCGGCGTGCGATGGCCTGGGCGAGAAACTGCTGTTCGACGAGGACCTCGTCGTTCCCAACCATGCGCTCAGCATCAAGAAGGGCGCGGTCGTGCCCTGGGCGAAGTCCAACCCCCCAAGCCCCTATTACATGCAAGTGCTGGGCAGCCTGGCGCGCGAATTCGGCTTCAGCCTGGATACGCCGTGGGAGGATCTGCCGGGCGAGGTGAAGCTCATCATCCTGCACGGCACTGGCGGCAAGCCCGTCACGCTCACCTTCATCGACGGCAAGAAGTCGTATGACGTGAAGAAGCCGTTCGAGGGCGTGATCGGCAACCTCAACCGCCGCATGCTCTCGACCGAAAGCGCGTGGATGCGCGAGGAACTCGCCAAATATCAAAGCAGCGCCGCGTGCGAAGTGTGCGGCGGCGCGCGCCTCAAGCCCGAGGCGCTCGCGGTCAAGATCGGCATGCGCGACATTTCCAGCGTCACCCGCCTGTCGGTGGTCGATGCGCTCGCCTGGTTCGAATCCGTCCCCGCCGACCTCACCGACCAGCAACGCGCCATCGCCGAACGCATCCTCAAGGAAATCCTCGAACGGCTCGGCTTCCTCAACAATGTCGGGCTCGATTATCTCAACCTCGATCGCACCAGCGGCACGCTGTCGGGCGGGGAATCGCAGCGTATCCGGCTCGCCAGCCAGATCGGCAGCGGGCTGTCGGGCGTGCTCTATGTGCTCGACGAGCCCAGCATCGGCCTGCACCAGCGCGACAATGACATGCTGCTGAAGACGCTGCGTCGTCTCCGCGATCTCGGCAACACCGTGCTGGTGGTCGAGCATGACGAGGATGCGATCCGCACCGCCGATTATGTCATCGACATGGGGCCGGGTGCTGGCGTGCATGGCGGCGCGATCGTCGCGCAAGGGACCTTCGAGGAGGTGCTCGCCAACCCCGACAGCATCACCGCCGATTATCTGTCGGGCCGGCGCGAGGTCGCGGTGCCCACCACCCGGCGCAAGGGCAATGGCAAGAAACTGACCGTCCACAACGCCACCGCCAACAATCTGAAGGGCGTGACGGCCAGCCTGCCGCTCGGCACCTTCACCTGCATCACCGGGGTCAGCGGCAGCGGCAAATCGAGCTTCACGATCGACACGCTCTATGCCTCCGCCGCGCGCGCGCTCAACGGCGCGCGGGTGCTGGCGGGCAAGCATGACAAGATCACCGGCCTGCAATATCTCGACAAGGTCATCGATATCGACCAGTCGCCGATCGGCCGCACCCCGCGCAGCAACCCCGCCACCTATACCGGCGCCTTCACGCAGATCCGCGACTGGTTCGCAGGCCTGCCCGAGGCGCAGGCGCGCGGCTACAAGCCCGGCCGCTTCAGCTTCAACGTCAAGGGCGGCCGCTGCGAGGCGTGCCAGGGCGACGGGCTGCTCAAGATCGAAATGCACTTCCTGCCCGATGTCTATGTGACATGCGACGTGTGCCACGGCGCGCGCTACAATCGCGAGACGCTGGAGGTGAAGTTCAAGGGTAAGTCGATCGCTGACGTGCTCGACATGACGGTCGAGGATGCGGTCGAATTCTTCAAGGCCGTGCCACCGATCCGCGACAAGATGGCGATGCTCGCCGAAGTGGGCTTGGGTTACGTCAAGGTCGGCCAGCAAGCGACCACGCTGTCGGGCGGCGAGGCGCAGCGCGTCAAACTCGCCAAGGAACTGTCGCGCCGCGCGACGGGGCAGACGCTGTACATATTGGACGAGCCGACCACCGGCCTGCATTTCGAGGATGTGCGCAAGCTGCTGGAGGTGCTGCACCAACTGGTCGAGCAGGGGAATACGGTGGTGGTAATCGAGCACAATCTCGACGTGATCAAGACCGCCGACTGGGTGCTCGACCTTGGGCCGGAAGGCGGCGTGAAGGGCGGGGAGATTGTGGCGCAGGGGACGCCGGAAAAGGTCGCCGAGACGGAAGGGAGCTTCACTGGCCGCTATCTGAAGCCGTTGTTGGGAAAGAAGACCCGGGACAAGCCTGTCCTGAGCGAAGCCGGAGCGTAAGCGCTGATATGTGTTAACGCGAGCGAAGCGTTCTAGCAGGTTTAATATATTAAACTAAAGTAGTGGGATCGGCTCTTTTATTTAACTCTCTAAAAAGCATCGGGTGAATTGCAAAGCTGCTTTCCTCGGTTAAGCTGTCATATCTAAGTATAGGAGAGTTTTTGTAGCTCCAGTTGTATGGAGTTCCTCGGGAAAGTTTGACGCCGATCGCCCCTATTAGATAGAGTGTTTCTATAAGAGCTCTCCTTATGCTGGCGTATGACTGATTCGTGTCAGCTACCAAACTACAGGCTTTCACAAAGGTTCCTGAATTTGAAACGCCGTCACCTGCCAAAAGCTCTAAGCATAACGTCTCGATTGCTCCGTCCGTCAAGTCCGATAATTCAAATCTCACAGGAACATGGCGGAGACACCCAATAACTGATTCTAAGTCGCCAAAAGTTTCTCTCCATTCGTCTGCTAAAGATCTGAGTCGCTTTCTAGAATACTCTTTTTCCCCGTTTCTAATATTGTTCTGGTTGATTTTACTCTGGCCTACCGCTTGATCTAAGCACTCGTTCATAAAAGAAATAATGTCTCGTGGTCTATGCAGGCTTCTGTCTAGAATATAATCAAAGGAATCTTGTGTTCCTACTTTTGATGCAAAGATATCGTAGAATTGGGGAATTGTGCTTGTGTATTGATCTTTGAAAGAATGAGCTATGCGTTTATTAGCTAGTTCCATCAATTCTTCCCTGGCCCAACTCAGGCGAAGCATCATATCTTCAAATTTTTCGGTCTGAAACCCAGCGGATGCAGTATTTTGAAGTACAGTTTCCAGTAAATCAACTCTAAGTCCAATGACAATTTTAACGTTTGAAATGCGCTTAAATTTCTTAAGGGTTTCAATTAGAGACCTGACCAGTTTAAACCGAATTGATTCATGAACCCATCCTGTATCGAGGTCGTCTATTATTATTATATATTTCTGCTGGCGGTCGTGAAATACATCTTCGGAAAGCAACTCAATTATACCGTTTAACTCTTGAACCTGAACGTCATTTACGACGCGCGTGGCTCTATTTACTATATCGGAGGTTTCTTTGATCGATTGGGAGTTCCCATCTTTTGCGTCAGCATGAATTTTAGCTTTAAACGCATCGACTGAAATGCCTACTTCTCTCTCGAAATGATTCTCGATATTTCTTACTACTTCCCTAACTCGTTCTTCGGTATCAAGCCAAAATTTGTCGCCAAATTCGGTGAGATAATTCAGTGCTCGCTTTTTTCGGTCGTTATTCTCGAAACTTTGACGTAAATTTTCTATCCAGCTACGAGCGGCCGCTTCATTTTGCATTTGGCGCTTCAATTTGAGCAGCTCGACCGCAAATATATGCCGCCAAAGAAGTTGATAGAATATATCGAGATTTATGTTGAGCGACTCGAAAAAAGAAATTACATTAGAATTACTTATATAGTTAAGCGATAGGGCTTCAGGGTCGATTCGAGCCGATCGAACGCTCGTGTTTTCGATTTGTTGTAGAATTGCGCTTTTTCCGGCACCCGTCCGCCCCAGTGCAATGCACTTTGGATTTGCGCTATCCGTGATCCTCTCGAGATCGGACGTTCTAACCAAACAATCTGCGAGAAAAGCTTGATCATCTTCAGCAGACATCGCGCCTAACGTTGTGCCCCGCTTTAGTATAAATGCCAACCTACCCTCCGTTTTCGTGATTGTTGATCATTGCGTTAAGGTGGTCAAGTCCGCAGTCTTTGGGCGATCCGCTCTTTTCCCGAAGGTGCCGATGCAATGCGGTCGCATTTACTTTCAGACGCGCCGCGAACTTGGTCGCACGCCACAACCCCCCGTCTTGCGCAGCGCAGCGTTCATCCGCCCCTGCCAGCCCGGCCCATCGGGGCGAAAGCGCTCGATCACGTCGAGGTGAGCCGCAGCGTCGGCGCTGCAAGCCTACCTCCCCGCAATCCCCTTCTTCCCCCTCCGCTTCTGCGCTATATTCCCCACATGCCCAAGCTCTCGCCCATCGAGTCCGAGTTCGAATCGACCGAAGCGGCCGAAGCGCATGATCGCTGGGTGCGCGAGAAGGTGGCGCAGGCGCTTGCCGACCCAGCACCCAGTATCCCGCACGATCAGGTGATGGCCGACCTCCAAGCCGTTCTCGACGGACACGCGCCCGGCTGATGCTGCGGCTGGTCTGGCGTCCGAAGGCGCGCCGTGACCTGCTCGACATCGCCGCCTTCATCCGCCAGCGCAATCCGCTGGCTGCGCAGCGCCTGTCCGCCCTGATCCGCGACGCGGCCGAACGCCTGCCGGAACATCCCTACGTCCACCGTCCTGGCCGGGTGCCGGGCACGCGCGAGGCGGTGGTCCACCCCAATTACATTCTGATCTATCGGGTTCTGGCGGACACCGTCGAGGTGATCACCGTCCTCCACGCCCGCCAGAACTATCCATGAACCCATGCCGCAGCGCCCCGCGACCCGCCCACGGTCTTTGACAGCACCGCACCACGGCCCCACCCCAACCCAGCGCCGGGCGCAAGGGAGGGGCCGTCCGCGCCGCTACCGGTGGAGCGTCCTGATCGCGTCCACGATCACTTGCGGGCTGTGTAGCCCCTTATAGACCGGCGGCGGGGTGCGATCGAGCTTGAGCAGCGTGTACACCGCCGTCATCGCGCAGCGCACCGAATATTCCACGGTGAACACCACGTCGTCGGGCTGCTCGGCATATTGGCCGAGAAAGGCGAGGTTGGTCGATCGCGCAGGCACCACCTTGGGCCGGTCCTTGCCCGTGCGCACCATGAACTGGCTGGTGATATAGGGCATGGCGCAGGGGATGCAGGTCGATGCCGCCATCACCGCCGCCTGGTCGGCCGCGCTGAAGTGCAGATGGCCGAGCACTTCCTCCAGGATCTCCGCGCCCGTGCAATCGACCATCCGCTTCTTGACGTAATCGCCGACGCGATCGTGGAACAGGCCGTACCCCCACCATACCGACACACCCTCGGGCTGATCGGCAAAGAACGGCTGGTGATATATGGACAGCGTGATCAGCCAGCTCGAATCCTTGAAGGTGATCAGCCCGCCCGTGCCGGGGGCGCTGCCGCTGAAGCGTTCCATCAGTTGCAGGAACAGCGGGTCCTTGACCGTGACGGTGTAGGAAATCCACGAGCTTTCGGCGATGTTGCCGTTGAACGCGGCGGGGTTGCCGAAGGCGGGGCGGCCCTGCGCGAGCTTCTCCCACAATTTCCATGCGCCTGAATGGTTGCTGGCGTCGAGGCCGGGGGCCTTGGTCATCGATCCGAACGCCTTGTCGGCGGTCATCGATCCGTTGGTGACGAACACGCAGTCGCCGGGCGCGACCGGGATCGCTTCGGGGCCGTGGTCGGTAAGCGTGGCGATGCTGGTGACGGTGATCGCCTCGCCGCTCGCAAAGCCCACATCCTCGACCCGCACGCCGAAGCGGAACTGCACGCCGTGTTCCTTCAGCCAGTTCACGATCGGCACGGCGAAGCTGTCATATTGGTTGAGCAGGCTGCGATAGATGCCCTCCTGCGTGTCGATCGTCGAGAAATGGTGGACGAAGCGCTGGAGGTAGCGCTTGAACTCGATCGCGCTGTGCCACGGTTCGAAGGCGAATAGCGTGCACCATTCGAACCAGAAATTGCTCTGGAAGAAGTGCGGCTGGAAACAATCGGTGATGCGCTTGCCGTCGAGCAGTTGCTCGGGCTCGGCCATGATCTTGACCAGGTCGATGCGGTCGCGCTCGGTAAAGCCCATGGTGTGGAAATCGGGGATGCTGCCGTCGCGGTTCACCAGCCGCACCTTGTTGTGCCACGGCCACTGCGCATTGGCGCGGTCGGTCTCCTCGCGCACCGAGATGCTCGGGTCGCTGGCCGAGGGGATCGAATCGAGCAAGTCGAAGGTGCATTGATACATCGCCTCGAACATGCGGCTGCCGCTCATGAAATAGCCGTTTTCGGCATCGCCATGCGCATCGAACGCGCCGCCGAATTTGTGGCTTTCCTCGAGGATGACGATGTCCTCGCCCGCCACGCCGCCGTCGCGGATCAGGAAAACCGCACCGGCGAGGGAGGCGATGCCGCTGCCGACGAAGGTATATGTGCTCATGGGATGCGATCCTTTGTGCTGCCGGGCCGCCGTTTACCAGCGGTCCCGCGCGCACGATCAGCCTCGGAAACTACGCAGGTAAGCCCTGTGAAAGGGCCGGATCGCAACCTTTTCGTGCGCGGCGCATTACCCGTTCTACGATACAGGAGGATCTCGACATGCGCGCATTCACTCTGGGTTTGATCGCCGCCTCGACGTTGGTGGCCGGCTGCACCGAATATGGCGACGGGCCGCGTCGCGGTTATGGGGATGGCGGCTATTCGCGCTACGATTACGATCGGCCCGATCCCGCGTATAACGGGTATGACGCGTCGCGTTATTACCGCGACGATCCGCGCCGCTATCAGGAGCGCCGCCTCAGCTCGAACGACCGCGTCTATCGCGGCAGCGACGGGCGCTATTATTGCCGCCGCAATGACGGCACGACCGGTCTGATCGTCGGTGGCGTCGCCGGTGGCGCTTTGGGCGCGGCGATCGCGCCGGGCGGCTCGGGCGTGCTCGGTGCGCTGCTCGGCGGCATTGGCGGGGCGCTGGCGGGGCAGGCGATCGACAAGAGCGACAATCGCGACGTGCGCTGCCGCTGACGCGATTGGGCCGGGCGAGTGGGGCCCCTCGTCCGGCTCGAGCAAACTTGTGCGGCTGGATTGCGCAGCCGTAATCCGCATCCCATATCGCTGCGCATGAGCGAGAACCCAATGGTGTGGCACGGCACCACGATCCTGTCCGTGCGCAAGAATGGCCGCGTGGTCGTCGCCGGAGACGGCCAGGTGACGCAGGGCCAGACCGTCATGAAACCCAATGCGAAGAAGGTCCGCCGCCTCGGTGACGGATCGGTGATCGGCGGCTTTGCCGGCGCGACCGCCGATGCCTTCACGCTGTTCGAGCGGCTTGAGCGCAAGCTCGAGCAGCATCACGGACAATTGCTGCGCAGCGCGGTCGAACTGGCCAAGGACTGGCGCACCGACAAATACCTCCGCAATCTGGAAGCGATGATGATCGTCGCCGACAATGACGTCACGCTGATCCTGACCGGCAATGGCGACGTGCTGGAGCCCGAGGCGAGCCCCAATGGCACCGTCGCGGCGATCGGATCGGGCGGCAATTACGCGCTGTCCGCCGCACGCGCGCTGGTCGATTACGAAGCCGATGCCGAGACGATCTGCCGCAAGGCGATGGCGATCGCGGCGGAGGTGTGCGTCTACACCAACGACCGGCTGACCGTGGAGAGCCTCGCGGCATCTGCCTGATGCGCGTCGCCCCGGCGGAGGCCGGGGCCGCTAGCAAATAGCACGCGCCCTAATATCATAGCGGCCCCGGCCTCCGCCGGGGCGACGGAACCTTTCCAATGAACGAAGCCCTGACTCCCAAAGCCATTGTCGCAGCCCTCGATGCGCACATCATCGGCCAGGCCGACGCCAAGCGTGCGGTTGCGGTCGCGATGCGCAACCGCTGGCGCCGCCAGCAGCTCGCGCCCGAATTGCGCGACGAGGTCTCTCCGAAGAACATCCTGATGATCGGGCCGACCGGCTGCGGCAAGACCGAGATTAGCCGCCGTCTCGCTAAGCTGGCGGATGCGCCGTTCATCAAGGTCGAGGCGACCAAATTCACCGAGGTGGGCTATGTCGGTCGCGACGTCGAGCAGATTGCGCGCGATCTGGTCGAGGAAGCGATAAGGCTCGAAAAGGAACGTCGCCGCGCCGCCGTCAAGGACAAGGCCGAGGAAGCCGCGATGGGCCGTCTACTCGATGCGCTGACCGGCAAGGGCGCCAGCGAGGCGACGCGCGAGGCGTTCCGCCAGCGGTTGCACGACGGCCATTTGCGCGACACCGAGATCGAGATCGAGCTGGAAGCGCAGCCCAACATGCCGTTCGAACTGCCCGGCGGCGGCGCGCAGATGATCAACCTGTCCGAAATGATGGGCAAGGCGTTCGGCGGCGGCCAGTTGAAGCGCCGCAAGCTGACCGTGCCCGCCGCCTGGGACAAGCTCGTCGAGGAAGAGGCCGACAAGCGCGTCGACCAGGATGAGGTCAGCCGCGCCGCCTTGGCCGATGCCGAGGCGAACGGGATCGTGTTCCTCGATGAAATCGACAAGATCGCGGTGTCCGACGTGCGCGGCGGTTCCGTCTCGCGCGAGGGCGTGCAGCGCGATTTGCTGCCGCTGATCGAGGGCACCACGGTCGCGACCAAATATGGGCCGATGAAGACCGACCATATCCTGTTCATCGCCAGCGGCGCGTTCCACGTCGCCAAGCCGAGCGACTTGCTGCCCGAGCTACAGGGCCGCTTGCCGATCCGCGTCGAGTTGAAGGCGCTGACCGAGGACGATTTCGTCGCGATCCTCAGCGACACCAAGGCATCGCTGACGCAGCAATATGTCGCGCTGATAGCGACCGAAAATGTCGGCGTGAAATTCACCGAAGACGGCATTCGCGCAGTCGCGCGCATTGCGGCGGAAGTGAATGGCGAGATCGAGAATATCGGTGCGCGCCGCTTGCAGACGGTGATGGAAAAGCTGCTGGAAGACGTCAGCTTCAACGCCGAGGATCGCGGTGGCGAGACGGTGGTGGTCGATGCGGCTTATGTCGAAACGCATCTGGCGAGCATCGCGCGCAACACCGATCTAAGTCGGTTCGTGCTGTAAGAGAGGGGAGGGTGTCCCGACCCTCCCCGCTTTACTCGCTCTTAACCCCGCTCTTCCCCTTGTCCCACGGCACGAACGCGCCGAGGCGGCAGCGCGGGCCGGGGATGCCGAGGCCGGAGCGCTCGAGCGTGTAGAACAGGTCGCCGCGACACAATTGTCCGCCAAACACCTCGGTCACTACGATCACGTCGTCGTCGAGCCCCGGGCACGCATCGGGCAGGTCGTTGCGCCAGATGCGTCCGCCGTCGCGGTATAGCAGCGTGTGATCGTCGATCACCTGCGGGCTGCCGATCCGGCTGGTCGACAGGCACGTCTCGGGCTTTCCCGCGACGCGCCCGGCCAGGGCCTTATCGAGATCCTTGCTGTCCGACGCCACCATCGTGGCCAGCGCGGACACGAGCAGCGCGCTGCGGATCATGGTTTGCGGTAAGGGATGAAATCGCCAAAGCTGCAGCTGCCGCTCGGGATATGGCTGGTCAGATCGACCGTGCGGACGATATCGCCGCGACAGAGCTGGCTGCCGAAGGTTTTGGTCACGATCGCGTCGCCCCGCCGCAGCCCGAAGCAGCCGCCGCCGGTATCGGTGCGCATGATGTCGTTACGGCCGTTCTTGTACAGGATCGTGTCGCCGACGCGGGTAGTGTCGCGGTAGCGGATCGGGTCGATGCAGGTCTGCGGCTTGCCCGGCACCAGCCCGGCGAGCTGCTTGTCGAGTTCGGCTTTGTCCTGCGCGGCCTGGCGCGCCTCATAGCCCTTGGTATCGGCGGAAAGTGCGGCGGTCCCGCCGATCAGCAGCGCGGCGGGCAGGAGGAATCGGTACATGGCAACGGTCCTTTTCACAGCATCTGCCCCCGCCGTTTGTTTACGCCATTTCGCGGTCAAAAAACATCCTTTGCCGCGCGACGCTCGGCCAATTGCTCGGCGGAGGAAACGCGCAGGAACGGGTTGGTGGCCAGTTCCAGGGCGATCGTCGTCGGCACGGTTGGCTCGCCCGCAGCACGCTTGGCGTCGACGTCCTTCATGCGTTCGGTGACCGCCGCATTGTCGGGCTCGGCAGCGGCGGCATAGCGGCCGTTCGACTGGGTATATTCGTGCGCGCAGAACACGATCGTCTCGGGCGGCAAAACGGCGAGGCGCTGCATATTGGCGTACATTTGCGCCGGGCCCCCTTCGAACAGGCGTCCGCACCCCATTGCGAACAGCGTGTCGCCGCTGAACAGCAACGCATCGTCGGCCATGTGGAACACGATATGCCCCGCGGTATGCCCCGGCGTTTCGATCACGCGCGCGACATGGTTGCCGATCTTGACGCTGTCGCCCTCACGCAGGCCGTAATCGAGTGTGGGGATCTTGTCGGCTTCGGCAGCGGGGCCACTGACCGTCGCGCCAAGCGCCTTGATCTCTGCATTGCCATTGGTGTGATCGGGGTGCCAGTGGGTGTTCCAGATCTGCGAGATGGTCCAGCCGCGCGCATTCGCCGCCGCCAGCACCGGGGCGGCCTCGCTCGGATCCACCACGACGGTTTCATTGGCAACGGCGTCGTGCAGCAGCCACACATAATTGTCGTCGAGCGCGGGCACGCGGACGATGTCGAGCGTGGTCGCCATTACCATTCTCCGGTGTTGGGCATCGACGCCCAGGGTTCGGCGGGGGGCAGCACGCCGTTCTGCAGCAATTCGATCGAGATATTGTCGGGCGTGCGCACGAACGCCATGTGGCCGTCGCGCGGTGGGCGGTTGATCGTCACGCCGCCATCCATCAGGCGCTGGCACGTCTCATAGATATTCTCGACCTGGTAGGCGAGGTGGCCGAAATTGCGCCCGCCCGTATAGGGCTCCGGGTCCCAATTGTGCGTCAGCTCGACTTGCGCGTCATGGTCGCCGGGCGCGGCCAGAAAGATCAGCGTGAAGCGGCCCTTCTCATTGTCGAAGCGGCGCACTTCCTCCAGCCCGAGAAGTTTGAAAAAGTCGATCGTCGCGACCGGGTCGGTCACGCGAATCATCGTGTGGAGATATTTCATCGGCGCACTCCTACAGGCTTTGCCGCCCAAATAGGCATGCACGGCGGCAAGCGCCAGCTACGGTTTGGCGTCGAATTGCGTTAGCGCCGCCGCTGCTGCCTTTCCCGGTGGGCTGTCTGGCCGAAGCGTCACCGCCTGGTGCCAGGCGGCCTTGGCTCCGGCTTCGTCCCCCGAAAGAGCGGCGATGTTGCCGGCCTCCAGTTGCACCGCGGGATCGTCGCCGCCCAGGTGCAGAGCCTCGGCAATATCCTTTTTCGCGCGCGGCACTTCCTGCATCCGCCGCGCCAGCGTTGCCGACAGCAGCCATGCCAGCGGATCGGTGGGCACTTCGGTCAACGCATGGTCGATGTCGTCGCGCGCATTCTCCATGTCGTCGCCCGCCACCATCGCGCGTGCGCGGTCGAGATGCGCCTCGCCCAGCGACAGGCCGGTCAGTGTGCCGGTGGCGAGCGCGGCATCGAGCGCGCTGCGCGCCTTGGAGGCATCGCCGGCCGCCAGCCAGGCATTGCCCGCCTGCGCCCAGTAATTGGCGGCTTGCGTGTCCTTGGCCCGTTCCGCGCCGGTTGCGGCTTTCTCGAAGGCGGCAGCGGCGGCGGACCAACGGTGTTCGCGGCTATAGGCCATGCCCAGGCACTGGCTGGCGAGGAAGTCGCCGCCCGCCAATTCCCATTGCCCGGCCTCGGCCTCGGCAGCGGCGGGGTTGGTGCTCGACAGCGCCAGGCAGCGGTCATAGCGGTCGCCACTGGGGGCGGCAGGGCCGGTTGGTCCGGTAGCGGTGCTTTGCGCAAGCGCAGCGGCGGCAAGCAAAGGCAGCAGGATCATAAGGCGCGCGTCACATCCTCGACCGCGGCGATCAGCAAGGCGAGATCGGCCTCGCGCGACAACCGGTGATCGCCGTCCTTGATCAGCGTCACCTGCACCTTGGCTGAACGGATCACCTCGGCCAGGCGGATCGTTCGGTTGGCGGGCACCTCGGCATCGGCCATGCCGTGCAGCAGCCGCACCGGCACGTCGATCGGGAGCCCGGAGAACAGCACGCGATTGGCCTCGCCCGATTGCCAGAAGGCACGGGTATAGACCATCGGCAGATCGGCATAGCGCCCGACCTTCTCCAGCCGCCCTTCGGACAGGATCTGCAGTTTCTCGTCGACGGTGAAGCCCCAGTCGGTGAAATCGGGCGCAGGCGCGATGCCGACCAAGGCGGCGACCTTTTCGGGATGATCGCGCGCGACCAGCAGCATCAGCCACCCGCCCATCGACGATCCGACCAGCACGGCGGGGCCTTCGACCAATTGATCGAGCATCGCCAGCACATCGTCGCGCCAGCCGGCGAGCGTCTGTTCCTCGAACGCCCCCGCGCTTTGCCCGCACCCGCCATAATCGAACCGCAGATAGGCGTGGCCGGTGCGCTTGGCCCAGGCTTCCAGCGCGAGCGCCTTGGTGCCTTCCATGTCCGAACCATAACCGGGCAGGAACACGACGGTGGGGCCGGTGCCCTCGGTCAGATGATATGCGAGGGCGGGGCGGGCGGGGGGCGACGTGTCGGTCATGGCGGCGGCCTTAGCCGAAGATCGGGGGAGGGGAAATCGGGGGTTTGCGTCGCCGCGCTTACTTCCCCGCCACAAACGCGATCACTGCCGCCTTGAATGCCTCTGGTTGATCGAGCATCACCATATGACCGCTGTCGCCGATATCGACATAGCTGATGTGCGGTGCTGCGGCATATTGCTTGCGGTAGAACGGATCGGCCATCGCCTTGGTTGGGCGAGCCGCATTCCACGGGTAGAGCAGCGTCATCGGCGTGGTGATCGACCCCAGGACCGGGCGCAGATCGGTGGTCAGGTCCTCATACATAGCTTGCGCGGTCACGCGCGGGTCAGCGGCCTTGGTCCAGGCGGTCATGCGGGCGATGCTGCCGGGCTTGATCGCAAGGCCCCGCGTTTGTGCCGCCACCGCTGCATCACTCGGCACCGTGCCATAACTGGCGGCGATGGCGTCGCGCATTTTGGCGGCTTGCGGCGCGACCATATCGGGGGTGGGGTCGATCCCCGGCGGGGCCATCAGCACCGCGAAATAGGGGAGCGAGTCGACGATCATCAACCGCGCAAGGTCGCCCGGATGCGCCTTGGCCAGCATCAGGCCGACCAGCCCGCCCATCGAATGGCCGATCACCAGCGCGCCGTGCAGTTTCTCGCGCGCGATATAGCCGTCGAGATCGGCGACGATACCGTCGAGCACGCCGGGCTGCAGATTGGCCCCGGGATCGTCGCCGCCAAAGCCGTTGACCTGCACCAGGATCACGCGGTGCGTCTTGGCCAGCTCGGGCGCAACATCTTCCCACACCGCGCGCGGGGAGGCGAGGCCGGGGATCAGGATCACCGGACTGCCCTTGCCCATCGTGACGATCGAAAGGTGCGGCAGGCGCAGTTCGGCCGTCGTCGCCGCCTGCGCCCCCGTCGGGGCGGCCTGCGTCGGCGTGGCGGGCAGCAGCAGCGCCAGCGCGGCGATCATAGCGGTTTTGCGGGCAGACATCATGCGGCGTCTCCTTTGGAGGGGCTTACGAAAATGGCTTCGATCGGAAGCGCGAACAATTCAGCGATGCGGAAGGCGAGCGGGAGCGAGGGATCGTAGCGCCCGGTCTCGATCGCGTTTACGCTCTGGCGCGACACCTCGAGCCGCTCGGCCAGGTCGCCCTGGCTCCAGCCTCGCTCCGCGCGCAGCACCTTGAGGCGGTTGATCACCGCATCGCCCTCCGCTCGCTCGCCGTGACGATCAGCGCGCCGATTCCCTGGCACGGGAACCACGCCAACGGCACGGCAAACAGCGGCAGGTGCGGCGCGGCCGCATAGGTTTCCAGAAAGCCCCACGCCGTGGCGGCCATCATCACGATCCCGGTCGCGATCAGCGCCTTCCGAATTTCGAGCAGGCGGATATATTCGTCGCGCAGTTCGACGAAGAACTGCCCGTAAAACCAGAAGACCGCCGACAAGGGAAACGCTGGCAATAACGCGATCAGCCAGAGCGCAGGCCCGGTCGGCCGCAACCATGCGATCAGGAACGGCAGGGCGACGATCAGCGCCAGATAGACGATCATCGTGGGAATGACTCGGCGGACATAGGCCAATTCGGCGGGATCGCGATCGCGGGTCACAGCGCAGCGTCCGCGCCGAACAGCCGGTTGGCGCAGCGGCCAAGCCCAAGCCCGCCAAACCACAGGACTGCTACGTAAAACGGCTCGATATGGCCAACCAGATCGAACGCCTCCAGAAACCCCCACAGCGTCGCCGCGCTCAGCGCGAAACCACTCGCCCACAATGTCTGGCGGACCATCAGCATCCGCAGATATTCGTCCTGTTCCTCGACCAGATACCGGCCGATCGCGACAAACACGCCGATGATCGCCAAAGCGGGTAGCGTGCCCAAGATCCATGCGGCGGGGCCGGAAACCAGCTGATGCTTGAAGCAATACACCGCGCTGCACAGCGTGAGTGCGTAGAGCAGCGCCAACCAGATCGTGCGGGTTCGATAATGGCGCATGGCAGGGGTGCGTGACATGGAAAGCATCCTTTCACTCTTGTGAAGGGAGCTTTACAGTAAAGTTTCCTTGTCTGTCAAGCGAGCTTTCCGATTCGGACGGTCGCCGGGACACACCCGTCACCCCGGCACAGGGCCGGGGTGACGAATCAGGATGATTTCAACTTACGTAGGTTTAGACACTCAACGCCTGCGCCACCGCTTCCGCCACCTTGATCCCGTCCACCGCCGCCGACAGAATCCCCCCGGCATAGCCAGCGCCTTCGCCCGCCGGGAACAGCCCAGCCGTGTTGAGGCTCTGGAAATCGTCGCCGCGCGTGATGCGCACCGGGGCCGAGGTGCGCGTCTCCACGCCGGTCAGCACGGCGTCAGGATGGTCATAGCCCGGAATTTCGCGGCCGAACTGGACCAGCGCCTCGCGCATGGCGGTGATCACGAATTCGGGCAGGCACAGCGCCAGATCGGTCATCGTCACGCCGGGGCGATAAGAGGGGGTGACGCTGCCGAGCTTGGTCGAGGGCCGCCCGGCGAGGAAGTCGCCGAGCAATTGCGCGGGCGCGTTATAGTTGGAGCCGCCCGCGACGAAGGCGCGTTCCTCGATCTCGCGTTGCAGCGCGATTCCCGCCAGCGGATGCTCGGGATAGTCACGCTCGGGGTCGATGCCGACCACCATGCCGGAATTGGCGTTGCGTTCGTTGCGCGAATATTGGCTCATGCCGTTGGTGGCGACGCGGCCTTCCTCGGAGGTGGCCGCCACCACCGTGCCGCCGGGGCACATGCAGAAGCTGTAGGCGGTGCGCCCGTTCTTGGCATGGTGCGAGATGTGATATTCAGCTGCCCCCAAAATCGGGTGCCCGGCATTGGGGCCGAAACGCGCCTGGTCGATCCACGATTGCGGATGCTCGATGCGCACGCCGATCGAGAAGGGCTTGGCCTCGACATGCACACCGCCTGCATGGAGCATGTGGAAGGTATCGCGCGCGCTATGGCCGACCGCGAGCACCACCTGTTCGGCGGCGAGATAGTCGCCGGTGTGCAAATGCAGCCCGCGCACGCGCCGTGTGCCGTGCTCGTCGGTGGCGACATCGATGCCGTCGACGCGGGTCTGAAAGCGATATTCGCCGCCCAACGCCTCGATCGTCGCGCGCATGCTCTCGACCATGGTGACCAGGCGGAAGGTGCCGATATGCGGGTGCGCCTCGGTCAGGATCTCGGGCGGGGCACCGGCCTTGACGAATTCGGTCAGCACCTTGCGGTCGAGGTGGCGCGGGTCCTTGATCCGGCTGTAGAGCTTGCCGTCGGAAAAGGTGCCGGCGCCGCCTTCGCCGAACTGCACGTTGCTTTCGGGGTTGAGCACGCTGCGCCGCCACAGGCCCCAGGTGTCCTTGGTGCGTTCGCGCACCACCTTGCCGCGATCGAGGATGATCGGACGGAAGCCCATTTGCGCGAGGATCAGCCCGGCGAACAGCCCGCACGGGCCGGCGCCCACGATCACCGGGCGCGGGCCGCTCCAGCCCTCGGGCGCCTTGGCGACGAATTTGTAGGCGGTGTTGGGGGTCGGCTGGACATGTTTGTCCTTCTTGAAGCGCGCCAGCACCGGCGCTTCGTCGCGGACGTTCACATCGACCGAATAGACCAATTGGATGTCGGTCTTGTCGCGCGCGTCATGCGCGCGGCGGGCGATGGTGTAGCGCACCAGATCGCGCGGGGTGATGCGCAGCCGCTGGCGGATCGCTGCGGCGAGTTCTTCCTCGGCATGGTGGAGCGGGAGCTTGAGATCGGTGATGCGCAGCATCGCGCCGCCATAGCCGGGAAGCGCGGTTTCGGGAACTGGGCCTCTGTATCCTCCCCTTTCCGGGGAGGATACCGTCAGATCACATATTCGACCGTGCGGCGCTGCAGTTCGTCCGCCATCACCGCTGCGCGCTTTTCGACGATGCGCTTGTTCAGGCGCAGCACGGTCTGGCTGCCGGTGGTCTTGAATGCGGCGGGGACGACGGCATGGACGAGGCAAGCGAGGCCGCCGCCGATCAAAGTCACGCCGAAGCGGGAAGCAACACCGAAATGCTCGGCATAGCTTTCGCCGACCGAGGCGGGGTGATCGAGGAACAGACGGCGAAACATAAGGCGGCTCCTTGGTAACTCAGGCGAATCTGGGCGCAATCTGCGGCAACATGTCGGCGGCCAGTTGGCTCAGCGTATCGTCTCGTGCCCCCATTACCACAATTCGGTCGCCGGGTCGCGCTTGCTCGACGAGCCAGACAGCGGCCTGTGCGCGATCGGCGATGTGGTGGGCCTGCACGCCGATGTCGCGGGCGATGTCGGCGCTGGTCACCTCCCGCGCCACCGTCCCGCCCTGATAGACCGGATCGGGCAATACCAGCAGGTCATCGTCCCCGAGCATCCGCTGGAACATCGCGACCAGTTCGGCGCGCATCACTTTCAGCGGGCCATAGCCATGCGGCTGGAACAGCACGAGCAAGCGCCCCGGAAAGGCGTGCAGCGTCGCCAGCGTCGCCGCGATCTTGTCGGGATTATGCCCGAAATCGTCGATCACGGTGACGTCGGCGCTGGTCCCGACCAGTTCGAAGCGGCGCTTGAGCCCGGTAAAGCCCGCAAGCGCGCGAATCGCCTCGGTCAGCGGCACCCCTGCCGCGCGCGCTGCACCCAGCGCCGCCAGCGCATTGGCGACATTGTGCCGCCCCGGCACCGACAGCCGCACCGGATGCGTCGCGCCATCGACCAGCAGATCGAACGTAATCGCGAAGGGTTCGGGCTGGAGGTTGCGCGCGCTGAGATCGGCATCGGCCTCGACCGCGAAGGTCACCAGCCGCGCCGGGTCCAGCGCCGCCGCCAGCTCTGCCGTCTCGGCATCGCCGACATTGAGGATGGTCGTCCCGGCTTTCCCAGCGAAATCGGCGAACAGCGCGCGCAATTCCTCGAGCGACTTATGGTCGAGGCTGACATTGTTGAGCACCGCGATCTTGGGCGTGTAGAGCGCGATCGAGCCGTCGCTTTCGTCGACTTCGCTGACGAAGGCGGGCCCATCGCCGACGAGCGCGCTGGCAAAGGGCGCGTCGGGCGAGGCGAAATTCTTCATCACCGCGCCGTTCATCACCGTCGGATCGCGCCCGCAGGCGTGGAGGATCCAGCCGATCATCCCCGTCACGGTCGATTTGCCGCTGGTGCCGGCCACGCCGATCGGCAGGTCGCTCGCGTTGAACAGCGAGGCGAGCAATTGCGGGCGGCTCAGCCGCTGCGCGCCGACGCGATCGGCGGCGACGATATCGGCGACGCTCGCTTCGACCGCGGCCGAGGCGACGACGATCTGTTCGGTCGAGGTGACGCCAGAGCCGTCCTGCGGAAACAGCGCCACGCCCTTGGCGGCGAGATCGGCGAATTTGGCGGGCAAGCGCCCGGCATCGAGCGTGCGGTCCGATCCGGCGACGGTGGCCCCGCGCCCGGCGAGGATCATCGCGAGCGGCATCATGCCGCTGCCGCCAATGCCGACGAAGAAGTATGATTTGCCGTTGCTCATAACAGCGGGCTATCGCGGGTCGTCGGAAAGCACCACCCCTCCCGTTCGTTTCGAGCGCAGTCGAGAAACCGGGCGACGGGGCGGGGGGGCAGGTTTCTCGATTGTGCTCGACAGAGATGGGCTCGAAACGAACGGTGATGGCATGAAGATTGGGGTGGTGGCACCCGCACGCGGGATCGATGAAGCGCTGGCGGCGCGTGCGCTCGGGCTGGCGGCGGTGGCGATGCCCGAGGTCGATCTGGTGTTTCACCCGCAATGCTTCCTCAGCGAAGGGCATTTCGCCGGGTCCGACGCGGTGCGCGCGGCGGCGTTCCTGGAGGTCGCTAATGACCCCGCGTTCGATGCGATCTGGTTCGCGCGCGGCGGCTATGGCTCCAACCGCATCCTGCACAGCGTGATGCCGCAACTGGGCGCGGCGGCGCGGCGCAAGACCTATTTGGGGTTTTCCGACATGGGCTTCCTGCTCGGCGCGCTGTATGCCGCCAAGGTCGGACATCCGGTGCATGGGCCGATGGCGTCGGTTGCGGGCAGTGGAGACGGCGGTGCGGCGTTTGCGCGGTCCTTGCTGTGGCTGACGAAGAAGGATCGCAGCGTGCTCGAACCCGGCCTGGACGGGCGACCGGCGGCGGCGTTCAATCTCGCGATCCTGACCGCGCTGATCGGCACGCCGTGGCTGCCCGACCTCACCGATCATGTGCTGATCGTCGAGGAAGTGTCCGAGCCGCTCTACCGCGTTGACCGCATGTTGTTCACCATGGCCCATGCGACGCAGTTGAAGGGACTTGCGGGCGTCCGGCTGGGCCAGATCAGCGAAGTGCCGGACAATGATCCGCCCTGGGGCGAAAGCCTTGAAACGATGATCGCGCGCTGGTGCGGCGAGATGCGCGTGCCTTATCTCGGCCGCGCCGAGATCGGCCATGTTCGCAGCAATCGCGTGGTACCGTTCGGGGTGGCCTAAGCCGCGCGGGCAAAGGCCGGTCGGTCGTCGTCATTGGCGGAGGGCGGGGTGGCCCGGACGCCGCGCCGACGCCGCGCGCGCGGCGCACGGCGGGGCAGGAGACGGGCGATAATCGCGCGCCAACCCGCGCTGCCGCGCGTGGCGGTCGCGATCACCGCGGTCGTCAGAACAATGTCGATATAGGTCGACACGTCCCACAGCACGACCAGCGCCATGTCGAACGGCCCGGCGATCGCCAGCAACTCCGCACCGGCGATGAGGATGACGGCCGTCAGCATCAGAAAGATGAGGTGTCGACGCTCGATCCTGCCAAACACATCGCGTGTGATCGCCACCGTGCGATCCAACCACCGTGCGACCGCCGTTTCGGGGAAAAACTGCATCACGATGATCGTGTACACCAGCAATCCGGTTAGCATCATCCCGTTCCTTGGCCGACAGGCGAGCAATCTCCGCGGGTTTCGGCGCGCACCATAATGGGTCGCGTCGACAATCGGCAATGGCGGAGGGAGGCAAGATTTTCGTTTGCGCGCAACGCTTCCCGATAATTCCCCTACAATAACCGGGTCGGCGTCTTCGCAACTTGTGCGCAGACGATCTCTCTAGTTCTAAAGCATGATTTCAGGAGATCCTACGTGTATTGGTTTAAAGCGTCAGCGCCCGTCCGGTTGAAACTCCTTGTAGCCTTCGGGTTTTTCGTTGCTTTATTGGCCGTGACCACCTGCGCAATGTGGGTGAATCCCAAGGGCGCGTTACTGGTCGGCGTGATTGCCACCACGGTCGGCCTCGGGATGGCGCACTTTTTCCGCGAGGCGATCGCCGGCCCCTATGTCGCGACGGTCGTGCGGATGGAGGGGCTCGCCTCCGGCGATCTCCAGTCGCCGATCGAATTCACCGAATTCACCGATTGCGTCGGACGCATGACCAAGGCGATGTTCGCGTTTCGCGATAACGCCCAGAAGCAGGTCGTCATGAACGAAGAACTGGAGCAGAATTCGGAACTCAATGCGACGGTCACCAGGACGATGGTCGACAAGCTGGGGCGGCTTTCTAATGGCGACCTCACCGCAGATATTACGGAAAATTTCCCGGCGGCTTATGGGCCGATGAAGAATAGCTACAACGAGGCGCTTGGAAATTTGCGGACCTTGCTTGCTTCGGTCAAATCCAGCGCCAGCAACATTCAGGGCGGCTCGAACGAAATCGCCCAGGCAGCAAATGACATCGCGCGCCGCACCGAAAGCACGGCGGCAAGCCTGGAGCAGACCACCGCCGCGATCCAGCAGGTCGATACGCGGCTCAAGGCGACGGCCCTTGCCGCGTCGCAATCGGTCGAAACCTCGGAGCAAGCCAATGCGGCGGTGCTCGAAGGACGCGGGCGCACCGATGCCGCTGTGCAGGCGATGACGCGCGTGCTCGACAGCGCCAAGGGCATTGACGACGTGATTGGCGGGCTCGACAAGATCGCGTTCCAGACACGCGTTCTCGCCATGAACGCGGCGGTCGAGGCCGGGCGCGCGGGCGATGCCGGTCGCGGCTTTGCGGTGGTGGCCGATCTGGTCTCTGCGCTGGCGATGCGCGCCGAGGAAGAGGCCAAGCGCGCGCGCGACCAGCTGGGCGTCACGCGGGTCGATATCGGCGCAGCGGTCGATGCGGTACAGCAGGTGGACGAGGCATTCGGCGTCATCCTCACCTCGGGGGACCGTGTCACCGTTCTGGCCAAGCAGATCGCCAAGGATAATGAAGCACAGGCCGGCGCGATCACCGAAGTAAGCCTGGCCGTCCACGCGATCGACCGGTCGACGCAGGAAAATGCCGCGATGGTCGAGGAAACCTCGGCTGCCGCCCGCAATCTGACCGGCGAAGTGGGGCAGTTGTCCGCCCAGGCCGATCGTTTCCAGGTCGAGCAGGGCCGACGGATGCCCCCGCCGACGGCGCTGTTGGAAACGAGGGTCGGCGGTCATTGCTGAGCGCACGCATGCATGTACCCACGCGGGCCGGGCGGTGCGACCCTCCGGCCTGCAGGTGGCGGTAATTGGCGGAGGGTGACGGATCGCCCGCGCTTGCTTATATCGGCAGCCCCGGCTTAAGCGCCGGGGCTCCTATAAGCCAAAGAAAGATCCCATCCCGATGTCCGCCCTGTTCCGCATCTCGCTGCCCGACGGTTCCGTCCGTGAGGTAGCCCCGGGGACTACCCCCGCAGATGTGGCCGCAGCGATCGGGCCGGGGCTGGCGAAAGCGGCGATCGCCGCGCGCGTCGATGGCGAATTGCGCGACATCATGCGCCCGTTCGAAGGCGACAGCGCGCTCGCGCTGGTGACGGCGAAGGACGAGGCCGACGCGCTGGAACTGGCGCGGCATGATTATGCGCATGTGCTGGCGGAGGCGGTGCAGAACCTGTTTCCGGGGACGCAGATCACCTTCGGTCCCTCGACCGACGACGGCTTTTATTACGATTTCGCGCCGAAGGATCGCCCGTTCACCGACGAGGATCTGCCCGCGATCGAGGCTGAGATGCGCCGCATCATCGGCAAGGACGAGCCGCTGATCCGCGAAGTGTGGAGCCGCGCCGACCTGATCGCGCGCTGGACCGCGCAGGGCGAAAGCTTCAAGGCCGAATGGGCCGCCGAACTGCCTGAGGGCGAGGAACTGACGGTCTACAAGGCCGGCAAGGGTGACGACGCGTGGCTCGACATGTGCCGCGGGCCGCATCTGGCATCGACCGGCAAGCTTGATCCGCAGGCGTTCAAGCTGACGCGCGTTAGCGGCGCTTATTGGCGCGGCGACCAGAAGAATGCGATGCTCAGCCGTATTTACGGCACTGGCTGGCTGAACAAGAAGCAGCTCGACGCGCATCTGACGATGCTCGAGGAAGCGGCCAAGCGCGACCATCGCAAGATCGGCCAGGAAATGGACCTGTTCCATCTCCAGTCCGAAGCGCAAGGCAGCGTGTTCTGGCACCCCAAGGGCTATATGCTGTGGCGTCAGTTGGAGGCCTATATGCGCCGCCGGCTCGACGTAGCGGGCTATGTCGAGGTGAAGACCCCGCAATTGATGGACGCGCGCCAGTGGGAGCAGTCCGGCCATTGGGGCAAATATCGCGAGAACATGTTCGTCGTGCCCGACGAAATTCCGGGTACCGAGGATGACGCGGCGATCTTCAGCGGCACCGCCGATCTGATGGCGCTGAAGCCGATGAACTGCCCGGCGCATGTGCTGATCTTCCGCCAGGGCATTAAGAGCTATCGCGACCTGCCGATGCGCATGGCCGAATTCGGCTGCTGCCACCGCAACGAGCCGCATGGCGCGCTGCACGGCATCATGCGCGTGCGCCAGTTCACGCAGGACGACGCGCATATCTTCGTGCGCGAGGACCAATTGGTCGAGGAAGTGCAGCAATTTTGCGAATTGCTCGACAGCGTGTACCAGCATCTCGGCTTTTCCGACTACGCGGTGAAACTGGCGCTGCGCCCCGACAAGCGCTTCGGCAGCGACGAGATGTGGGACAAGGCCGAGGACGAATTGCGCCAGGCGGTGCTCGGCTCCAAGCTCAGCGAGACGATCAAGGCCAATTTCGAAGAACTGCCGGGCGAGGGGGCGTTCTATGCGCCCAAGCTCGAATTCCACCTGACCGATGCGATCGGGCGGACGTGGCAAGTCGGTACGATCCAGTCGGACCGCGTGCTGCCTGAGCGACTCGACGCCAGCTATGTCGGCGCGGATGGCGAGCGCCACCGCCCGGTGATGCTGCACCGCGCGATTCTGGGCACGTTCGAGCGCTTCATCGGCATCCTGATCGAGCACCATGCCGGGCGCTTCCCGCTGTGGCTGGCACCGGTGCAGGCGGTGGTCGCGACGATCGTGTCCGATGCGGATGGCTATGCCACCGAAGTGGCCGCGAAACTGGCGGCGGCGGGGATCCGGGTCGAGACCGATCTGCGCAACGAGAAGATCAACTATAAGGTGCGCGAGCACTCGCTGGCGAAGGTCCCGAACCTGCTCGTCGTCGGCAAGCGCGAGGCCGAAGAGGGCAAGGTCGCCTTGCGGCAATTGGGCAGCGACCGGCAGCAATTCCTGACGCTGGACGAGGCGATCGCGATGCTGACCGAGGCGGCCAAGGCCCCGGACCTGTGACGCTTTTACGGCAAGTTGGTCAAAGGGATACCCGTCACCCCGGCCTTGTGCCGGGGCCCACTTCTCCGCAAATCCTCCGGGATGTTTTGCGCGGTAGACCCCGGCACAAGGCCGGGGTGACGGAGAAGCGCTAGCCGACCTTTCGTTTTGCCCGAAAATCCCCTATATCAGTCCATCAACAACGACAGGAGCTACACCTATCCGTCCTCCCATGACCCGGCAGGCGCCGCCAATGAACGGCCCTCGCTTCAACGAATTCATTGTGTCGTCCAAGGTCCGCGTGATCGATCAGGACGGTGAAAATCTTGGCGTGATGTACACGCGCGAGGCGATGGAGCAGGCGCGCGAGGTCGGTTTGGACCTGGTCGAGGTGTCGCCCAACGCTGATCCGCCCGTCGCCAAGTTCCTCGATGTCGGCAAGTTCAAGTACGAGGCGCAGAAGAAAGCGAACCTCGCACGCAAGTCGCAAAAGACGCAGGAGATCAAAGAGATCAAGATGCGTCCCAACATCGATGACCACGATTACGACACCAAGATGAAGAAGGTGCTCGAGTTCATCGACGAAGGCGACAAGGTCAAGATCACTTTGCGCTTCCGCGGCCGTGAATTGAGCCACGGCCAGCTTGGCATGATCTTGCTCCAGCGTGTGCAGGCCGACGTGGCGGAAACCGCCAAGGTCGAAGCCTATCCGCGCATGGAAGGCCGCCAGATGCTGATGGTGCTCGCCCCGAAATAATAGGTCGGGCGGGCACCCTGCCCGCCCCGCGTCAGTCTGCGGGTGCTTCCCACAGCTCGATTGGGCGTCCCTCCGGATCGTGGACTCGGGCAAAGCGTCCGGTCGCCGGGTCGTCCCATTCGGGCTTGGTCAGAACGTCGATTCCCGCGCTGGTCAGATTGGCGATCAAGCCGTCCAGATCCGCCACACGCAGGTTGAGCATGAACTGTCGGTCTGCCGGAAAATAATCGGAATCGGCGGCGAATGGCGCGAATATAACGGGCCCGCCCTGTGCCAGCCAGGACCACGGGTCCGCCGTCGCTCCCTCGACCGAAACGCAACCCGCACCGACTCCGAGATGATCGCGATACCAGGCGGACAGCGCATCGGGATCCTTACTGCGCAAGAACAGGCCGCCAATGCCGAGTACGGGCATGCAATCCTCCTTGTGATGTCCTTTGCCCCGAGCTTCGCCGACGGCAGCGGGGCGACGGGCACGATATCACGGAATACGCCTCGCGAAAGCAGGAACGCAGCCAGCCGATCCCCTATAAAAGGCATGTTTCGCGCAGCATATCCGCTCACCCGGAACGCCGCTGCATTCGGCAAATCGACTTTCGAAATCAATGTTGTCGCGCTTCCGCGCCCTCTTCGGCTCCCGTCTATAATGCACTCAGGGTACCGAGGATTATGAGATGCGTTTGAATATCGGCCGTCGACTTCACCTTCTTACATTGGCGGCGCTCTGTGCGATGACGCTTGGTCTTGGCGTTGCATTGCTGCGGTTGGGCGGTGTCATGCTGCACGACGAGGCGATGCAAACCCGCGCAACCCTGGAAACCGCATATGGCGTGGTCGAGCAGTATCAGGCGCAGGAGGCCGATGGTCGCCTAACCCGTGAACAGGCGCAGGCCGGTGCGCTCTCCACCCTTCGCAGGATGCGCTACAGCGGCAAAGAGTATTTCTGGGTCAACGATCTGTTGCCCCGGATGATCATGCATCCGGTCAAGCCGGAACTGGAGGGCAAGGACCTTCGCCAGACCACCGACCCGGATGGGCGTTTTCCGTTCGTGGAGTTCGTCAAGGCGGCCGAGCGCAATCCGGACGGGGACTTTGTCGCCTATCGCTGGCCCAAGCCAGGCTCCGAGGCACCGCAACCCAAAATTTCGTTCGTGAAGAAGTTCGCGCCGTGGGGCTGGGTGATCGGCACCGGTGCCTATCAGACCGACGCCTGGGCGGCGATTTGGGGCGAAGCGTCCTTGCTGGTTGGCCTTGCGCTGCTCGGGATTCTGGCGATGGCGGCGCTGGGTTGGTTGCTCGCTCGCTCGATCGCCCGACCGCTCAACGCGCTGACCGCGCGCATGGGGGCGCTTCAGGCGGGCGATACCGCGACGGACATTCCCGGTCTCGCCAGGTCTGACGAATTGGGTGACATGGCGCGCGCCCTCGGCACCTTCCGCGACGTGGCGGTGGCCAAGGCAGCCGCCGATCGCGCCAAGGCGGCGGAAGATATCGCGCAGCATGCGGTGGTCGATACGCTTTCACGCCACTTGAAGGCGATGTCGGACGGAGATCTGACCGCGCAGATCCGCGAAGTGTTTCCGGATAACTATCAGGAGCTTAAGCAGAATTATAACGGCGCGGTCGGTGATCTGCGCGAGCTGATGGCCTCGGTCACCGATGCGTGTCACGGCATCCGCACCGGCTCCAACGAGATCGCGCTGGCGGCGGATGACCTCGCCCGGCGTTCCGAGGGCAATGCCGCCAGTCTCGAAAAGGCGTCTGCGTCGCTGACACAGATGGAGGGCGTGCTGGTGCAGACGGCGCGATCGGCGGGCCAGACCGTCGATCAGACCGAGCAAGCGGTGTCGAACGTGGTCGCCGGTCGCAACACCGCCGAGCATGCCGTGTCGGCAATGAGCCGTGTGCTGGACGGCGCGATGGGAATCGACAGCGTCATCGAAGGGCTGGACAAGATCGCTTTCCAGACGCGTGTTCTGGCGATGAATGCCGCGGTCGAAGCGGGGCGCGCAGGGGACGCCGGACGCGGCTTCGCCGTGGTCGCCGACCTGGTCTCGGCGCTGGCAATGCGGTCCGAAGAGGAGGCGAAGCGCGCGCGCGGGCAATTGACCGCGACCCAGGAGGATATCGGCACCGCCGTTGGTGCGGTGCAGGATGTCGATGGGGCGCTTTCCAATATTTCCGGCAGCGTGGAGCAAGTGTTGTCGCTGGTGTCACGCATGGCCGCCGAGAACCGCACACAAGCCACCACCATCAAGGAGATCGCAGGGGCAGTGAACGATATCGACCGGGCGACACAGCAAAATGCCGCGATGGTGGAGCAGACCTCCGCCGCCGCACGCAACCTGGCGACCGAAGTCGATGGCCTCGATCGCAATGCCAGCCGGTTCAAGACCCGCGATACCGACGGCGCGCGGGTGGGGGCCAAGGTCCGCGACCATCGCGGCGATGCCGGCGGCAGTTCCGCACGGCGGCCAAAGGCGATCGCATCGGGCGGATTTCAGGTGCATTGACCGGAGCGACGTGGATCGCCTGCGGGACAGGCCCTCGCAGCGATCCCGCCCCGGCAGACTTTACGCCGCGTCCGCCATACGCTCCCCCGCCGCCGCGCCGAGCAAGCGGCGCTCGATCGTCTTCAGCCGACTCGGCGCTGCAATCTTGTCGCCCGTCAAATCAGTCAGGTAGAAGGTGTCGACGGCGCGCTCGCCATAGGTGGCGACATGTGCCGAATGGATCGTCACCTTGGACTGGAACAGCGCGTGCGCCAGTTGGTGCAACAAGGCTGGCCGGTCACGCGCGTTGATTTCTATGACAGTGAAGCGGTTCGACGCCTTATTGTCGATCAGCACGTTGGGCGCGATCGCAAACGCTTCCGCGCGCGGGCGGGTCAGCGGCTTGGCCATCAGTCGGTCGATCATCTTGCCGCGATTTGGCAAGCGCGTCCGCGATCGCCTGTTTCAGCCGTGAGAGCTGCGCGCTCTCGTCGAACGGGCGACCAAAGGGATCCTGTACCAGGAAATTGTCGAGCGCCATGCCGTCGCGGGTGGTGTGGATGCGCGCGTCGATAATGTTCCCTCCGCCGACGCTGATCGCCCCGGCGATGCGGTAGAACAGCCCTGGATGGTCGGCGGCATAAACGGTGACCAGCGTCGCCCCGCGTTCGGGATAGACTTGCGCGGTGATCGACAATTGCGCGTCGCCCGCCTCGGCAATCAGCCGGGCGTTGCGGGCGATCACGTCCTCGGGTTCGGCCACCCAATAAGGTTCGGGCAAGCGGCGCACGAGATGGTCGAACTGCGCCGCATCCCAGCCCAGCAGCGCCTGTAACGCCTCCTGCTTGGCGGCGATCCGCTCGCCGCGCCCCTTTTGCTTGTGCCCGAGCCGCAGCACTTCCTCGGCGGATTCGTAGAGGTCCGACAGCAATTGCCGTTTCCACCCGTTCCACACGCCGGGGCCGACCGCGCGAATGTCGACGACCGTCAGCAGCAGCAACAACCGCAGCCGCTCGGGGCTTTGCACGGCTTCTGCGAAATCGAGGATGGTCTTGAAGTCGGACAGGTCGCGTTTGAACGCGGTCGCCGACATCAGCAGGTGATAGCGCACCAGCCAGGCGACGGTTTCGGTCTCGGCCGGGCTCAGCCCCAGGCGCGGGCACAGCCGGTGCGCGACCTCCGCCCCCAGCACCGAATGATCGCCACCGCGCCCCTTGGCGATGTCGTGCAGCAGCACCGCGACAAACAGCGCGCGGCGCGACACGATCTGTTTCAGCAGCACCGTGCACAGCGGATGGTCGGCCTCCAGCTCGCCATGCTCGATCCGGCTGAGCAGCCCGATCGCGCGGATGGTGTGTTCGTCGACGGTGTAGTGATGGTACATGTCGAACTGCATCTGCGCGACGACGCGGCCGAAATCGGGCACGAAACGGCCGAACACACCCGCCTCGTTCATCCAGCGCAGCACGGTTTCGGGGTCGCGCGGCGAGGTGAGCACCTCAAGAAACAGCGCGTTGGCGGTCGGATCTTGGCGGATGTCGTCGGCCAGCTTCGCGTCGCGCGCGGCGGCGCGCATCGCCAGCGGGTGGATTTCCAGCCCGTGTTTGTCGGCGAGCGCGAACAGCTCGATCAGCCGCACGGGCTTCTCAGCGAGAAAGCCGTCATTGGGGATGGCCAGCCGACCGCGCGTGAGGGTGAAGCCGTTCAGCTTGCGTGGGGAACGCCGCAGCGTCGGAAAGCCAAAGCGCCGCCCACGCGCCGCGAACTTCTCATCGAGATGTGCCAGGAACACACCGGTGAGGTCGCCTGCAGTGCGCGCCTGCAGGAAGTAATAATGCATGAAGCGCTCGACCTTGGATTTGCCGGGGCGATCGGCAAAGCGCATCCGCTCGGCAATTTCGCGCTGCAAATCGAAGGTCAGCCGGTCTTCCGCGCGGCCGGAAATGGCGTGGAGGTGGCAGCGCACCGCCCACAGGAAATTCTCGGCGCGGTAGAACTGGCGATATTCATCGCGGCTGAGCAGCCCGGCCTCGACCAGCTCGGCGGGTTCGGTGACGTTATAGGCATATTTGCCGATCCAGAAGAGCGTGTGCAGATCGCGCAGGCCCCCCTTCGCTTCTTTGACGTTGGGTTCGACGACATAGCGCGTGTCGCCCATCTTGTGGTGCCGCACGTCGCGCTCGGCGAGCTTGTCGGCGATGAACTGGCGTGCGGTGTCGGCCTGCACCTCGACCTTGAAGCGGCGCGCGGCCTCGTCATACAGCGCCTGATCGCCCCACACATAGCGTGCTTCGAGCAAGGCGGTGCGGATCGTCACGTCGCTTTTGGCCTGGCGCACCATCTCGTCGAGCGAGCGGCTGCTATGGCCGACTTTCAGGCCGAGATCCCACAGCGCATAGAGCATCGTCTCGATTACTTGCTCGGCCCAGGGCGGTTGTTTGCCGGGGGTCAGGAAGCCGACATCAACATCGGAATAGGGGGCCATTTCACCGCGCCCATAGCCGCCGACCGCGATGATCGTGATACGCTCGGCCGCGGTCGGATTGCTCATCGGATACAGGCGCTGGACGGTGAAATCGTAGAGCAAGCGGAGCAATTGGTCGATCAGGAAGGCCTGGCCCGCCGCTGCCTCCAACCCGCGCGAAGGATGTTCGATCAACCGCCGCCCGATCTCGGCACGCCCTGCGTCGAGCGCTTGCTTGAGCAAGGCGGTTGCCGCGTTCCGCAAAGTGTTGCGATCCCCCTCGAGCGCGGCAAGCGCATCGGCGACGGTACGCCGATCGATGATCGAACGGCGTTGCGGGAGGGTTTCAAAGCGTGGCGGCATGCGCTCCAGATAGGGGGTCGGGCGATCCGCGTCCACGCGCGATGCGCATGGGGCCGCAGCCCAACCTTGTCGTGCCGGGGTTTCATGATGCACAGTGTCGGAGGGTGGCGTGGTTTGATGGCAAGGGCCGGGATGCGCCGCGCCGCGCTTCTCGGGTGTAAGGGGCCAATGACCAATCTGCCATTCTCGCCGCTCGATCGACCGATCTGGCACAGTCTTACCGGCCGCCAGAACGCGCTGGCGATCGGCGACGGTCGCGCGCTGCGCTTCCGGCCTGACGTCAACCTGTTTGGCGAGGCCGCCGACGATTCCGCTGAGGCACTGGCGGCGTTAGCTGCGCTCGTCCCGGACGGCGGCACGCTCGGCCTGATCGGGGTGGGGCCAGCCGTGCCGCCGCCGGGGACGGCGATTGTATCGGAGCGGCGGCTCAACCAGATGGTCGCGACGCGGCTGCACCGCGCGGCGCGCGACGTGGAAATCGTGCGTCTGGGCGACGAGGATGCGCCCGAGATGCTGGCGCTGGCAACGCTGACCGCGCCGGGCCCGTTCTTCGCGGCGACGCATCTGCAAGGCGGCTATATCGGCGTGCGACGCGCTGGGCGGTTGGTCGCGATGGCGGGCGAGCGGATGAAGGTGCCGGGGTTCAGCGAAGTCAGCGCGGTCTGCACGCACCCCGATTTTCGCGGTCAAGGCTTTGCGCGCGCGTTGATGGAAGCGGTAATCGCGCCGCTGATCGCGGGGGGAGAGGGGGTGTTTCTCCACAGCTATCCCGACAATCCGGCGGTGGCGCTGTACCGCGCGCTCGGCTTCGAGACGCGGCGGGAGCTGATCTATACGGTGATCGCGCGGGGGTAGAATATCGAACATCGCCGCCAGGACTGCCGCCATGGTAACGCGCCGGTAAACCCTGTCGTGCCAGAGAGGCGGCGATGCAGATTCCGCCGATCCTGACGAAAAGCTGGAATCCCGGCTGGCGGACCTGCGCGATGGTCGTTCTGGCGGCGTTCGCCGTGCTGACGACCGCTATCGCGCTGCAGATGCCCTATCCCTCGACCTTTGACGAGCTGGCGCATGTGTCAGTCGCGCGGGCGCAATATGAACATCCCGCACCGTTTGCCGATGCTGCCCGCTATCGCATGCTCAGCCGGGACGATCCGACGCGGTGGACGGCGGCGGGCAATTACATCAACCATCCGCCGCTGTATTACATGGCGATCGGGCAGATTCTGCGGGTCACGTCCGACGTCCTTGTGCTGCGGCTTGCCAATGTCGCGCTGGCGCTTGCGGCGTTGGCGATCGGGCTTTGGGCGGGCGCGCGCTATCTGGCGGGCAACGGCGACCGGGCGGTGTTCGCGCTGCTGATCGCCTGCTTTCCCAAGGCGCCGCTGATCGGCGGGATCGTCAACAACGACAATCTGGCGAATGTCGCCGCGGCGATCGTCTTTGCCGGGCTGACCAGCGCAGGGGGCGGCGCGTGGCTGCTTGGCCTGGGGCTCGCGTTGGCGGGGTGGACCAAGCTGACCGCGCTCGTCTCGCTCGGCGCGGCGGTGATCGTTGCGCGCGGCTGGTCACTGGTGCGGGGGCGCAGCCCGTGGCGCTGTGCCGATCTCTGGCTGATTGCGCTTGGGGCCGCCATCGGGGCGCTGCCCTATCTCGTCACTTATGCGCGCACCGGCCATCTGCTTTACGTCAATGAGGCGGTGTATGGCGCAGCGCTGGCCGACCGGCCGCAGATCGACATTTGGGGCTATGCCGCGTTCTTTCTTGGCACGCTGGCCAATAAATGGCCGGCGGCGGAATATCAGGTGCCCGTCGCCGTTTCCGCGCTGTTGGCGCTGACACCGATCGCGTTGGCCATGGTGGGGAGCCGGGCCGACCAGCGTGTCGGCGCAATTGGTTGGCCCTTCCTGGCTGCGCTCGGGGTGACGCTGGTGATCCATTTCTGGTTCGGATGGAGCGCGTTCGAGCGGATCGGCGACCAGACGATCGCGCAGTCGCGTTATTATGCGGTGCTGTGGCCGGGCATTGCGCTGGCCGCAGCGAGCGGTCTCCGTGTGCTGGCGCGGCGTTCGCGCCCCGTCGCGATGCTGGCGGTGCTGATGATCCTGATTCCGACCGTGCCGGGGGGCGCGGTGGTGGCGCTGCTTTAACCCTGACGCGCGAGCGCCTTTAGCCGGTAGAGCGTTTCCAGCGCCTCGCGCGGGGTGAGCGCGTCGATGTCGAGCGCCTCTACCTCCGCCCGAATCGCGTCGGCTTGCTCTTCCTCCACCTCCATCGCGGCGGCAAAGAGCGGCAGATCGTCCAACCCCGCTGCCAGCCCACCGGTCTTGGCGCGGCCTGCTTCCAGCTTTGCCAACACCGCCTTGGCGCGCGCGATGGTGGCGGGCGGCAGACCCGCCAGCCGCGCGACCGCCAGGCCGTAGCTGCGATCGGCCGGGCCTTCGGACACTTCGTGCAGCAGCACCAGCTCGCCTTTCCACTCGCGGGCGCGGACGTGGTGGAGGGTGAGCGCGTCGCAGCGTTCGGCAAGGCGTGTCAGCTCGTGATAATGGGTGGCGAACAGGCAGCGGCAGCGATTGTCGTCATGGATCGCCTCGACCACCGACCAGGCAATGGCGAGCCCGTCATAGGTCGAAGTGCCGCGCCCGACTTCGTCGAGGATGACGAAGCTACGTGGCGTCGCCTGCGCCAGAATCGCGGCGGTCTCGACCATTTCGACCATGAAGGTGGAGCGTCCGCGCGCGAGATTGTCCGACGCGCCGACGCGGCTGAACAGCCGGTCGACCAGCCCTAGCGTCGCGCTGGTCGCGGGGACATAGCTGCCCGCTTGCGCCAGCACGGCAATGGCCGCGTTCTGGCGCAGGAAGGTCGATTTTCCGCCCATATTGGGGCCGGTGACGAGCCACAGCCGCGAGTCTTCCGACAGGCGGCAGTCATTGGCGACGAAGCGTTCGCCGCGCTTGGCCAGCGCATCCTCGACCACCGGGTGCCGCCCGCCGACAATGTCGAAACAGGCGTGATCGACCAGATCGGGGCGGGCCCAGCCGCCTTCCGCCGCGCGCTCGGCATGGCTGGCGGCTACATCGAGCCGGGCGAGCGCATCCGCGGTCGCCGCCACCGCCTCGCGCCGGTCGAGCGCGGCGGCGATCAGATCCTCGAGATGCGCTGCCTCGGCCGCCAATGCATGGGCACCGGCTTGCGTTACCTTGGCCGCGACTTCGTGCAGTTCGGGCGCGTTGAAGCGCACCGCGCCCGCCATCGTCTGGCGGTGGATGAAGCCGCTATCGGGCTTCATCAGACCATCGGCTGCGCGCGCGGGGACTTCGATATGATAGCCGAGCACGCCATTGTGACGGATCTTGAGCTGGGCGACGCCGGTCCGCGTGCGATAGTCGGCCTCGAGCGCGGCGATCGCGCGCCGGCCGCCCGCGCCCGCATCGCGCAGATCATCGAGCGCGGCGTCATAGCCCGCCGCGATATAGCCGCCGTCCGAGGCATCGATCGGGGGTGACGGCACGAGCGCGCGCGACAGCAAGTCGATCAGCGCGCCATGCCCGCGCAAGCGCGGGGCAAGATCCTTCAGCAGCGCAGGCGGTTGGTCGATCCGGTCGAGCCGCTCGCCCAGCCGCCACGCGCCATCGAGCCCGTCGCGCAATTGCCCGAGATCGCGTGGGGAGCCCCGCCCCGCCGCCAGCCGCCCGAGTGCGCGGCCGATATCGGCCATGCTGCGCAAAGTCCCCCGCAGCGACTCGCGCAGCCCCGAATCCTCGGTAAGCAGCGTGACCAGATCGTAGCGCGCCTCGATCCGGCTCCGTTCCATCAGCGGGGCGCCGAGATCGGCGGCGAGCAGGCGCGCGCCCGCCGCCGTCACCGTGCGGTCGATCGCGTCGAGCAAGCTGCCCTTGCGCGTGCCGCTCGTCGTCTGGGTCAGTTCCAGGCTTTCGCGCGTGGCAGCGTCGATCGCCATGTGCTGGGCGCTTTGCCCGAGGCGCGGCGGGCGCAGGAAGGGCATCGCGCCCTTGGCGGTGTGATCGAGATAGGCGACGAGTCCGCCCGCCGCCGACAAGGCGGCACGGTCGAACTGGCCGAAGCCGTCGAGCGTCGCGACGGCATACAGGTCCTTCAGCCGCGCCTCGCCGCGCGCGCTGTCGAACTCGCCGCGCGGGCGCAGCATCGTCGCGAGCTCGGCAAAGCCGCTCGCTTCCGACGCGATGGTCTCCGCCGGGGCGAGCCGGGCGAGTTCGGCACCCAATCCGGCGGCATCGCACGCGATCAGCTCGAACCGCCCGGTCGAAATGTCGGCAGCGGCAATCGCGACCGCACCGCCAACCTCGCCGATCGCCACGCACCAATTGGCGGCGCGCGCATCGAGCAGCGCCTCCTCGGTCAGCGTCCCCGCCGTTACCACGCGGACGATCGCGCGGGAGACCAACGTCTTGCCCGCGCGCTTCTTGGCTTCTGCCGGGCTCTCGGTCTGCTCGGCGATGGCGACGCGGTGCCCGGCCTTGATCAGCCGTGCGAGATAGGCATCGGCGGCATGGACTGGCACGCCGCACATCGGGATCGGCACGCCGTGATGCTCGCCGCGCGTGGTCAGCGCGATGTCGAGGCAGGCGGCGGCGACCTTCGCATCGTCGAAGAACAATTCGAAGAAATCGCCCATGCGGTAGAACAGCAGGCAATCCGCCGCCTCGGCCTTCAGCGCGAAATATTGCGCCATCATCGGGGTGGGAGCGGGGGTCGGTGCTGGCGCCATCGCCGTCTGATACCGCCCGCCCTCCCGAAAGGAAACCGCCGCGTCAGTGTCGCTGGTTGAGCGCGGCGAACACCGCGCCATACCGCCCCTCGCGCTCGGCATCGCGCAGGAATTTGACGCGCTCGACGGCGTTTTCGGGGCCGTGCGGGTTGGCTTCGAGCAGCGCCATCGTCTCGGCGATATAGGCGTCGAGCGGCATCGAATTGGGGTTTTCGGCATGACCCGGCATCAGATCGGTCGCGACGGCGGGGGGCGCGATTTCGATCACGTCGATTCCCGTATCGGCGAGCTGTGCCCGCAAGGACTGCGACCAGCTATGGATCGCCGCCTTGGTGGCACTATAGGTCGGCGTCGCCACCAGCGGTACGAAGGCGAGACCCGACGATACGGTGAGGATCGCGGCGTTGGGCTGCTTGCGCAGGTGCGGCAGCAAGGCCGCGGTCAGCCGGATCGGCCCCAGCAGGTTGGTCGCGATCATCGCCTCGGCGTCGCTCAGGTCATAGGGCTGCGCGGTCATATCTTCGGCGCGCATGATCCCCGCATTGTGGATCACGACGTTGAGGGCCGGGTGCTCGCTGGCGATCGTGTCGGCGAAGCGCGCAATGTCGGCCGCGTCGGCGACGTCGAGCAAGGCGGTGCTGATTCCCGGCAGGTCGCGCGCCAGCGCGTCGAGCGGCTCGGCGCGACGGCCGGCGACGATGACGTGGTTGCCGCGCGCGTGAAATTGCTCGGCGAGCGCACGGCCGATGCCGGTGCCGCCGCCGGTGATGAGGAGGGTGTTGCCGCTGATATTCATGGTTGCTCTTCCCGTTCGATTGTTGACACGGCGCGTAAAAGCTGCGCGTTCGATTGGAAAGTAGGCACGCAAAAGTGCGGTACTTACCGACAGGAAACCAATGGCCGTTTCGCACCAATATCCCGAAAATCTCGATCCGCGCGTCGAGGCTCTGGTCACGGAAGTGATCGGTCGCGTCGCGGACAAATGGACGATGATCGTGCTGGAGGTGCTGACCGAACATGGCGAACTGCGCTTCTCGCGTCTGGCGCAGCTTGCCGAGGGCATCAGCCAGAAGATGTTGACACAGACGTTGCGTCAGATGGAGCGCGACGGCCTGGTGATCCGGACGATCCATCCGGTGATCCCTCCAAAAGTCGAATATCGGCTGACCGAACTCGGTTTCACGCTGGCCGAGGCGTTTTGCGGCGTGTGGGTGTGGGCGGCGGACAATGTCGACCGCATCGCCGAGGCGCGTCGGTCCTTCGATAGTCGTAACGGCAACTAGAGCCGTTCCCATTCTCCCAAACTGTTTCTAAGACGACGCCGATCCAGGAGGCCGCCCCCATGACTGCAGACTCGAACGTCCAATTTTCCGAGCGTGAGGCGCTCCTGTTTCATTCGGAAGGCCGACCGGGCAAGATCGAGATCGTCGCGTCCAAGCCGATGGCGACGCAGCGTGATCTGGCGTTGGCCTATTCGCCCGGCGTCGCGGTGCCGGTGCTGGCGATCGCCGCCGATCCGAGCCTGGCTTATGATTACACCGCGAAGGGCAATCTCGTTGCGGTCATCTCGAACGGTACCGCCATTCTCGGGCTCGGCAATCTCGGCGCGCTCGCGTCCAAGCCGGTGATGGAAGGCAAAGCGGTGCTGTTCAAGCGCTTCGCCGATGTCGACGCGATCGATATCGAGCTGAAGACCGAGGATGCCGACCGGCTGATCGATGCGATCGAGCTGATGGAGCCGAGCTTTGGCGGGATCAATCTGGAGGACATCAAGTCGCCGGAATGCTTCATCATCGAACAGACCTTGCGCCAGCGCATGAACATCCCGGTGTTCCATGACGACCAGCACGGCACCGCGATCATTTGCGCGGCGGGGCTTATCAACGCGTTGTTCCTGACCGGCCGTGACATCAAGGACACCAAGGTGGTGATGAACGGCGCGGGCGCGGCGGCGATCGCGTGCGCCGAGCTGATCAAAGCGATGGGCCTGCCGAGCGACCAGTTGACGATGGTCGATCTTGGTGGGGTGATCTACCAGGGGCGGGCCGATATCAATCAGTGGCAGTCGGCGCATGCCGTGGCCACCGAGAAGCGCACGCTGACCGAGGCGCTCGATGGTGCGGATGTGTTCGTCGGTCTTTCAGCCGCCGGGGCGCTGCCGGCGTCGGACCTGCTCAAGATGGCCCCCAAGCCGATCATCTTCGCGATGGCCAATCCCGATCCGGAGATCACCCCGCCCGAGGCGAAGGCGGCTCGGCCCGATGCGATCATCGCCACGGGGCGGTCGGACTATCCGAACCAGGTCAATAACGTGCTTGGCTTCCCGTTCATCTTCCGCGGCGCGCTCGACGTGCGCGCGACGACGATCAACGATGAAATGAAGCTGGCGGCCGCGCGCGCGCTGGCGGCGTTGGCGCGGCAACAAGTGGCCGAGGAAGTGGCGGTTGCTTACGGTGTGCGCCACACCTTCGGCCCCGATTACATCATCCCGGCACCGTTCGACCCGCGGCTGATGGAAATCGTGCCGGTCGCGGTGGCCAAGGCGGCGATGGATTCGGGCGTTGCGACCAAGCCGATCCTCGATCTGGAGGCCTATCGCCAGACGCTGAAGGCACGGCTCAACCCGACCACTTCGGTGCTGACGCTCGCGTATGAAGGTGCCAAGGCACATCCCAAGCGGGTGTTGTTCGCCGAGGGCGAGGAAGAAGTCGTGCTGCGTGCGGCAATCGCGTTCAAGGACGGTGGCTATGGCACGCCGGTGCTGGTCGGCCGCGATGATGTGCCCGAACGGTTGCGCGCGCTCGGGGTCAATGATCCCGACAGCTATGAATTGCACAACAGCCGCAATTCGCCGCTGGTGCCGCGCATGGTCGACTTCCTCTACGAACGACTGCAGCGGCGCGGCTATCTGCGGCGCGACTGCGAGCGGATGATCAACCAGGATCGCAACATCTTCGGCGCGGTGATGCTGCAACTCGGCGAAGCCGACGCGATGATCACCGGCATCACGCGCACCTATGCGCATACAATGCGCGAAATCCGCCGTGTGATCGATCCCGAGGCGGGGCGCACCCCGTTCGGCATTCATTTGATGGTCGGGCAAAGCCACACGGTCTTCATGGCCGACACCACCGTGAACGAGCGCCCCAATGCCGAGGAACTGGCGGATATTGCCGAGCAGACGGCGCTCGTCGCCAAGCGCATGGGGCATGAGCCGCGCGTCGCCTTCCTCAGCTATTCGACCTTTGGCAACCCCGAAGGCAATTGGCTCGACGATATCCGCGCGGCGGTGAAGGTACTCGACAAGCGGCAGGTCAGTTTCGAATATGAAGGCGAAATGGCACCCGATGTCGCGCTCAACCCCAAACAGCTTGCCAATTATCCGTTCGCGCGCCTCTCGGGGCCAGCCAATGTGCTGATCATGCCGGGGCTGCAATCGGCCAATATTTCGGCCAAGTTGCTCCGCGAATTGGGCGGCGATGCAGTGATCGGGCCGATGCTCGTCGGGATGGAGAAATCGGTGCAGATCGCGCCGATGACCTCGACCGCGAGCGAACTCGTCACTCTGGCGGTGCTGGCGGCGGGCGGTATCGCCCGATAATGCAGCGATAGCGATGCCGGACGCGGGGCTTTTCTTATGGGAAGGCCGCCGCTTCCTGCTGCGCGCGCTCGCCACGGGCGCGCTCGACGAGAGATTTCGGAAAGCCCTAAAATAGAATTGAGGATTTTTGCTTCTGGTGTCGTCACACACATAACGGGGGATTGGCGTATTCCATACTGACCCGTCGGCACGACATTAGGAAACGACAATTGGCGTCTTCCCAAAGAGTACGGCAGGGGAACCCGATCGCCGGTTTTGCGTGCCTTGAAGCCTCTTACGCGTGCCCGGCAGGAGCGGATTTGTGAGCATTCCGATCTGGGTCACAGCGATGCTGGCGACCAGCACGCCGGTGGACGATCGCGACCTGCAGGTCACTCAGCCCGAACAGGTTGTGGCGGCCAGCATGCTGGCGTCGCCGACGGTGCCGCTCGCCGATCCGCAGACCGCAAGCCTTGTCGCAACCGACGAAGCGGCAGTGGTGTCGGCCGCGCCGCCGCCGATGGAAGAGCCGCAAGACATCGTCGTTACGGCCCGTTCGCGAAATACCGCAAACGACCCTATCGCTGCGATCAACACCGAATCCTTCAAGGCGACGCAGGAGGTCGACCGTGCCTTTGTCGGGCCGCTGGCGCTGGCTTATAAGCACAGCGTGCCAGTGCCGGTCCGCAGCGGCATCCGCAACTTCCTGTACAATCTGCGCGAGCCGATCGTGTTCGTGAATTTTCTGCTCCAGCATAAAGCGGGCAAGGCCGCCGAGACGCTGGGGCGGTTCGTCGTCAATTCCACCGTCGGGGTCGGCGGCCTTTTCGATATGGCCAAGCGTCGCCCGATCCATTTGCCGCGGCGCCCGAATGGCTTTGCCGACACGCTCGGTTTTTACGGCGTGAAGCCTGGGCCTTTCCTGTTCTTGCCGCTGATAGGGCCCACCACGCTGCGCGATTTGGTGGGGGATGCGGTCGATCGGCTGGTGCTGCCGCTGGGGATTGGAAAGCCCTTTAACAGGGCCGCCTTTACTCTGCCGGTCAGCGTCCTCGGGGTGCTTGACCGGCGCGCTGAGAATGACGAACTGTTCCACCAGCTTCATAACGGACCGACCGACCCGTATGTGGCGACGCGGACCTTCTATCTGCAGCGGCGTCAAGCCGAGATCGACGCTCTGCATGGCAAGTACCACGTCGTACCGTTGCCGCCCCCGCTACCGTCGGCAGCAGGGGCCAACGCCAAGCCTTAAATGGCGGGTGCCCGCTTCGGCGGGGTGTCCGCCGACAAATGGTGCGCCAAGGTTACCCGGGTGCCCGGGTCGGCGTCCGACACGGTGACGCTGGCATCCATCTGTTTGGCAAGCGCCTGCACGATATTCGTGCCCAACCCGGCCTTGGAAGGGCCTGGCTGCTTTGTAATGCCGATCCCGTCGTCGCTTACCGAGAGCGACCAGTCCGCGCCGCTACGCATATAATCGACCGCGATCTTGCCGTGTCGTCCATCAGGAAACGCATGCTTGAGCGCGTTGATCACCAGCTCTGTCACCACCAGACCAAGGCTGACCGAAATATTGGCCTGGACCTGTTCGCGGGCACTCGTCACTTCGATCGAAATCTGCTCGTGATCGTGGATCATCGATGCCCCGATGCTCTCGCACAATTGGTGAAGGTACGGACCGACATCGACCTTGTCGAGCGAGGCGACCGCCAATTGCCGCTGGATCGCCGCGACCGACATCACGCGGCTGTGCGCGTCCCGCAAATGCCCGCGCACCTCTTCCGACTGAACCTTGCGGGCACTCTGCAGCAATACGCTGGCGATGATCTGCAAACTGTTCGCGACGCGGTGCTGCAATTCCTGCAGCAACACGCTCTTGTCATGAACCAGATCGTCATTCATTTTTTCGGCGATGCGAGCATCGGTGACGTCCGATATGGCAAGCAACAGGCGCGGTTCGGTGCCCACGCCATAACTCAGCTTATGCGCGTTCAGGACTAGGCACCGTGTGCCAAGGCCGGGGCGCTTCAAGTCGAATTCGTAATTCTTGACTTCAGCGAGCCCGGACGCCGTTGCCTTGAGCAGCGATTGCAGTTGCGGAATGGCCCATTCGCCGTTGCCCAGATCGGCAAAGGTTTTGCCGACGATCGTTTTGGGATCGATGTCGAAGGCTGCGCAAAAGGCGTCGCTGGCGACGATGACGGCGCGATTTTCGTCCAGCAACAGCACGGGCGCGTGGGAGGAGCCAACCACCGCGAGGGCAAGATTGAGGCCGAGTTCGGCATCGGGAGAAACGGGAGACGGCATCGGAACCCTTTCGGTCCCGGGCGTTCCGTGTGGACGCTATTCGGGCGCGGTCACAGCGGGCCGGTGGGTGTATGTACCATGGGCGTGCCGATTCCCGGCACCAATTCGTCCGCGCGCGCCATCGAGCGTGGGCAACGTCCGCCGTTTGTGACTGCCGTACCAATGGCATAAGGCGACGATCGGCGCTGGATCGTCGCCGATCCCCGCACGTTCAGGCGGCTGCGTTGCGGGATTGCGGCGGCGGATTCGAAAGGAATGCAATGGCGGACGTTCAGCTCAAACTTGACCATAGCAGCGTTATTCTGCGGCCTGACCCATCGCGTACGGTCGTGCGGCCGTTTTCGCTCGACTATCCGACGCAATTTCAGCGGGAAGGGCACAGCCGCGCGCAGGCGATCGTCGATCGCGTGCTGACGTTGACCGGAGATGCGCTGGCGGCGGAGTTGGCGTTGATCGTGGACTCGCTGGATGAGCGGCACCGCGATGTCGATGCGATGTTGCTGCGGCGTTATGATGAGATCGCTGGCGCTTTGCCGGTGCCGCCAGTGGCATCGGAGGGGCAACGCCGCTTGATCGGGGCGTATTTCAGCGAAGAATTTTCGTATGAGGCGGCCGCCTTGTTCAACCCGAGCGCGGTCGTAGCGCCCGACCAGACGGACGTCGAGGCGGGCGCGGTGCGCTTTGTCCTGTCGTTGCGCGGCATTGGCGAAGGGCATGTTTCCTCTGTCGCATTTCGCACCGGCACTTGGCTGCCCGGCGGCGCGCTCAAGATCGATCCGCCAAGCCTGGTTGCCGTGCCGCCGATCATCGATGGCACCGATGTCGATGCTGGGGCGGTGACGATGCTGCGTTGCGGGGGTAGTCGCGATATTTCCGAGACGGTGCTGTTCCCGGTACTGCCAAGCCAACGCCAGGGGATTGAGGATTTGCGCCTCGTCCACTTCACCGAGGAAGATGGCAGCGCGACCTATTACGGCACCTATACCGCCTTCAGCGGAGCCGCAGCGCGCCCGGAATTGCTGTCGAGCGATGACTTTCGCAGCTTCACGATGCGGGCGCTGACGGGGGACGCAGCGGGGGCTAAAGGCATGGCGCTGTTTCCCCGCCGCGTCGGCGGGCGATTCATGATGCTGGGGCGCCAGGATAGCGAGAGCATCTGGCTGCATGCCTCCGACGACATTCTGCATTGGGCGGGCGGCGGCAAGATCGTCTCGCCGCGTTACCCGTGGGAGTTTGTGCAGATGGGCAATTGCGGCTCGCCGATCGAAATCGACGAGGGCTGGCTGGTGTTCACCCACGGCGTCGGGATGGTGCGCAATTACTGTGTCGGCGCGTGCCTGCTCGACAAGGCCGACCCGTCACGCCTGCTGGCGCGCACGCCCGCGCCGATCCTTACGCCAAGCCCGCTCGAGCGCGACGGCTATGTGCCTAATGTGGTGTATAGCTGTGGCGTGCTGGCGAAAGGGCGCGATCTGCTGATCCCGTATGGCGTGGCCGACAATTTCACGGCGTTCGCCACGACCACGGTCGACCAATTGCTCGCGGCGATGGCCTAGTCAGCCTTCATAAAGCCGCGCCCGCTATTATATTTGGCTGGTGAACACGCTTCCGGATCTTGGGCCGCACGGCTCGCTCTATCTGCTGGTCGTCGCTGTCGTGGCGGTGATGGTGCTTGCGCGGCGTATTCCGGTGATTGGGCGGTTCCTCGCTTTTGCGATGACCGCCGGATGCCTGGTGCTGGTCGCTTTGCTGCTGATGGAGCGCGCGCCGTTCGACCCGACCTTCGCCCGCGTGGCGCAGCGCTTCGAGCTTGGCGGGCAGCGCGTGGTCGGCAAGGAGATGCGTGTGCCGATGGCGGCGGACGGGCATTTCTGGGTGCGGGTGAAGCTGGGCGGGATCGAACGGCGGATGCTGGTCGACAGCGGGGCGACCGTGACCGCGATTTCGGCGGACACCGCCGCGGCTGCGGGGATCGAGCCGAGCGATTCGCTGATGCCGGTAATGATGCAGACCGCCAATGGCACGGTGGCGGCGCAAACCGCGACAGTGCCGGAACTGCGCATCGGCAATGTCGTTGCGCGCGATTTGACGGTGGTGGTGTCGCCCGCCTTTGGCGACATGAACGTGGTGGGGATGAACTTCCTGTCGCGCCTCAAATCCTGGCGGGTGGAGGACGGGGTCATGATTTTACAGCCGCATCACCCAACCAATGCCCTGTCCCCTGGCGAGAGCGAAGCGGCCCGCCCGGCTTAGTCGGGTGGAGAGGGAGGGGACGACGCTGGCGTCACCCCCACCCCGAGCACCAGCCGGTCTTAGGCGTCGATGCTTGTGCCTAGTGCTGCATGGACCAGTCCGCCATCGACGGTGATGGTATCGCCCACCACATAATCGCCTGCGCGACTGGCGAGGTAGATCGCGGCACCCGCCATATCCTCATCGACGCCGATGCGTTTGGCGGGGATGCTCTGCGCGATCGCCGAACCGTGGTCGCGCGCAGCCTTGTTCATCTCGCTGGCAAAGGCACCCGGCGCGATCGAGGTGACGTTGATATGATCGGTGATGAGCCGCGCCGCCATCCGCTTGGTGAGGTAGATCAGCGCCGCTTTTGACGCCTGATAGCTGTACGTCTCCCACGGGTTCAACCGCTGTCCGTCGATCGAGGTGATGTTGATGACCTTGGCGGGTCGTCCCGCGCTGGCGGCCGCTTTTAGCGGGGCGTGCAGCGCCTGGGTCAGGAAGAAGGGCGATTTGACGTTGAGGTCCATCACCTTATCCCAGCCTTTTTCCGGGAACACCTCGAACGGCTCGCCCCAGGCGGCGCCCGCATTGTTGACCAGAATGTCGAGCCGATCGGTATGCTCGGCCAGTTGCGCGGCGAGCGCCTTGCATCCCGCAACCGTGGACACGTCCTGCGGCAGCGCGATGCACTTCTCGCCCAGTTCCGCCGCAGTTTCGAAACAGGCATCGGCCTTGCGCGACGAGATATAGACGGTCGCGCCTTGCGCGATGAAGCCGGTCGCGATCATCTTGCCGATGCCGCGCGAGCCGCCGGTGACAAGGGCGATGCGGCCGTCCAGGCGGAACAGGGTAGTGGTGTCCATGTTTCTTCCTTCTTCTCCCTCTCCCCGCTTGCGGGGAGAGGGTCGGGGAGAGGGGCAGTCATCAGAGCGCGCCGCACTGCCCCTCTCCCGCGCGTCGCTTCGCTCGCTTGCCCTCTCCCCGCCAGCGGGGAGAGGGAGAGTGGTTATCCCCCGCGCTTGATCGTCTCGCGCGCGATGATGAGTTGCTGGATCTGGCTGGTGCCTTCGTAAATGCGGAACAGCCGCACGTCGCGGTACAGCCGTTCGATCCCGTAATCGGCGATATAGCCCGCCCCGCCAAAGATCTGCACCGCGCGGTCCGCTACACGCCCGACCATCTCGCTCGCATAATATTTGGCCGCCGCCGATTCCATGACGACGTCCTTGCCCGCATCCTTGCCCGCCGCCGTCTCCAGCACCAGCGCGCGCGCGGCGAGCGCTTCGGTCTTGCTGTCGGCGATCATGGCCTGGATGAGTTGATGCTCGGCAATCGGCTTGCCGAACTGCTTGCGCTCGGTTGCATAGGCCACGCAATCCGCGATCAGCCGCTCGGCGACGCCGACGCACACCGCCGAAATGTGGAGCCGCCCGCGATCGAGCACGCGCATCGCGATCTTGAAGCCTTCGCCCTCGGCCCCGAGCCGGTTCTCCACCGGCACCACGACGTCGTCGAAATGCACGTCGGCGACCTTCGCGCCCTTTTGCCCCATCTTCTTTTCAGCCTCGCCGACGCTGACGCCAGCCAGCGCGCGCGGCACCAGAAACGCCGACACGCCACGCGCGCCGGGATCGTCGCCGGTCCGCGCCATCACCGTGAACAGATCGGCCTTGTCGGCATTGGTGATGTAGCGCTTGGTGCCGCTCAGCCGATAGGACTGGCCGTCGAAGGTCGCCCGCGTCTTCACCGCACCCGAATCCGAGCCGACATCGGGTTCGGTCAGCGCAAAGCTGGTGATGATCTCGCCGCTTGCGATGCGCGGCAGCCACGTATCCTTTTGCGCGGCATTGCCCGCCATCACCAACCCTTGCGAGCCGATCCCGACATTGGTGCCGAAGGTCGAGCGGAAGGCGGGGGTGGTGCGGCCAAGCTCGATCGCGACCTTGGCTTCTTCCAGCATGGTCAGGCCAAGGCCACCATAGTCTTCGGCGATCGACAGCCCGAACAGGCCCATGTCGCGCATTTCGCCAACGATGTCGGCGGGGATCGCGTCGGCGTCCTCGACCGCGCCCTCCAGCGGGCGGAGCCGCTCCGCGACGAAGCGCCGCACGGTTTCGATCAGCGCGTCGAAAGTTTCGGGGTCGAGTGCCATGATCTCTCTTCTCTGCGCCATCATTGCGAAACGGGGCTTGGCGGCAGTGGTAGGGAAATGCCGGGATCGTCGCAAGGCCGCACCAAACCCGAAATTCCAAAAATACCACGACAGCACGGATTGACCGGCCCATGACCCGTACTAAGGTGACAAAAACACAGGAGAGTGAGATGCGTTTTGCGGGCAAGCGCGCCGTCGTCACCGGCGGAGCCTCAGGAATTGGACGTGCTACCGCGCTGCGGCTGGTGCGCGAAGGGGCGGAAGTGTGGATCGGCGATGTCGATGTCGCCGGCGGGCAGGACCTTGCCGAAACTTCCAACGGGCGCATCCATTTTCTCCGCACCGACGTGACCGAGGTCGCGGATATCGCCGCCTTGCTGCAGGCGGCGGACGATGCCGGGGGCATCGATGTGCTGTTCAACAATGCCGGGGCGGGCGGCGCGCGCGAGACGATCGACGCGATTTCGCCCGAGGATTGGGATCGCACGCAAAGCCTGTTGCTGCGCTCGGTCGCGATGGGCATCCGCTATGCCGCCCCGCTGATGATCGCGCGCGGTAAGGGCGGGGCGATCGTCAACACGTCGTCGATCGCTGCACTCCAGACCGGCGCAGCACCGACCGCGTATTCGGTCGCAAAAGCTGGCGTGTTGCATTTGACGACGCTTGCCGCCGCCGACCTGTCGCAGCATAACATCCGCGTCAACGCGGTGTGCCCGGGCTTCATCACCACCAACATCTTTACCTCGGCACTCGGCATTTCGGGCGAAAAGCGCGTGATGGCCAATGGCATGATCGAACAGGTCGCAGCGCACGCGCAGCCCTTGCAGCGCGCGGGCACCGCCGACGACATCGCCGCCGCCGTCGCCTATCTGGCCAGCGCGGACGCAGCTTTCGTTACCGGCACGCATATCGTCGTCGATGGCGGCATGACGATCGGCCCGCGGCATAGCTGGGACCCGAAGACGCCGTCGCTCTTCTCCAACCTTGAGGCGTTTACCGCGTGACCGCGCCGCTCGCGATCCCGGCGGCGCGACGCCTCGGCGCGCGTAGCCGCTGGTCGTTCGGGCTCGGTTCGATCGCTTATGGGGTGAAGGACAGCGGCTTCGCGACCTTCCTGCTGCTGTTCTACAATCAGGTGATCGGCTTGCCCGCCGGGCTGGTGGGCGTGGCGATCATGGCGGCGTTAGTGGTCGAGGCGTTTGTCGATCCGCTGGTCGGCTATCTGTCGGATCATACGCGAGGGCGTTGGGGGCGGCGGCATCCGTGGATGTATGCCTCGGCACTGCCGGTGGCGATTGGCTGGCTGTTATTGTGGAACCCGCCGCATTGGTCGCAGACCGCGCTCGGTTTCTATGTGTTTGGCAGCGCGCTGTTGGTGCGGATCGCCTTGTCGGCGTTCGAGATTCCGTCCTCGGCACTCGGGCCCGAACTCAGTTCGGACTATGACGAGCGGACGCGGATGTTCTCCTATCGCTATCTATTCGGCTGGGGAGGCGGGTTGGCGATGCTGGCGCTGGCTTATGGTGTGTTCCTGGTGCCCGATGCGACGCATCCGGTGGGGATCCTCAACCGCAATGGCTATGCCGGCATGGCGACGCTGGCGGCGGTGGTGATGGCGGTATCGATCGTGGTGTCGTCGATCGGGCTACACCATGAAATTCCGCTGCTACCGCAAATCCCGAAATCGCAGGAGACGCTGGCCGAGCATTTTGCCGACTTTCTCCGGACCGTCCGCAATCGGGGGTTTTTGATCCTGATGGCGGCAGGCGTGTTCGCTTATACAGCGCAAGGCGTGTCGTTCGCGCTTTCGACCTATATGTATCAGTTCGTCTGGCAATTTGCGGGCGGCGATTTCAATTGGCTGTCGCTGGCGCTGATGATCGGGGCGCTGGGAGCGTTCTTTCTGGCCCCTGCGCTGACCAAAGGCGGCGACAAACCCCGCATCGGCATGATCGCATCGTTCGGCAGTGCGATTTTGCTGGTGTCCCCTTACGTGCTGCGGCTGGCGGGCTGGTTTCCGGAGCCGGGCTCGCCGCTGTTGCTGCCGGTGTTGCTGACGATCTTTGCGGCCAATACGGCGTGCGGTGTGTCGGCCTTCATCCTGGGTGCGGCGATGCTGTCGGATGTGGTGGAGGAATCCGAAGTGCGCACCGGCAAACGATCCGAAGGCGTGTTCTTTGCCGGCGGGTTCTTCGTGCAGAAGCTGGTTGGCGGGCTCGGCATCTTCATGGCCAGCGCAATTCTGGCGTTTGCGCAATTTCCGCAGGGCGCGCGCCCGGGAATGGTGCCGACCGAGACGCTCGACCGGCTGACAATCGTGTTTATCGCACTGGAGCTCGCCTTTTACGGGATGGCGGGGCTTTGCTATGCGCGCTTTCCGTTCGGGCGCGCGGACCATGATGCGCGGCTGGTTTCGGCGGCGCGGGGTTAACCCGCTACGGGTCGGACGAAGCTGCTCAACACCCAGCCCGATTTGCATGGCCCCGCATAGGGGCGCGCATTGGCCAGCGTGGCCGCTACCCCGCAATCCAGTTGCGGGGAATCGGTCGGCGCGACCACCACGCCCTGCCAGCGTTGGTCGAGCGAGCGCTGACACAGGAACAGCTTCGCGCCCTCGCCAAGCCGGGCGACTTCCTGCGCCTCGGCAAAGGGGGCGGCGCGGAGCGGCAGATAGGCCTCGCCTTCGGGCGACACGTTCACGACCACGCCGGAACTGGCGCAGGCCGGATATGCCGGGCCGCCGTCACCGACACGCACGGCCTGCACGCCAGGGGTGAGGGTCGTGGTATTGCTCTGATAAAGCGACGGATCGTTGCTGAACGCGCCTTCCCGCGAGCAAGCGGTCAAGAGCAGGGCGATCACCAGGATGCTGCGGTTCATGGCCGATTCTTAGCCGAGTGCTGGTCCGTTGGCGAGCGGGCATCATCCGAAAGCACTGTTTCGGCAGCGGCGAAAAGCCACCCATCGTGCGACAAACTCACTTCGTCGGAAATGGTTCCGTTCGCCGCGTGGCGGGGTTTCCAACCCCGCTATGAACTGCTTTGAGACACTCAACGAATTCATCGCGACCTGAGGGGGTCACATGACAATCCGGACTTTGACAGCGCGTTTTGCGCTGGTGGTATCTTGCGCCCTGATGACGGCGACCCCAGCGATGGCCCAGTTCTGGCAGTGCGCGCCTTATGCCCGGATGATTTCTGGCATCGAGATCCGCGGCAATGCCAACACCTGGTGGTGCCAGGCCGCCGGTCGCTATGCGCGCGGTCATGCGCCCAAGGTTGGCGCGGTGCTGGCCTTTGCTTCGACCGGCCGGATGCGCCTCGGTCATGTCGCAATGGTCAGCGAAGTGATCAGCGATCGCGAAGTTCTGCTCACCCACGCCAATTGGTCGCGCCGCGGCGGCGTCGAGCGCGATGTCCGCGCGATCGACATCTCCGAGAAGGGCGACTGGACGCGCGTTAAGGTCTGGTACGGTCCGCAGGGTGGCCTTGGTACGTCTGCCTATCCGACCAAGGGCTTCATCTACGCCGAACATGCACCGCTGAACGACCAGGGCGACGATGCGGTCGACCGCACTGCCAAGGCCCCGATCGTGATGGCCTCGCTCAACCAGGGGTCGGCGCGCTTCTGAGCCGCCAATCCGCGCTACGTCCCCGGCGTTATGCCTTGCCGGGGGTGAAGCCAAGCGCCACGCCGTTCATGCAATAGCGCTTGCCCGTGGGCTGCGGGCCATCGTCGAACACATGACCAAGATGTCCACCGCAGCGGCGACAATGCACCTCGGTGCGCGTGAAGCCAAGCGAGCTGTCCGCGCGGGTGCGCACTGCATTCGGCAACGGGGCCCAGAAGCTTGGCCAGCCCGTGCCGCTGTCGAACTTGGTTTTCGACGAGAAAGCAGGGAGCGCACAGCCCGCGCAGGAAAAAATGCCCGCGCGATGTTCGCTGTTGAGCGGGCTGGTGAAGGGGGTTTCGGTGCTTTCGTGGCGCAGCACGGCATAAGCGGCGGGCGACAGCTTCTTCCGCCACGCAGCGTCGCTCAACACGACCTCGAAATGCTCGGGCGGGCTGGCCGTGGCACCTTTGCAACCGAATAGGGCGATCGCTGCGGCACCGGTGCCGGCGAGGCTGAGGAATTGGCGGCGATGGGGCATCAGGGCGGGCATTGATAGGGTCCTCTCTCGAACGTCATGTGGCTATACGTGTGCGGCGACACAATAGTTACGCAGCTTTCCCCCGATGGATGCACTGCGCCCGGAACCGCCTGCAATCTCGCGCGCTTTTGGCATATGACGATGCAGCAACTCGATCCGCCGCTTCCGGTGCATGTCCTCGACAAGGGCGCAGGCTACGCCTTCGCCGTGATCGATTACGGCCAGGAGCATAACCTCATCTGGGTCACCGCGATCAACGAGACCGGTGAAATCTGGTGCGCGCCCAATCCACGCGTTCGGATGCAGGCCAACTGGACGATGGGACGCAAGAAGCCAGCGGCAATCGCGCGAGAAAATGGCGATTGCTCAGGCGCGGGCGAGCCGGTGGTAGCGGAAGCGATCGCCAAGCCGAACTGAGCAATGATGGTTTGACTCGGCAGATGCCGATCTGCATCCTCCGACCGGCATGCGGGGGCATGCGGGGGAAAACCGATGCCGTTCCGCTACGCGCCGTATTGGCTCGCCGCGCTACTCGCGCTGACCGTGATCGGCTTTTGGCCGGGCTATTTTTCGATATTGGCAAAGGCACCCTGGGGCTTTCATCTCCACGGCATCAGCGCGACCTTGTGGCTGATCCTGCTCGGCGTGCAAAGCTGGTCGGCGCATGCGCGGCAGATGGCGCTGCATCGCCGTGGAGGGATGGCGAGCCTCGTGCTCTTTCCGGTGTTTTTCGCCGGCAGCGCGGGGGTGATCTGGAGCATGGCCGCCGCAACCGCCGCAGGTGACCCCTTCTACCAGATTTATGGCGCACGGCTCGCGACGATGGATCTCATTTCGACGCTGCTGCTGGGCTATCTCTATTACCACGCGCTGGCCGAACGCGGCCGAGTACAGTTGCACGCGCGGTATCTGCTCGCGACGCCTCTGCCGCTGATCATGCCGATTGTCGGCCGGGTATTCGCTGGGTTCGTGCCGGGGTTGGTCATTCACGGCCCGCACGATTTCGCGCTGTTCGCCTGGTCGGTGCGCCTGTCGAGCGTGGTCGCGCTCGCCCTGACCGCATGGCTCTATGTCAGCGCGCCGCGCCACGGCAAACCCTTTGCGGTCGCTGGTGCGGTGCTGCTGGTACAGACGATAGTGTTCGACACGCTCGGCGCGACTTATGGCTGGGACGCGGCCTATCGCTCGCTCGCGCTGTTGCCGGTGGCACCGTTACTGCTCACCGGCCTGGCCGCGGGCGCTGCGGTCGCCTGGTTCGGCTGGGCCGCAGGGCAACGTCCGCGCGTCCGCGCGGTCAGTACCGGCTGATCTCGACCGGCAACTTGCGATAGCCATGGACGAAACAGGCGGCAACGCGCTCGGGCTCGCCGAGCACGTTTACGCGCATCCGCCGCTTGGCCATCTCTTCCAGCAACACCGAAACCTGCAATTCGGCGAGGCGTGCGCCAACGCAGCGATGGATGCCGTGCCCGAACGCCAAGTGCCGACGCGCATTCGCACGATCGACGATGATTTGGTCGGCATTCTCGAACACGCTCTCGTCACGATTGGCCGACAGATACCACAAGGCCAATTTGTCGCCGGCCTTGATCTGTTGCCCCTCCAATTCGGTATCGGCGGTGGCGGTGCGGCGCATATGCGCGAGCGGCGTTTGCCAGCGGATCACTTCCTGCACGGCATTGTGGATCAGCGATGGGTCGGCCTCGAGCTTCGCGCGCTGGTCGGGGAATTGGTCGAGACCGTAGGCGACCGCGCTCATGGTGTTGCGGGTGGTGTCGTTGCCGCCAACGATCAGCAGGATCAGGTTTCCGAGAAACTCCATCTGATCCATCTCGGCCATCGCGTCGGAATGGATCATCATCGAAATGAGATCGGGGGTCGGATCCTTGCCGACCTTGGCGTTCCACAAATTCTGAAAATAGGCACCGCATTCATACATGTGCTTCAGCCGTTCGAGGCGCAGTTCGTCATTCTTGGCGAGCTCGATGTCGCCCGCCCAGTCCGACCAGAAGGTCAGCTTGCGGCGTTCCTCCCACGGAAAATCGAACAGGATCGCCAGCATCTGCGTGGTCAGCTCCACCGAAACGGTATCGACCCAGTCGAACGGCGTATTCCAGTCGAGCGAGTCGAGAATTTCGGACGTGCGCGTGCGGATATTGTCGCTCATCCGCACCATTTCGGAAGGCGTGAAGGCAGGGGCGACGGTGCGGCGCTGCCCGGTATGTTTCGGACGGTCCATCGCAATGAACATCGGCATCCGCACGTCGGTCGGGTTATTTTCGATGAAGTCGGCGAGCGTAATGCCGCCGGCCTGCGACGAATACAGATCGGGCAGCGATTCGACCGTGATGATCGGCTTGTAGGTGGAAACCGACCAATAGGGGCCGAAGTCCGAATGCTCGACGCGGTGGACCGGCGATGTCGCGCGCAACTCGCGGAACGGTGCTTGCCAAACGTCGTCGCGATAGAGTTCGGGACGGCTGACATCGAGCGGATCGACCGCGCGCACGGGTGCTTCGGGTGCCAGAGTCGCCATCATCACTCTCCTGTCTTTTTATGGAGAGAGAAAAGCCCTAACTGACACTCATGTCAACAGGGTTTCGCCGTCGGAACAGCGGTCCTCCGCTACCCGATTTGAGGACGCCGCGCCGGAATGCCCGCGCGCCGATCGTGATCGCGATCGCCACCCACAAAGCCTGCCAGCCGAGCGCTGCTACGTGTGGCCACAGGTCGGGCTTGTCGGCCGCGCGCGCCGCCATTGCGTAAGGCGAGCTCAGCGGAAACAGCTCGATAAAGCGCGTCGTTGCAGCCTCGGGTGCGCCGATTGCCTTTAGCGCGAGCCCGAACATCGCGACCTGGATGATGGTGATCGGCAGCGACAGCATTTGCAATTCGCGCGGGGTCGAGGCTTGCGCGCCCGCGCCGAGGAACACCGCACCGAGCAGCAGATAGGCCATCGCGAAATAGGCGAAGAACAGCGTGAAGAACATCGGCACCCCGACTGCCGGACCGATCTGGCCGATCGCGCCGGCATATTGCGCGGGCAGGATGCCACCGACCTGGCTGACCAAAGTCGCCCAGAAGGCGACGAACAGCAGCGCCGACCCGAACATGCCGAGCAGCTTGCCGAAGAACACCGCCTCCAGCGGCACGGCAGCGGCGAGCACCTCGATCACCTTGTTGCTGCGTTCCTCCATCATCGTGCCGACTGCCTGGCCCGCGAGCAGCAGCGTCAGGAAGAAGATGCCGATAACGGCGATGAACGCCGCCTGCTTGTGCCCGCCCTCGGTCGGCGCGATGCGCGCGATCGAGGTCAGCGTCGCGGTGCTGAGCGGCGCGGTCTGCGCAGGATTGGTGCGCAGCGTCGCCTCGGCCAGCGCCGCCATATAGCGGGCATCGCCGCGCCCCTGGCCATCGTAGAGGATCGTCGGGTGGGCAAGATCGCCGAACAAGGCGGCGGAGACATCCGCCCCCTTGCGCACGGTGAAGGCCGCGCGCGCCTGTGCCTGCGGGTCGGCCGTCGGATTTTCCAGCGTCAGCGTGGCGGGACGATCCCCGCGCGGGAACATCGCGCGCAGCCGTGCGTCGGCGGCGCGCATCGCCGCCTGCTGCGCGGGTGCGACGATCGCGACGATTCGGGTCTTGTCGGTCGATCCGCTGGCCACGCTCGACGCGCCCATCCCGCCGACCAGACCGAAGCCGATCGTGAACAGCGGCGAGAGCAGGAACAGCAGGAAGGTGGGGGTGAACACCGTCGCCACGAAATCGCGCCGGGCGATGGTGAGAGTCTGGCGGATGATGCGCGGCAGCTTGCTCATTGGCCTTGCTCCAGAGCGGCCTTGCCGACGATGCGGACGAAGGCATCGTGCAGGCCGGGGCGTTCGATCGAGAGCCCAGCAATGCCGTGGCCCGCGCCGATCAGCCGACTGAGCGCTTGCTCGACCCCGCCCTCGGGCACTTCGAAATGCCACCCTTGCGCATCATGCGTGGCGTCGTGCGGCAGATGCGCGGCGATGGCGGCGTCGTCGCGTTCGGGCACATAATGCGCGCGCATCGGCAGCAGGCCGCGCGCTTCGGCCACGGTGCCCTCGAAGCGCCGCTTTCCGCCCGCGATAATCGCGAGCCGGTCGCACAACCGCTCGGCATGGGCCATCACATGCGTGGAGAACAGCACCGTCGCCCCGCGATCGCGCTCGGCGAGGATCAGCGCTTCCAGCCGTTCCTGATTGACCGGGTCGAGCCCGGAAAAGGGTTCGTCGAGCACCAGCAGATCGGGCTGATGCACGACAGCGCCCAGCAATTGCACAAGTTGTGCCATGCCCTTCGACAATTTGCGGATCTTGGTGTCGACCGCGTGGCCAAGCCCGGCGGCTTCGAGCAGCGCCACCGCACGCTTGCGTCCGGTCTTGAGATCGAGCCCGCGCAACGCGCCCATGAAGGCGATCGCATCCTTGGCGCGCATCGCGGGATACAGGCCGCGTTCTTCGGGCAAATAGCCGACGCGGTCGCTCGCCTCGCGCGGGCGATCGTGGCCGAGCAGCGTGCGCGTTCCGCCGTCGGGCTCGATAATGCCGAGCAGCATCCGCAGCGTGGTGGTCTTGCCTGCGCCATTGGGGCCGAGCACGCCGTAGATCGTGCCCGTTGGCACCGCGATATCGACCCCATCGACGACGCGCCGGTCGCCGAAGCGCTTGACCAGGCCCGATGCGCGGACCGCGAATTCCTGCCCCAACACCAATTCCCTGTTTCAGCCCAATTCCCTGTTGGGCAATGCCCGTGGTAGCGGGTGGTGGTGCAGTTCGACAAGTCACTCCATGCCCGCCTGGTGGCGAAGGCGTCCGAATGTGGGTTCGCCGCCTGTGGCGTCGCCTCCGCCGATGCCGCGCCCGAGACGGCGGCGCGGCTGCGTCAATGGCTGGCCGAGGGGCGGCATGGCGAAATGATCTGGATGGAGGCGCGGGCGCATCACCGCGAATCCCCCGCTGGCCTGTGGCCCGAGGTGCGCAGCGTCATTGCGCTGGGGATGAGCTACGCCCCCGCGCGCGATCCGCTGGCGCTGGCCGGGGAGGGCGGCGTCGGGCGGATATCGACCTATGCGCAGGGCAGCGATTATCACGACGTCGTCAAACGCGCGCTGAAGGCACTTGCCCGCTGGCTGGTGGGGGAGGTGCCGGGCATCGACGTCAAAGTGTTCGTCGATACCGCGCCAGTGATGGAAAAGCCGCTGGCGGCGGCGGCGGGGCTAGGCTGGCAGGGTAAGCATACCAATCTGGTAAGCCGCCACGAGGGGAGCTGGCTGTTCCTGGGGGCGATTTACACGACGCTGGAGCTGGCTGCATTCGGGGGAGAGGAGGCGCATGAGCGCGACCGCTGCGGCTCGTGTGACGCGTGCCAGCGTGCGTGCCCGACCGACGCCTTTCCCGCACCGTACCGGCTCGATGCGCGCCGCTGCATTTCCTACCTCACGATCGAACATGCCGGGCCGATCCCGCACGAATTTCGCGAGAGCATCGGCAACCGCATCTATGGCTGCGATGATTGCCTGGCGGTGTGCCCGTGGAACAAGTTTGCCGAGGCCGCGCATGCCAACCGCGCCTTTCGGCCGCGTGCCGAACTGGCGGCACCGGCACTGGCGGATCTGCTTGCGCTCGACGACGCGGCTTTCCGCCAGGTGTTTTCGGGCTCGCCGATCAAGCGCATCGGCCGCGACCGGATGATGCGCAATTGCCTGATCGCGGCGGGCAATAGCGGCGATGCTACGCTACGCGCGCCGGTCGCGCGGCTGCTTGATGATCCCAATGCCGTGGTGGCGGAAGCTGCGGGATGGGCGCTGGCGCGGCTGGCTTAGGCGCGCGCTATTTCCGTCGTCCCGCCTGCAACGCCCCGACGCAGCTTGCGCGGTCGATCGGCGATCCGTCGGTCTGGCGCGCATCCAGATAGGTGACGACAGGCTCGGCGTTGCCTTTGGGGTACAGATAGGTGTCGAGCACACAGGTCGCATTGCCGAACTGCAGCTTGCGCGCGGTGCCTTCGCGGATGTCGGCGACCGGGGCCCCGAACATCCGCGTCAGATTGGCGGCATTCGTTCCCAGAACTCGGTCAAGCCCGGTGGTTCCGGTCGGGATCGGGATGAGCGGCGGGCGTACCGTGCTGGGGGCCGGTGTCCCGGTGGTCGCGCAGCCCGCGACCAGCAGTGCCGCTGCCAAAGCGCCAAGAGCCTTCATGTGTTTCGCCCCGCATGGAACAGATGGGTCGCCATCGCCGCGCCAAGGATCGGCGCGAACAGGTTGAGCACGGGAACCATGAACAGGGCGGTGCCGGCAACCCCCAGCGCGAAGCGATCGACTGCTCCCGTCTTGCGCCAGTCTCGCATCATCGCATCGGGGATGTGGCGCGCAGCGACCATCGCCCCGAGATCCTGACCCAGCAGCCAACCATTGACCAGGAAGAACAGCAGCCACGTGCCCACGCCCGTGACCAGCAATGCGACGTAGATCGGTGCAAGCGCGAGATTGACGAGGATAGCACGCACTGCCGATTGCCAGCCGAGCGCAATGCCGCGTGCCAGCGGTACGGTTCGCGCGGTGGCGAGGGCGGCGGGATAGTGTCTGGCCTCCACCGCGATCACGATCTCGTCGGCAAAGACGCCCATCACCGCGACCGCGATCACGCGGAACAGCAGCCAGCCAAGCCCGAACCCTGCCAGCAATGCGACCGCGCCCAGCAGCCCGCCGACGTTCGCACCCCAGCCCAGCCATGTCGCCAGCCTGGTTGCGCCATACCACAGCGCTCCGCCGAACCCCGCCAATAGCGCCAAGGTCACCGCGAGCGACTTGAGGAAGACCGCAGCGAATGCGCGGTCGCCAATCTGGCCAATCGCGAGGAGGAAGGCGCGGAGCATGTCTGCGGTCTTAGCGGGCGATCGTGCAAGACGAAACCACCACACAGCGCGACCGCGACCGGCCAGGGCCTAATTGTAGCGTGTCGGGCGTGTAGAGGCGCGCAACCCTTCGCTGGTATGGGCCGAGATAAGGCAAAGCTCGGCATACAGCCGGTCCCACAGCGATGCCGGAATATCCAGGGCGACGAGGCCGCCATCCTGGGTCAGCGCCAGATTGACGACGGGATCGACCACCAGCCGAAATTGGGTCGCAAAGGGGCCCCCGACGATTTCGTCGGGAAGTCCGCCCGACAGGGACAACCGGGCGGCCATCAAAAAGGCACGCAAGACCTCGGCACCATAGCGATCCAGGAGCGCTCGCGTGCCGTTGCTCAAGTCACCCCGTTCCAGGATTACCAGGCTGCCCGCATGGCGATCTTCGGCCGTTACACGGAGCCTGCTGCCCAGCCCGTCGGCTATCTCTCTAATGCGCAGCGACAATGCTCAAACTCCTGTTATCCTTGTTCCATTATAGCGGGGATCGCGCCCGCATTCGGTCGCCGCGACCGATGAAACGCAGGGTAAAAAAGAAAAGGGGCCGACGTGGTTTCCCCCGTCGGCCCCAGTGCAGCGACCAGATACGCGGCCGCTGATCTCTCTTAACGGAACAGCGACGTGATCGCCTGCGGTGCCTGGTTGGCGATCGAAAGCGCCTGCACACCGAGCTGCTGCTTGACCTGCAGTGCCTGCAGATTTGCAGACTCCTTGGCCAGATCCGCATCGACGAGATTGCCGATGCCCGTCGTGATCGTGTCCGACAGCTTGCTGACGAAGGTCATCTGGCTGTCGATCTTGCGCGAAGCCGAACCCAGCGTGCTGAGGCTTGCGTTGATCGTGTCGGACACGGTGTTGAGCGTCGTTACCATGGTCTTCGCGCCCGCAGCGGTCGTGAAGGTGGAACCAATCGCCGTCGTGACGCCTGTTTCGAAGTCCTGGTTGGCGACGTCGAGGGTCGATGCGGTCGTGTCGGTCGACTGCAGGGCCTTGACGGTGCCCGCCGAAACGCTCGACAGGAGGTTCGTACCGTTGAACGACGAGGAGGCGATGACCGTCGAGATCTGATCCTTCAACGCAGTGAAGTCTTTTGCGTTGGCGGACAGGCTGGCGGCATCAAGGCCGGTGTCGCTGGCGGTCGTTGCCTTGGCCTTCATCTGGTTGACCAGATCCGAGATCTGCTCGGCACCGGCAGTCGCCACGTCAACAACGCTCTTGGCGCGGCTGAGCGAGGAACTGACGGACTTCAGGCTGCCCACGTCACCACGAAGGCCTTGGGCGATCGTGTACGAAGCCGAGTCGTCCTTGGTCGAGGAAACGGCCAGGCCGGTCGTGATGCGGGTTTGGGTCGTCGCGAGGGACTTGCCGGTCGCACTCAGGCTCTGGAGAGCCGTCATTGCGCCGACGTTGGTGTTTACCGAAAAGCTCATTGTAATTTCCTTCTAGGATTGAGAGCCGCATTCTGCGGCCTGGGGCTAGACGCCACCCCGGCGATGTTCGGCGAGAAATGCCGCTCACCTCTCCATTCTGGGAAAGTTATTGGATTACCAAAATCGAATGGCAATTTATTGAAGGTTACCAAAAGATGAAGGCGCGGCCATGGTCATCGCGACGCAATTGGCCCGCCTTCCCGCGTGCGGGAAAACGAGCGAATCGGCGATGGAAGCATCAGAAATAAAACAAAATATTAGGGATATCAGAAAGGGAACAGCGCGTCATAAATCTGCTGGCCCCAACGTGCCTGTTGCGCGTCGGTCAACTGACCCTTGCCGCCATAGATGATGCGCGCTTCGGCGATCTGGGTGTGCGGAATGCTGTTGTCGCGACCAATGTCTTGCGGCCGGACGATGCCGGTTACGATCAACTCGCGCATTTCGAAATTGACCCGCACTTCCTGGCGCCCGCGGATCATCAGGTTGCCGTTGGGCATCACATCGGTGACGATCGCCGCCATCGTCATGTTGATCGTTTCGGATCGCGCAACCGTGCCGGCACCGTTATAGCCTGAGGTCGATTTGGTATCGACCAGCTTCGACGGGTCGACTTGCCCGGGCAGAATTTTGGTCAGCGGGTTCTGTAGCCCCAACAAGGCGCTGATGCCGCTGGTTTCGGTACCGCCGCGGGTGCGGGTCGTTGCGTTGCCCAAGTCCGCTTTGTCCGCGATGTTGATGCGGATGGTCAGGATGTCGCCCTTTTGCGAGGCGCGCTGGTCGTGGAAGAACGCACCCGCGCCGGTGCGAAAGAGCGACGCATTGGGTGCCGGCGGCGGGGTCGTGGCCGAACGGGCCTGGCCGCGCCGATCGGACGGGGCCGAGAGCGATGGCTCCAGCGCCGGGCCATCGTCGGCACCGGCGGGGCTGAGCTTCGGTGCCTTGCCAACACTGGCCAGGCGACCGGGTATGCCGCATCCGGCGAGGGTGCTGGCGAGGAGAAGCAGCGCAAGAGTCTTTTTCATAGCGGTTCTTTCGGTTCGGCCGAAGGTGGAAGGCGGATCGGATCGTTCTTCAAGGTGCGACGATGCGGACCGAACCGGTGCCGTCGACGATGCCGTCGAGGGTTCGGCTGGTGGTGTTGGTGACGACACGCACCATCTCGCCCTTCGCCCCGCTGGCAAGCGCACGCCCGCTGGCGGAAATCGTCAGGCCACCGCTGACCACGCGGATCATCACGGGCTCCCCGCGACGAACGAGCTGCTGCGGCATCAGGTCGGACGCCATGACGATGGATCCCGAAGGAAGCGCGCGACGCGCTTCGAGCCCGGCACAATCGCGCGGCGGCAGCGCCATGCGTGCCTGTGCCGCAGGACGCTGATCCTCGGTAAAGTCGGCCAGGGCCAGCACGTCGCCGCGCGCGATCGGATGGTCGAGCACTGCGACCCGGACCGCCTCGGGCGGCTGCGCCCAGGCGATGGCCGGCGCAGACGCCAGCAGCGCAAAGAGTACCGCGCGACCGAGGGGCATGCTCATCGCATCTGCGCCGTAGTGGAGAGCATTTCGTCAGCCGTCTTCACCACGCGACTGTTCATCTCATAGGCACGCTGGGCACTGATGAGCGCGGTGATTTCCGAGACGGGATTGACGTTCGAGGCTTCGATGAAACCCTGGCTCAGCGTACCAAAACCCGGCTCGCCAGGGTTGGCGGCGGTGGGCTTGCCGGACGCATTGGTTTCCAGGAACAGGTTGCCGCCCTTCGCCTCCAGTCCGGATTCGTTGATGAAGGACGCAAGCTGAATTTGGCCGATCGTTTGCGGGGTGGGGTTGCCCGACAGGGTGACCTGAACCTCGCCGGTCTTGGAAATATTGAAATCCACGGCACCCTGCGGGAGCGTGATGCCAGGCTGAACGGCATAGCCATCCTGCGTCACCAGCTCGCCCTGGTCGGAAATCTGGAAGCTGCCATCGCGCGTATAACCCGTTTCGCCCGAGGGAAGCGTGACCTGGAAATAGCCCTTGCCCTGGATCGCCACGTCCTGCGGATTGCTGGTCTGCGTCAACGCGCCCTGTTCGAGGATCCGGTAGACGCCGCCGGTTTTGACACCCGCGCCGATCTGAATGCCTGACGGGATCTTCGCATCTGCGCCGCCGGAGGCCGAGCCCGGACGCGAAACCTCCTGATACAGCAAGTCCTGAAACTCTGCGCGCTGCCGTTTGAAAGCGGCCGTGTTCATGTTGGCGATGTTGTTTGAAATCACGTCGACGTTGGTCTGTTGCGCGAGCATGCCAGTCGCGGCGATCGAAAGAGAGCGCATGATATGGGCCTTTCACTCAAGGAAGTGGGGTGGGGGATCAGCCGATCTTGCCGAGTTGATCGATCGCCTTGCGGCGCATGTCGGTCATGCTCTGGGACATTTGCTGGCTGGATTGGTACGCGCGCAAAATCTCGACCATGTCGGCGGTTTCGCTGATCGGTTGGACATTCGATCCTTCGACGCCACCGCTGCGCAACTTGGTTTCGGCTGCCGGAAGTTCGCGCCCGCCGGTCGCGGTCATCAGCCCGTCCCCGCGCGGGGTTACGCCGGCTTCGCTGGGGAAGACGGTAACCGCGATGCGTCCAAGCTGGCCGGTCTTTCCCGACACGGTGCCATCGGCCGCAACCGAAAGGTTGCCGGCATCTTCTAGGGGAATATTGATCGGCTTGCCGCCTTCGCCGAGCAGTCGCTGCCCGCTGATCGTGCCCAAATCGCCCGACGGCAGCACATGGATTAGCCCCGCGCGGGTGTAAGCGGTCGCCCCACCCGGGGCTTCGACCGCAAGATATCCTGGGCCGTCGATCATTACGTCGAGCGGATTGCCCGTGGCCTGAAACGCACCTGCCGTAGTGTCGTGCGTTGCGCCGTAATCCAGCACGAACGCGGTTGTTTTCGCGTCTTCGGTCACCGCCTGGTCGGCATGCTCGACATAATCGTGGAATACCGGCTGTTCGCGCTTGAAGCCCACGGTCGAGATGTTGGCCATGTTGTTCGCCGCAACGTCGAGCCGACGTCGCAACGCCTGCTCGTGGCTTAGCAGCACATAGGAAGAGACATCCATCAGCGGTTGCTTTCAAAATCTTTGTCGATCTGGACCACTAGGCAGAAATTGCCGCCCATTGATCCTATAATAGGATGGAATTGCCCAGCGGGTTGACCGCGCGGCGAAACAATCATGGGGATTAGGGCCTTGTCGGAACCGAACGTCACAACGAGCGAAGAAGGCGAGGAGGGTGCGGCCCCCGCAGCGCCCAAGGCGGGCAAGAAGAAGCTGCTGATCATCGTTGCGGCAATCGTCTTGCTGCTGCTGGCAGGCGGTGGTGCGGCCTTCTTCCTGTTGGGGGGCAAGAGCGACCCGAAAGCGGAGGCCGCCAAAGCTGAGGCGGCCAAAGCCGAGGCGGCCAAGCACGGCGGTGGAGAAGAAGGCGTAAAGTTTGTCGATATTCCGGCAATGGTCGTCAACATCCGCTCGCCGGACGGTGCGGCCCGCTTTCTGAAGGTGCACGTCATGCTCGTGCCCGGCACGATGAAGGATGACGCGATCAAGGCAGGCCTGCCGCTGGTGCTCGACGCGTATCAGCCGTTCCTGCGGGAATTGCGCCCGGAGGACCTTGCCGGTTCGGCAGCGGTGTTTCGCGTGAAGGAGGAACTGCTGGTGCGCACGACCGGCGCGCTTGGGGAAGGATCGGTCAAGGACGTGCTGATCGAAGACCTGGTGCAGCAATGAGCGACGATTTCGAGGAATTCGACCTTCCCGATGTCCCCATGGGTGGGGCGGTATTGGGCGACGGCACTTTCGATCAAGCCGCCATCGATGCGATGTTCGGCGATATCGGTGTCCCGCAAGAGGCCAAGAAGGGCCTGCGCGCGGTACTGGAATCGCGGGTTATCGCGCATGAACGGCTGCCGATGCTGGAGGTGGTGTGCGACCGTGTGGTGCGCGCCTTTTCCAGCTCGATGCGCAATCTGACCTCTGACGCGATCGAGGTCAGTCTGGAGGAGGTTACTTCGACGCGCTTTGGCGAGTTCGTAGGGCGCGTTGCATTGCCTGCCATGATTGGTGTCTTCCACATTCACGAATGGGAGAATTACGGGCTCGTCACGGTCGAGTCCGGCCTGATCTACGCCGTCGTCGATGCCCTGCTCGGCGGTCGCGGGGGCAGTGCGCCGGTATTGATCGACGGCCGCGCCTTCACCACGATCGAGACCAAGCTGGTGTCACGTATGCTGGATCTGGCGCTTGCCGACTTTTCGGAAGCCTTCGCACCGATCGAGCCAATCACCATGGGTTTGGAGCGGATCGAGACCAACCCGCGCTTCGCGGCCATCGCAGGAAACAGTAATATCTGCGCGGTGGCGACCTTCCGGGTCGACATGGACGGTCGTGGCGGCAAATTCTCGATGCTGCTCCCCTATGCCACGCTCGAGCCGGTGCGCGAAAAGTTGTTGCAGCGCTTCATGGGCGAGAAGAGCGGGCGCGACCATATTTGGGAAGAGCATATGGTCTCCGAAATCAGCAAGACCGACATCTCGCTCGATGTCGTGCTCGGCGAAGCGGCGATGTCCCTCGATAAATTGCGTGGCCTTGCGGTAGGGGATGTCGTCAATCTGTCGCAGAGCCCGGACACGCCGCTGGAACTGCGATGCGGTGGCGTTCCGCTCGGGCGCGCCCAGATCGGGCAGCGCAGCGGCAAGATGGCCGTCCGCCTTATCACCGCTATATCCCGAAGCCCGTACCAGGAGTGCGCATGATGAATTTCGTCGCCTGTACCAATATCGCCACCGCGCTGTTCTGTGCGGCGGTCCTGATCCAGAGCGTCCGGATGATGCGCAGCCTGAAGGCGATGCGCAATGCGCCGCTGTCCGACGTTGTGGCGGCACTGGACGCTTCGACCGAGCGCGCGAAGACCGTGCTGTCGGAAATGAAGACGATGCTGTCGCATGGCATTGCCGCCAATGGACGCTGCTCGGAAGATGCCCGCAAGCTGAGCGATGAATTGCGGATCATCATCGAGATCGCCGACGCTGCCGCCGACAGGATCGTAGAGGCAACGTCTGCCGCCAACCAGCGCGCCCATGCCGAACGTACTCTGGCGGCCTATATTGGGGCGGACGCCTGATGGGTCGCCCCTCATTGCTCGTGATGACCGCCATGGCCGCCGGGCTGTCGATCTTTGCCAACGGTGTTACCGCCGCGCTGCCAGCATTGGCGGATCAGCCGCAACCCACGCGTTTGGGCAGCGCCATCCAGGGCGATCTTGGCGCGCGCGACGCCGCGACCAAGAAGCGCAACCGCGCGCTGGACATGCGCGAACAGGCCGCGCGCGCGGCGGAGGCGCGGTTGAAAGCTGATATGGCCGCGCGACAGGAGGCGGCGACCGCCGCAAAGCCCGCCGTCGCTGACGCGGCCGCGCCGAGCGCACCGCAATATGACAATCTGGCGCGGATCTATCAGGCGATGAAGCCTGCCCGTGCCGCGGTTGTTTTCGAACAACTCGAAATGGATGTGCAGATGCAGGTGGCACAAAAAATGCGGGATCGTTCGACCGCGCTGATCTTGGCGAGCATGACGCCGCAAGGGGCCGCCAATTTGAGCATGGCCTTGGCGCGCCGCAATGCAAATGCGGGCAAGAAGCCGGGTGCCGGTGTTACAAAGGGGCCGGTGCGCGCCGCGCAACCGGTCAGCCGGTCGTCGCCGACACCTCCGTGATCAGCACCCGCGCATGGCCGAGATCGGGGCCAGCCATGGCGGCTGTCAAATTCCCTTCCAACAGTTCCGCATTGACCGGCAAGAAAGGCGACGCATGCAAGCGCGCAAAGTCGATCGCGCCGCCCATCGCGGCCTGGCGCAATATCGGCAGGCGCAGCTTCATCTTCTCGGCAGTGGCTGCATCTCCGGCGTCGAGGACGAGCTTGAGCCGCAAATTGCCGGTCAAGCGATCCGAGTCCACGATCGGTACGACGAAGGGGTCGAGTGCGACATATTGCGGTGCCGCGTGGGCGGGCTCGCTCGCGCCGCCGGACGCGCCGGTGCTGGCGATCACGATTGGCAGTGCGGCAATGGCTCGGGCGAAACGTTGGCGCATGATGTCTCCGGCGCGTGTCGCCGCGACGACTGCGGGCGACACGCTTCCTCTATAATAGAACAATAAAGGAAGAGGCGTATCACCATGAGTCATGATCAGCGACCAAGTCGCGTCCGCGTGGTTGCCAGCCGCGACGCAACGGCGGCAGCGGCAGCCACAGCGTCGACCGGGGCACCCTTGCGCGCCGGCGACGTGGTCGCCACGCCGAACCTCCAAACCGGATCTGGGCCGGTCAAGCGCGGGATGATGGTACCGTCGCTGATTTTTTGTATGGGCTGCGCCCTGGGCGGTGCCGGCCTCGGTGCCGTGTTGCTGGCGCGTTGATGCGACTGGTCTCGCTGCTCGCGCTCGCTTCGGCGACCGCCACGCCCCTTGCCGCAACGCCTGCCACTGCACCGGCGTCGCCCGGGCCGGTGGCGACCGCCGCGCCTTCCGCAGCGGCATCTGCGGCGAATGCGACGACGCAGTTGCCGCGCCCCCCGCGCTTTCGAGGGTTTGCCCCGATCCTGGCCGCACAGCCCGCATTCGCCGATGGCGCTGCATGGGCCGTGCAGCCCGAAGCGGACGCGTGGGCGTCCTTGGCGCGCGCAACGCCGGCTACGCGGCAAGCGGCGCGCTGGGTCCAAGTGCGCAGCCTGATCGGCAAAATGCGCTATCCCGAAGCGCTCGGCATACTGCAGGTGATGGCCGCCGATGATCCCGATCTGCTGTTGGTACCCGCCTTCCAACTGGCGCGCGGCGCGACGTTGGCGGGGCTCGGTCGGACTGGCGAAGCACTGTCCGCTCTTTCCGGCCCGGCCTTGTTGGGCAATGCCGAAGCCTGCGCTTGGCGATTACGGGCTCAAGAGAATGCGGGCAATCCGGGCGGCGCTTTGGCAGAGGTGCATTGCGCGTTGCCGACGATCAACCATCGCCCATCCCTTGAGCGACGCCCCTTTGCCCTGGCAGCAATCCGGGCCGCGCTCGACGACGGTCGTTGGTCGCAGGCGCTGCACTGGCTGAAACGACAGGATGCGGGCGCCGAGGCCAGCATCCTGCGTGGCCGTGCCTATTTGGGGAAGGCCGATTTTGGCCATGCCCGTCGCCAGTTCGAGAGGGTAGGTGCCGCGGCAGATCGCGGGCAACGCGTTGAGGCAGCATTGGGCCTGGCGACGGTTGGCATCGCACAGCGTCGGATCGCGCCAGCGGCGGCCGTTCGACAGCTTAGTGCGATGCGTTTCGGCTGGCGCGGTGACGATCTCGAACGTCGCATTCTGAAAGTCGAATTTGCCCAAGCGCAAGCAGCGCATGATCCGGTTGCGATGTTGCGCACAGGATCGACCTTGCTGCGCTACTGCAATCTCGGCGCAGGGGCGGGACCAATCCTCTCGCAGCTTCAACAATCGCTCACCGCGATGCTCGCCCCGGATTCGAAGATGGCCTTGCCCGACGTGGCGGGCCTGTTCTGGGACTATCGCGAGCTTACTCCGGCGGGCGCTGACGGGGACCTGCTGGCAGTGCATCTGGCCGATCGGCTTCAGGCAGCGGGCCTGTATGCGCGGGCGGCCGAACTGCTCCAATATCAACTTACCGCGCGGGCCAGCGATGTCGCCAAAGGGCCGTTGTCGGTGCGCGTCGCCACGTTGCGCATTCTGGCGGGCGACCCCGCCAAGGCGATCGAGGCTTTGCGGAACAGTAGCGGGCCAACCTATTCCCCCGCGATGGTTTGGGATCGCCAGCGTGTCGAGGCGGTGGCGCTGGCATTGCTGGGCAAGACCGACGCGGCTTTTGCGGCGCTTGCTGAAGTGCCCGACGGTGCCGCGATCCGTGCGGAAATCCTGTGGCGGCGGCGTGACTGGAATGCATTGGCCACCGTGACGGGGGCGTCGCTACCGACCAAAGTGGGATTGAGCGAGGTGGCGCAGGCCACCATCCTTCGCCATGCAATCGCGCTGGCGATGATCGGTCGGGAAGACAAGCTGCAAGCGCTGCGGGCGCGCTATCAGGCGGCTTTTGCGACATTGCCCAGTGCAGGGGTGTTCGATGTGCTGACCAGCCCGGTCGGGAAGATCGATTCTGCACAGATCAGTGCGGCAATGGCGGCGATCCCGTCGGCCAGCCCGGCGGGCGTCTACGCGGACTTGCTCGCCTCCACCCCGGGTTAGCGAGCATCGCGGCCTTCGCCGATGGATATATCGGCGAAGACCGCGGGTCTGTCGCGGTTATTTCAGATATTGCACAAGGCTCAGACCGGCGAGCTGCGAAAACACTGAATAGCTCGCCTCCAGGATCGTCTTTTGCTGCGAGATATCGGTCGCAACTTGGCCCAGATCGGCGTCCTCATTCGCGCCGATCACCCCGGTGAGCAACGTCGTCCGCTGGTCGCCGCTATTGATCATCGATTCAACTTGCGTGGTCCGGCGGCCATTTTCAGCGTTCACCGCGCGCAGCGATCCAAGGCCGGTCTGCAATTGATCGACTACGGACGTCAGGGCGGTCTTTTGGGCTGCGGTCAGCGTCGCGCCGATCGGCCCTGCCAGGGCAAGAGACTGGAATGCGGTGTAAAGACCGCCGCCTGCGGCACTTGCACCGACACCATAAGGGACATCAACCCCGTCCGCGATACGTGCCGATGCCACGACATTGTCATTGGCGAACGCATCGGTCTGCGCCAATCCGACGAGATCGCTAAGTGCCTTGGGCTTGAACGGTGGGGTGTCGGTTTGGGATCCACCGAACATGGCCACGCCGCCCTCGCTACTGTTCAGCGCGTTGCGATATTGTTCGAATGCGCCGTCGATCGTCGATTGCAGACCGCTCGTCTGGCCGTTGCCCAGCGCCGTCAGGATGCTTTGGCGGAGGTTCTCGGTAGACGTATCGATACTGGATAGCTGCGCATCATAAAGGCTCAGCGTCGTCTGCACGCGCTTTGCCACAGTCGTCTCCGCGCTCTGGCGCGCGAGCATGCTATGCGCCGAAAGGTTGCGGACCGATTCACTGCCAAGGTCAGCGAAAGTATTGGCTTTCTTGGTGGTCGCGAGATTTTGCTGCGATGTCGCGAGTCTGGCCTGCGCCCGCTGAATGGCGTTCGACATGACTTGTTGGAGCGGGACGGTGGCGATGCGGGTCATAAGGCGGCTCCTATCGGATCATCGCGAGCAGCGTGTCGTACATGCTGCTGGCGGTGCTGATGACACGGGCCGAGGCCGAATAGCTGCTTTGCAGCACGACCATCTGCGACAATTCCTCGTCGATATTGACGCCCGAAAAACTGTCTCGACGATTGATCGCATCGTCGCGGCGCGATGTTGCGTTGTCCAGATTGGTCTTGGCCTGGCTGGCCTGCAATCCGGCACCGCCAAGCAATGCGCTCGACACGTGATCGAGGGTAACGACCCCGTCCTTGCCCAGGTCGATGGTCTTGGCGAGCCGATCGACAAATCCCGTGGCGCCGCGAATATCGCCCGCGCCGACCGCCTTGGTACCGACTGCCGCCGTTGTATCAAGCATTGCGAGCGGCAATTTGTTGGGGTTGACGTTGATGTCGCCGCGCACCTTCGCCTGTCCCAGGCCGCTTGTCGCACCCGTCAGCCCGGACAAAGAGCTGAAGGAGACGCCGCTGCCGAACCGGTTGGTCGAGTCCGATGGGACCGACAAGACGGCCCCGGACAAGCCTGTGAGGGGGCTAAACTCCACCCGGCCGCGCTGGTCGAGTGCGAAGCTGCCGTATTTGGACAAGGGCGAGGCGTTCAACTCGGTAACCAGATCGCCAATGGTCGGGCCGACCGAGCCCGTGAGCGTATAGCTGGTCAGCGCACGCCCTGACACGTCGCGCAGCACAATGTTGGCGGTTTCTCCGGCTCCAAACCCGTGCGGGTCGCTCGCGGTGAAGCCGGTCGGCGTCAGCATGCTGGTGTCGCTGCGGACGAGGTCGTTCATGCCGAAAAACTGCGAAAAGCCGATTCCGGCGCGATCGCTGGGAGTGCCGGGCGTTTGCGCGATGGCAACGCCGTTGCCGCCGCCCGCCGCCTTCAGGGTCAGCACGCCGCCGGTGAAGCTCGCGGTGGCTGCGCCACCGAGGCCGGCGTTGATTGCCGTGACGGCGTCATTGACGGTCGCGCCCGCACCCAGGCTTGAGAAATCGACCGTGGTGCTGGCTACCAGCTTGCCGCTTGTGCCGAGCACTGCGAACGTTGCCGAACCAGTGAAGCCCAGACGGTCGCCGCCGACGAGTCCGGTCTGCCGTCCGTCCAGTTCGGTCGGTGCGGGAACCGTCGTTCCCGCATTCGACACCGAATTGAGCGCTTCCGCCATCCCGCTGAACACTGTGCCGAGTTGCTCTTGAAAGTGCGGCAGCGCGCGGTCTCGCAGATCCAGCAGGCCACCAAGCTTCCCGCCAGCTGCGGCGGTTTCGATTCGTTCGCCCGTTGCCGGGGAGGCACCGCCAGGATCGGCAAAGCGGATGTCGATCGGCGGATACGCGGCCTGTGCCCCATCGCCACTCCCGGTTCCAGCATACGATAATTGTCGCAAACGCCGGTCAAGGAGTGTCGCGCCCGAGGCGGTTTCGATAGAAACCCGGCCATCCGGCTGATCGCGTACCGTGATCGCGACCAAGCTGCTAAGTTCGGTAAGCGCCGTCGTACGTTGATCGGCCGCTCCCGAGGTGCTGCGACCTTGGCCGACCTGCTGCGATACGGTTCCATTCAAATCATTGATTTGGGATAAAAGCCCGTTGATCCGGTCGACCGTTGTGCCGACTTCGGATTCGACATCGCCGCGCAGGTTCGTGACGTCGCCATTGAGCTGTTGCATCGACGAAATCGCGTCCTGCACATTGCCGGTAAACGACGCGACCGTCTGGGCCGATCCCGGTGATCCGGTGAGCGCGATGGCGGACGCCGAAATTGAATCGAGCTTTGCGGGCAAGCTGGACGCATCGCCTGGCTGTCCCAGCAAGGACTGGAGCCGATCGAGGTAGGACGACGTCACATCGGCGCGACCGAAGTCTCCGCCACGCTGATAGACGGAGGCTTCGAGAAAGCGATCCGCGATGCGTTGCGGCTCGCCGATGACGACGCCGCTGACCCCGCCCGAATGGACGCGGGTCGCCAGCGAGACCTTTTCGCGCGCATAGCCCGCCACGCCGACATTGGCGATGTTGTTGGATACCGTGCGCAGGCCGGCCTGCGCCGCCGCAAGCCCCGACGTCGCCGACCCCAGAATTTCGCTAAGCGACATGACCGGCCCCCATCGTCATCCGATCAGCGCTTCAGGTCACTGACTTCACGCAGCATTTCATCGGCGGTGGTGATGATCTTGGATGCTGCGCTATACGCCCGCTGAAAGCGGATCATGTTGGTGAACTCACCGGCCAGGTCGACCGTTGACGCCTCGAGCGAGCTTGCAGCGACCGTGCCGGCTGCGAGCGAGCCGGGCTTGTTCAGCGTGAAAGTACCCGAATTCTTGCTGCTCGCATACGCGTTGCCGGGCAGGCGGGTCAGGCCGTCGGGATTTTGGAAATTGGCGATCGGGAGCTGGAATACAGCGCGGGTCTTGCCATCCGAAAACACGGCGTTGACCTGGCCTGTCTTGGTGATGTCGATCGAGGACAATTGGCCAAGCTGGCCGCCGTCGACGTTCGAGGAGATCAATGCGGATTCGCTGCCAAACTGGGTGATGCCATCCAGGCCGGCATCGCTGCCGATTGCCAGCGTCACCGGGGCCGACGCGGCCGCATTGGTCCAGGAAATGCTGAGCGGACCGAACAGCGTTGCGGTCGAACCGGTCTTGTTAAGGCTGCCATCGGGATTGAACGCCACGGTGCCGCTGGACAACACGCCGCCTGCCGCCGTCACGTCGCTGGCCGGCTCGGCATAGGTTTCCGATGCCCATTGGTTCGCGCCTGTCTTGAGAAAGGCCATGGTCAGACGGTGCGACCCGCCCTGCGAATCGTAGACGTCGAAGGAGCGCTTGAAATCGGGGGTCACCGTTCCGCTGGCGAGGTTCCCCGCAGTATAGGCCCCAACATGCACGGCCGTGGTGGATTGTAGATTGGCGCGAACTTGAATGCGCGTGGTCGGCACAGCCGTCCCTACGAGGTCGCTGACGCGGACGGATTCAAGCCCATTCAGGCCACCGGTATTGGTATAGCTGCCCGTGGCATCGAGACGCCAGCCTTGCAAATAAAGGCCGCTCGCGTTGCGCAGAAAGCCCTCGGCATCGGGGCGGAACGATCCTGCGCGGGTAAAGGCCGGGTCGGCGGTGCTGCCTGTCGACGTGCGCGTGACGAAAAAGCCGCCGCCGTCGATCGCCAGGTCGGTATTGCTGCTGGAGGACTGGATCAGACCCTGCTTTGAAACTTGCGCGACCGAGACTGCGGCGACGCCGCCTGCCGAATAGTTGGCCTGGGCACGGCCATCGGTGACCATCGTGCGGAACTGCGCTTCAGTCCCCTTATAGCCGACCGTGTTGATATTGGTAATGTTGTCAGCAACCGTGGCCATGGCGCTGGACTGCGCATTCAGGCCGGAAACGCCGGCGTACAGGGCGGAATAGAGGCTCAATGCGGATCTCCTTGCAGTGCGCAGCACGCGGCTCGCTCGCTTATTTTATAGGATAGGATCGCCGCGAGGCTCGGATGCCAGGCAACTATTTGTAGAGAAATCCTAAGGTCGGCAATTTTTGCCGCCCTGTTCGGCCGACCAGGCAGGAATGGTCCTATAACAATGGGAGATTGAGAGGACGCAACGATTATGTTGAGGATCACATTGCGAGATGGCGAGAAGGCCATTCTGAACGGTGCCGTGATCAGCGCCGTCGGTCGTACGCAGTTGCGCATCGAAAACACGGTGTCGATTTTGCGCGGTCGCGAAGTCATGCGGCCGGAGGAGGCCACCACCCCCGCACGCCAGCTCTATTTTTCCTGCATGCTGGCCTATATCGACCCGGACGGCCGCGAAAAGCACCAGGAAGCGACGCTGGTTGCGCTGCGCGAGCTGCTCAATCCCGGCGCTCAGGACGCGACCAAGGAGGCGTGCGTGCGCTTCGCTAACGACATCGCCCGCGGTGAATTTTATCGTGCGCTGGCCCCGGCGCGGGATTTGATCGCGCTGGAGACGCCGGTTCCATCCTTCGAAAACGCGGAGGCCTGAGCGGGCCATGCCAACGCTGGCTGGCGCTGCCCGCGCGATCCGCGCGCTATCGCCTGATACCCGTTTTGGGCGGGTGGTCGCGGTACGTGGTGCGTTGATCGAGGTCGAAGGGCTGGTTGGCGCGGCTCATATCGGCAGCCGTGTCCGGATCGCCGGGGGCGAGATCGAGGCCGAGGTAACGGCGCTCGACCGCGGCATTGCGCTGTGTCTTCCTTTTACCGATCCGCAGGGCGTCGGCCTTGGCATGCGCGCCGACTTGACGGCGGGTGAGGTGTCGATCCGGCCGAGTGCCGGGTGGCTGGGACGAATGGTCGATGGGCTCGGTCGCCCGATCGATGGGCTTGGCCCGCTTCCGCTCGGGCCCGATCCGCGCCCGATCAAGGCCACGCCTCCGCCCGCTGCCGATCGCGCACGGGTTGGCAAGCGGGTCGAGACCGGGGTGCGCGTGCTCGATCTGTTCGCTCCATTGTGCGAGGGCCAGCGCCTTGGCTTGTTCGCAGGCTCCGGCGTCGGCAAATCCGTTTTGCTGTCGATGCTGGCGCGCTGGACCGAGTGCGATGTCGCGGTGATCGGTCTGGTTGGCGAACGCGGCCGCGAAGTACAGGAATTTGTCGAAGACGACCTAGGGGTGGAAGGCCTGGCGCGCAGCGTCGTCGTCGTCGCGACCTCCGACGCCCCCGCGTTGATGCGGCGGCAGGCGGCGTGGACGACGCTCGCGATTGCCGAGCATTTTCGCGATCAGGGGCTCAACGTCCTGTGCCTGATGGATTCGGTCACGCGCTTTGCGATGGCGCAGCGCGAGATCGGGCAGGCGTCCGGCGAACCCCCCGCGACCAAGGGGTATACCCCCACTGTTTTTGCCGAACTGCCGCGTTTGTTGGAGCGGGCGGGGCCGGGGTTGCCCGGCCAAGGCTCGATCACCGGTCTGTTCACCGTGCTGGTCGATGGCGACGATCATAATGAACCGGTCGCAGACGCGGTGCGCGGTATTCTCGACGGCCATGTGGTGATGAGCCGCAAGATTGCCGAACGCGGACGCTATCCCGCGATTGACGTCCTAAAATCGGTGTCGCGCACCTTGCCGCATTGCCTGAGCGACGCCGAAAACGCGACGCGCCTCGGCGCGCGCGCTTTGCTGTCTACTTATGCCGACATGGAAGAGCTGGTTCGGCTTGGGGCGTATAAAGCAGGGTCGAGCGCCGAGATCGATCGCGCCGTGGCGATCGCGCCGCAAATCGAGACGATGTTGCGGCAGGGCAAGGACGACCAGGGCGATTGCGCTGCCGGCTTCGCCATGCTCGCCGCCATGCTGGAGCAAGCCGCGTGAGAACCCCGTTCGATACCGCACAGCGCGTACAGCAACGCGCGGTCGAGACCGTACGCGTGGCGATCAGTGTAGAGGTGGAACGCCACAGCCTGATCGAGCGGGAATCCGAATCCTTGACCCAGTCGGTCGCGCGCGAGCGCGCGGTCGGGCATGCCGTCGGCTGGCTTACGACCGACGCGTGGTTGGCCCGGATGCGCGCCGAGCGCGAGCGATTGCAGCACGAAGCCCGCAGTGTCGAAACGCGGCTTGCAACCCTTCGGGCGCAAGCTGCCGAAGCCTATGGCTCGATGCGTGTCATTGACGGGGCCGTGGATCGGCACCGCGACGAGATGGCGCGAGCGCAAGAGGCTAGCGAGCAAGGGCGGCTGGACGATATTGCGGCGGCTCGGCTGGCGCGCAGCAGGGTGGCCGGGCGATGATCGATCGAACCGCCCTGGCGGCGATGACGCCCACTCAGCGCGCCCATGTAATTTACAGTACCGCGCAAACCGAACTGGCCAATACGTTGTGGCGTGCTGCGCTCGGCGATGGTGGTGCGCCAGACCGCACCGCTGCAGATCCGGGGTTAACGCGCAGCGATATGGACGCGCTGCTGAAAATGCTGGCCCCACAGGGCAATGCGGCCGACGACGGGTCTGTAAGAACCGTGCCGTGTCCGTGCGACGATCCGGCGGTGGTGACGGGGTCTTCGTCATCCGCTGCGCCCTCGTCGCCGTCGGAAGCGGTCGTGTCCACGGCGGTGGCGGGGGGCGATGGAGGGCTTGGCCCCAATGCCCGTTTCCGCACAGTGCTGTGCGAAGCGGCGCAGCGTACCGGCATTCCCGCGACCGCGCTGGCGACCATTGTCGACGCCGAGGCGGCCAAGGGCCGTGACGGCAGTTGGAACTGCCACTCGCGCAATCCACGCTCAAGCGCTGCAGGGCTCGGTCAGTTCCTCAACGCGACATGGGAAGGTCTTGCCGAAACGCCCGGTACGGCGCTGAACGCTACGGCACAGGCAAAAGGATGGCTTAACCCGGATGGCAAAGTCAGCGGTGCCGCGCGCGGAGCCTTACTCGCGCTGCGGTATGATCCGACGAGCGCGATCGACGGTATCGCCGATTATGCGCGGCAAAACCTTTCCCAGTTGCAACGGCGGGGGATCACCACCGACGACAGCGTGAAGACGACGGCCCGCGCGGCGTACCTCGCTCATCATCTCGGCCTGGGGGATGCGGTGCGATTTCTCAAAGGCGGGATTTTGCCTGCGCGCGCGCATGTATTGCTGCGCGCGCAAGTCGGCGCGGCAGATGCGGAGAAGCGTATCGCACAGGCCGGCGACCCAACTCGCGCTCACCAGCAATGGCTTCTCGCTTACATAGATCGCCGGATTCAGCCCGCCAACTTCGCGATTTAAGCCCTCGCATCGCGCTATTTTGGGGCGAAGGCGCTATTATATCCAATATCATCCAATATATGTAAGCTCGACCGGGACGTGGGATAATAGATTGGAATAAAACAAGATATTGAAGACGTAACGGCGCCGGCGCGGCGTCCTTGTAGTTTTACGTATAGGATCGTTTCCACGTTGTTAGGATTTTTCCGCGACACCGGTCTCCAGAGCGAAGGGCAGTAGGGGCTGCCCACTTATTGGGGAAGATCGATGTCGAAGACCACAGCAGCACTCGAAGCCGCAGTCGCCACCATCATCGAAAATACACCGCGCGACACCAAACAGACCGCACGGCAGCGCGTTGCCGTCGATCGTGCGTTTGCGAATATTTTGAAACTGATTGCGCCGCGTATCCGCCATTTCATTCGCCAGTACGGCCTGGCCGCACATTGGGATGATGCCGAGCAGTGCTGCGCCATTGCTGTGCACCGCGCGATCGAAGCCTATGATCCAACCAAGGCGCAGTTCACCACTTTCGTGAACTGGCAGATCCGCGGCGAATTGCAGAGCCTGCGGTTCCGGATGATGGCGGATCAGCGTCCGTCGGCGCGCAAGGTTGGCGCGATGACTGTTTCGCTCGATGCGCTAACGGCCCGTTCCGAGACCGAAGACGGCGCGGTCGAGGTGACCATCGAGGACGAACTGGCGCTGGAACAGACCGAAGCCTGTGCGTCGACCTACCTCGCCGAATCCGCGATGAACGCGCTGATCGATGCGTATGTCGACCATCTGCGGCAGGTGTCGCTTGACCAGTTGCGGCGGCGGCCTCGCGCCAAGCGGGCGGCACCCGTCCGCATCGAGGGCGCGCCGCGTTTCAAGACCGCCACCCACGGAATCGATCCCGAGCAGCTCGACAAACTGGAAGAGAAGCTGGCACGCGATCGCGAAATTGTCGCCCGACGGATTTTCGAAACCGCAACGCTTGACGATCTCGCGAATGAAACCGGGGTCACCAAAGAACGGGTTCGCCAGATCACCAAGTCGGCAGCGCGCACGATCGTCGAACTCACCGCACGCGACCCGCGCTTTGCACTGATGACCGAGGGACTGCGCCAGCGTAACGCCGCTCCAGCGCCGCGTAAGCCAAAGTCACCGCCGCCGCTGCGCACCGCGCCGGTGTCATTGCTGCCCGATCCCTCGGCACCGCACAACCGCCTGGTACAGGTTACGGCGTTCGACACGGTGCACGCGGCCGATGCGGCAAGCGGACGGATCGCGCAAGCAGGCCGGACATCGTTGCCCGAACCGTTTTCCATTCATCTCTTGGCAGAGGAAGTGCCGGTGCACGGGTCGCGGACGACACACTGACCGTGATCTCGCCCGGCGACCCTCCAAGAGCGGTCGCCCGGGTGGTCTCTTGATCCAAAACGATTGGCAGAACCATGCACATCGACCTTCAAAACATCCGCGTTGAATGGTTGCAGCGTCCGCTTCCGCGGCCCAATCGCCGTCTCACTGCCCTTGCAACGCGGCTCGCCCGCTGTGCCGGCGCATTGATGCAGGTCGGTAACCAGACCGCCCTTATCGGCGTGACGGCAGAGCGGGGCACCCTTCGTCTGACATGCTGGAACCATCGCATGGACGTATGGGCGGAACTGACCGCCGGTGCTCCTGCATTCGCCCCGGCGTCGTCATTGGAAGGTGCACTGCAGCGCGCCGGAGCGGCGTTGCTAGGCTATTTCGCGGGGCGTTGGCCCGATGGTGCGAGTCCACCCTGTCTCGGGGTTGTGACGGATGGCATCGGGGTGGCGTTTTCGCCAAATTATCCCGCGCCGTGCACCCCGGGCTGGCTGGAACTGCACGGCAGTGGCCGCGCCGCCGCAGTCACGATTTTGCCTTTTGCCGACGGGAGCCTTTTCGGCCAAGCCTCTTTGGGCGACCACCGTCTGCATTGAGACCTGCCCCGGATTTCGCGACCGCGTTGACCGCTCCGCCCACCCTGCCTACAAGCGCGCCTAGGGATAGCCAGGGCAGTGGATTCCGGCGGAGCGGGCAATGGAATCGACGATCGGCGGATCAACCCACAACAAAGCAAAAGCCGGTCGGCGCGATCTGGCCGAGATACGGATCGATCCATTTCGCAATATCGTGTTTCCCAACCGACTGCGGGAGAAGCGCCGCGCGGCCGGTTTTTTGAAACTGCTGCGCTTCGCGGCGGTTCTGCCCGAAATTCCCTACATTCGACTGTCCAAGATAGAACGCGGTGAAGTGGTCGCGCGGACGGACGAACTTGTCCGTATTGCCACTGCTCTTCGTATCGCCCCGATCGACCTGCTCGTGGACATTGATGATCCCGGCTTCGATATCGCCGAATGGGCGCAACCCTTTGCCGATGGGAAGCCGCTCGACAGCGACGAGGAGCGCTTCGCCTTGCTGCTGGCCGCAGCGGTACGGGCGCGACGAGCGCTGGATGCGGATCTCACGATCGCCGATGTCGAGGAGCGTTTCGGGCTGGCCCAAGTGAATTTGTCACGGGTCGAAAACGCAGCAAAACCATGGCCACGCTGGAACGCTGCGGTACGGTCGGCGCTTTTGCGGATGTTTGGCGTGGCTGACGATGCAGCGCTCCGGCAGGCTGTCCTGACGGCGTATCATGACGGCAGCTTGGCTCCCTTTCTCGAACACATTGTCGACCCCGAGCATCGATGGTCGCGGAGCCGGAATCGGATCGCAAGCCTCGCCCAGGAGTTGAGCAAGCTGTCGGCGGCGCACCCTTCAATTCCGGCACCGTCGCTTCCGGTCGAGCAGAGCCCGGATGAGGAGCCTGTCGTGCTCCGCCCGTCGTCTTCGACACATGCGCGCGCGCTGACCGTCTATGGCGCGCCTTTGCCCGACGGGTTGATCGATTTCGTCAACACTGGCGGCACGATCGACGCGCCGCGCGACGTCAGCGATGCGGCGTTCGCGCTCCGGATAGGGCGCGCGACGCTGGGCGGGGGTTTGCCGGGGCATGCGGTCGTGGTGGTCGATCCCGGCCGTTATCCGGTCGCAGGAGGATTGGCAGCGGTGCGCGAGGGGACCGCCTGGCGAGTCGTCGCCGTCACGATCGATCGTGATGGCGTGCTCGGCGGCTACAGCGTCAATCCCGCACGCGAGGTCCCGATCGACGGCCGCGACGCGGCCGAGGTCGCAGCGGTGGTCGCCGCACTTTTCTAAATTCTACCGGGGAGACGGCGTTACGTCGGCGACACACCCGATTTCGCGCCGATTCCGCTGCGCGCGCGATGAGGTGCTGCAAGGGCGTTTGACAAAGAAAAACCCGGCCCGAGCGATGCTCGGGCCGGGTTTTATCCGTCGTTAGAGCAGATCAGAACTTAGCCGAAAGCTCCAGGCCCCAAGTGCGGGGTGCGTTGAAGTTGGCATAGTCGCCGAGGATGCCGCCATAGTTGGTCGAGGCAACCGTGCCGTTCGGATTGTAGTTGACGACCGGCGACGAGTTCGCAGCCGAGCGACGGTAGATGTAGGTCGTGTCGAGCAGGTTGCGCGCCCAGACCGAAACGGTGACCTTGTTATGATCGTTCACCGCAATGTCGGCCAGTGCGAGGCGACCGTTCATGACGAAGCTTGCGTCGGTCTTGGTCGGCTCGAGCTGGAAGCTGTACTGGCTGCTCGAATAGTTGCCGTCGAGATGCAGGCGAACGCTCGCGTCGCCAACATTGATCGGCACGACATAGTCGATCGCGCCCGATGCGGCATTCTTAGGCGTGTAGACGATGTACAGCTGCTGCGCCGGAGCACCCGGTGCCAGCGGGTTCACCGCCGACGGCGCACGCCAGTAGGTATAGGCATACGAACCGGTCAGCGTCAGTTCCGGGATCGGCTTCACCGTCAGATCAACTTCAACACCACGGATCTTGCTGTTGCCAGCGTTCGTGGTCTGCTCGATGTGGCTGCCATTGGTCACGCTCTTGCCGTCCGTATCGAAATAATCGAAGTCGAACTGCGTGTTGGTGCGATCCATAATGTAGTTGGCGATGTTCAGGCGCGCACGATGGTTCCAGAAGTCCATCTTTGCACCGATTTCGTACGACTTGACGGCTTCAGGCCCGAACGCGTTGAACTGGAGCGAACGGTCGTTTGCGCCACCGGCACGGAAGCCGGTCGAATATTTGGCGTAGAAGTGAACGTCGCGGCTGGCATCAAAGGCGATGTTGAACATCGGGTCGAAGCGGCTGATGCTGTTCTTGAACGAGAACGGCGACACCGTACCCGCAGTCACCAGATCGGACCGGTTGTTGACGACGTACAGCGTGCCGTGGCGATCGTCCTTGGTCCAACGGCCACCGGCGGTGATGTGGAGGACATTGCCCAGGAATTCGGGCGTGTAGGTCAGGTTGCCGAACACCGAGTAGTTGTGGTCGGCAGCCTGGCTGGCGCGCGTGATGAACTGGCAGCTGTTGGCAAACTGCGCAACGGTGGCACCCAGCGTGTTGTTGCACGACGGATCGTACTGCTGGTAGCCCGAGTTCGCGCCAGTGATCGCCGAGGAATTGCCGGGGATCGGGCTGCGGATGGTGTAGGCCGTGCCGTCGCTATTCCACTGGTTGGAAAGCGGGGTCGCCGCATATTCGGTCGCGTGTTCGGTATAGTAATAGGCACCGACAACGTAATCGAACTCAGGGATGCTACCAACAGCCTGGAATTCCTGGCTGAACTGATGCTGGCGCAGGAACGAAAGGCTGTAACGGCTGAACGTGCCGGTCGTGTTGATCGCCGTCGGGTTGGCGGTGTTGGGCACGAACGGCGCGAACGAGCTGCGCTCTGGGCCGCCCGAATTGTCCCACTGGTCAGTGCTGACGCCGCGCCATGCGGTGATCGAGCGCAGCTCGATCCAGGGGGCCAGCTTGTACTTCAGGTTGGCCGAAAAACCGTGCGTGAGATCGACGCTCGGCTGCTGGGGAACGCCAACATCGGCTACGGTCTGGCGACCGGGATGCACGCCAACCAGCGGGCCCCGGGGCGCGACGCAGACAGGCTTGGTGCTGCCTGCTGCGATGGTGCCGCCGCACGCGACGCCGTTGAGCGTCAGCGCACCAGCCGCGTTGTAGGTGCCGACGGCATAGTTGTTCGGGTTGTAGTTGATCAGCTGGCTGTACTGCGGCGTATTTTCGTCCTTCGCATAATCATAAGCGAAGTCGGCAGTGAAGCCGTCAACCGGCTGCCAGCGGGCAGCGGCGCGACCGCCCTTGCGATCATAATAGTTCCAGCCGGTCGAACCCGTGAGCGGATCCTTCACGGTCGGATCCTGATGCTGGTACACGCCGTCGAACTTCAGCGCGATATTGTAGAAGGACGGCAGGTCGAGATGCGCGTCGACATTGTGGCTGCCATAATTGCCGACGCCGCCGGTGATGCGGCCATCGAACACGCCGGTCGGGGCCTTGGAGACCAACGACAGCGCGCCGCCTTCGGTGTTGCGACCGAACAGCGTGCCCTGCGGACCTTTCAGCACTTCGATGCGCTCAATGTCGAACAGCGCAGCGTTCAGGCCCTGCGTCTTACCGAGCGCGACACCGTCGATATAGACGCCGACGCCGCCATCGCGAGCGGTCTGGTTCTGATCGTAAGGGACGATACCGCGAATGCCGATCGTCAGCGCCGACTGGCGTGCTTCGAAGGTTGCAACGCGCAGCGACGGGATCGTGCCGTCGGCGAGGTTGAACAAGCTGAGCACGTGGCGGTCGGTCAGACCCTGCGTGTTGAGCACCGAAATCGAGATCGGCGTCTTCTGGAGGTTGGTTTCGCGCTTGGTCGCGGTGACAACGATGTCGCCGAGGCCCTGATCTTCCGGAGCGGCGGTCGCCGCTGGTGCGGTAGCATCGGCGGTCGGCGCGGTCTGCGCGAACGCTGGCGTCGCGCTGATGGCGAGAGCAGCGCCACCCAAGAGGAGTTGCAGGCGGAAGCCCGATCGAACAGTCATTTTGAATCCCCTGAACCTTTGGACCTAGGCGTCCTGGTGCTCCGGGCGGCTACACAGGGTTTGGGTCAAGATTGTTACAGTCAGCGTCATTGAAATGGCGCTGAAATGTCACATAAAATTCACATATTGGGATTGGCGTGGCGAAATCGCATGATAGGCGACCCATTTGGTGGGCGTTGCGTAAAAGTCGCAGTTTGAATTAATTTCCCCAGGCGGTTTTATGCGCCTAGGCGGCCGCGTCTTTGCGCACCCGTCGCTGTGCCGCCCGTACCGACCCGACGATCCGCGACAGGATGAGCTCCTCGATCCCGGCATAGCCCAAGCCTAGATGCGGCGGGCGCACCGCCGCCGCGTCGCCCAGCCGCAGCGTACCGGTCCGAAGCCCCGCTCGACCGATTCGGGCCCAGCGACGCGCGGTTTCCCAGCGGATGAGGCTGCGGCTCTCGCGATCTGGACGATGCTGGGCTAGGAACCGGTCCTGCAAGGCGACCAGCGCCGATCCCACGCGTTCCAAGGTCGACCGATCCGGCACGGGTTGCTGGCCCATGACATGCGTGACGATCAAATCGGCCGTCTCCGCCGCCGCGTCGCCAAACGCCTCGACATACACTCCGGTCAAAACGCGGATTGCGGCCTGGCGCATGGCCTGCGCTTGCGTTTGCGACGCCCCGCCGCTGTGGCGACGATAGGTCAGCAGTTCGTCGTCCAGCCGCGCGACGCCGCCAAAGGCCGCGATGCGGTGGTAGAGATCGAAGTCCTCGGCATAGACCATTTCCGGTCGCATGAACGGATCAAGCTGCCGCGCTGCGTCCGTGCGCAGCATTACCGATGACCAAACCAGCGGGTTTTCAATCTGCAGCAACCACGCGATGACCGGGGGCGTGGAGAGTGGCGCGAGCGATGACGGGAGAATGGCACCGTCTTCCAGGACATTTGCGGCGCTGCCGACCAATACGATTCCCGGATTCGCATCGAGATACGCGACCTGGCGCTGGAAGCGGTCGGGGTGGCACAGGTCATCATGGTCGAGCGCGGCGATATAGCGCCCGCGTGCCTCGGCAAAGGCGGCGTTGCGGCTCAGCACGACGCGGCGGT
>NZ_RWKS01000011.1:0-169377 GCF_003985085.1 Sphingomonas sp. TF3 | reverse complement strand
GCCTGCCACGGACGTCTGCGACGTATCACAGGCTTCATTCGGCACCGTCGATTCAACGCATCCCGAATTTTTGCACGCCCGAAGAGGCCGCCCATATTGCGTCGTTGGTGGTGCACAACTTGGAGCCCGCAACCGTTTTCGATCCAACGACGGGTGCTTTGGTCGCGCATCCCATTCGTAACTCCGACAACGCGGTAATTGGCCCCACACAGGAAACTTTGCTGGTCCAAGCGATCAATCGCCGAATCGCGGCCGTTACCGAAACTAAGGTGCATCACGGTGAACCTTTGACCATTTTGCGATACGCGCCGGGACAACAATATAAGGCTCATCTCGACACGCTTTCGAATACAGCGAACCAGCGAGTCAAAACTGTCCTCATTTACCTCAACGACGGTTACAGCGGGGGCAAGACGACCTTCCCGCTTTTGCCGATCACCGTTGATGCCAAGGCGGGGGATGCGCTCGTCTTCGACAATGTCGACTCAGTCGGGCAACCGGAGCCCCTTTCGCGTCATGCGGGCTTACCGGTAGAGCGTGGCACAAAATGGTTGGCGACCCGTTGGATCCGTCATCATCCCATCGACCCCTGGAAAATGGGACAGCAAGCCTAATCCCACACCCGATCAAACCGCGCGCCAAGTCCGGTCAGCAGCTCATATTGCGACATGCCCGAAGCCGCTGCAGCCGCCGGCAGATCATACTCCAGAGCCACCCAATCGCCCTCGGCGAGCGCGGGTGCCGCATCGACGCAAATCGCGGTCAGATCCATCGACACACGCCCCACCACTGGCAAGCGAGCTCCTCCAGCCACCGCAACCCCGCGATTGCTGAAGCCGCGCCAATAGCCGTCGGCATAACCGATGTTGAGGATGGCAACTTCCATTGGCAGCGCCGGGGTATAGAGCGCGTTATATCCGATCGACTCGCCCGCCGCGACGGTGCGGCGTTGCAAAATCTGGGCTTCGGGCGTCACCACCTGTCGCACGACCGCCGCCAGTTCCGCCCGCGCCACCCCGCCATACAGCGCGAGACCCGGCCGGGTGAGGTCGAACGCATAATCGGCTCCCAGCGCGATTCCAGCCGAATTGGCCAGACTCATCCGCCGCGCGGCAGTTCGCCCCTCAAGCGCGCGAAAAGCGGTCGCCTGACGTGCGTTCATCGCGCTGTCCTCATCGGCGCAGGCCAGATGGCTGAGCAGCGTATCGATCTGGAGGTCATCGAGCAGACCGCCTCGCACCTCCTCGGGCGCGACCCCGAGCCGGTTGATGCCGGTGTCGACCATCACGTCGCAACGCCCGCCCCCGGCATCACGCCAGCGCGCCACCTGTGCAGCGCTATTGAGCACCGGTCGGGCAATGCCACTGAGCGCCAGCGGCATGTCTTCCGCACGCACGCCGTGCAGAACCGCCACGTCGAGCCCGCAATCGGCAAGCGCTGCCGCCTCGCTCCAGCTCGCGACAAAGAAATCGCGCGTCCCCGCAGCGGCCAACCGGGTCGCGACCCCGCGTGCGCCCAGGCCATAGCCATCGGCCTTGATCGCCGCGCCGCATGCCGCCGCCCCGCTCAGACGATCGAGCGCGCGCCAGTTGGCGATCAAGGCGTCGGGATCAAGGCGGAGGCGAAGCGGTGCGGTCATCCCAGCCGGTTAGCGCTCCGCGCTACGCGGCGCTAGTCCGCGCTCGCCGTCCCCGGCTTGCCCTCTTCGAGGCCGAACAACGTCACGACCAGCGCCATCGCCACCACGACCACGGTGTACCACAAACCCGAATAGGGATTGCCGGTATGGACAACGATCATCTGACTGATCAGCGGCAGGAACCCGCCGAAATAGCCGGTGCCAATATGATAGGGGATCGACATCGAGCTATAGCGAATGCGCGGCGGAAACAGCTCGGTGAGCAACGCTGCGACTGGGCCATAGGTGATGCCCGACAAGGCACTGAGGGCAAGAATCGCCAGCAAAATCAGGGCAATGTTGCCCGGCTTTGGAATCACGGGCGACAGATCATAGCCTGCACGCGTGAGCGCTGCCTCAAGGCCCGCATCGCTCATGTCGTCGACACCCACGCCGCCAACAATGACCAGCGTCACCGGGGTACGCGCCTTGGCGTAAGGGATCCCCTTTTTAGCAAGATAGTCGACCAGGCGGCGACATTCACCCGACTGCTTCGTCGGGAACAGCATCGGAAACATCTCGGGCAGCACTTCATGCGAGCAGGCTGGACCCGACACCACCACAGGAGCGCGCTTCGCGGCACGCGCCAGCTCCGGATTCGCGGCACCGCCCATCACCCAGAAGATCGGAAAGATCAGCACGAGCGTCAGGGCATAGCCAAGGACGATCGGCGTCTTGCGCCCGACCTTGTCCGACAGCCATCCGAACAGCACGAAAAAGCCAAGGCCGAACAGGGCCCCCACCCCGACGATCACTTGCGCCACCGTTTCCTGCACGCGCATCGTGCCTTGCAGGAACGACAGAACGGTAAACATGGCGGTGTACCAGATCACCGTCAGCCCCGCCGCTATGCCGAACAAGGCGACGAACAGCCGCTTGAGATTGCCCTGATAGGTAAAGCTCTCAACGAATGGGTTTCCGGCGCATTCGCCAGCCGCTTTCATTTGCTGGAACACCGGACTTTCCGACAGTTTTAGCCGCATCCATAGTGATCCGACGAGGAGCACGATCGAAAACAAGAAGGGCACGCGCCAGCCCCAGTCGCTCCATACCCCTGGCGACATTGCTCCCTTGGTCAGCAGCACGATGGCCAGGCTGAGGATGAACCCACCCGCTACGCTCGCCTGAATGAAGCTGGTGTAGAAGCCGCGCCTCTCCGGCGGCGAGTGCTCCGCAACATAGATTGCCGCACCGCCATATTCGCCGCCCAGCGCCAATCCTTGCAGGATGCGCAAGCCGAGCACGATGAACGGGGCTCCAAGGCCGATCACCGCAGCCGAGGGCACCAGTCCGACGCCCGCCGTGGCGAGGCCCATCACCGTAATCGTGACAAGGAAGGTATATTTGCGGCCGAGCGTGTCGCCGAGATAGCCAAACAGGACGGCCCCAAGGGGGCGAAATCCGAACCCGACCGCAAAGCCGCCCCACGCATACAGCGTCTGCAACAATTCGCTCTGGGCCGGGAAAAACGTACGCCCGATGATGCCCGACGCCGCGAGTGTCCCGTAGATAAAAAAGTCATACCATTCGAAAACTGTGCCCAGCGACGAGGCAGCAATAATCAACTGAATGTCCTTGCGGCTGGGTATCGCCGCGGATCCTGGATCTGCAGCCCCATCCAAGAACGTCGCCATTGTCTTCCCCCAACTACCGATGCGCCCTCCGGCGAGCGGTGAGATTAGGCGGATTTATCTCTGCGGCAACCCAGCTCGGGCCGAGCCTGCCAGACGATCCCACCAGGATCATCGTCACCCACATGGAAATGGCGTGATCCTAGGTTACCAAATGACAAATTTGTGCACCGCAACACAAATAGCACGAATAATTTATCATCATTATTGAGGAAAAGATGATCTATTCATGTTTTTTACGACAAAATGGCCTATATAAGGTCAATAGAGTGCATCTGTACCGGACAAAGAACATGAGAGTACGTTCCTTTGACCGTTTTCCGTCCACCGCCACTCAGGACAGCCGCCCTGTCCCGCCTGGAACGGGTTTTTTGATTGGCGGTCTCCTGTCCTTGGGTCTCTGGGCTGCAATCGCGGCGGTCGCCTTTGTCATATAATCGCTCCCGCCCGATCAACAGGATCGGTCTGCGAACGCCATCGCAATCCGCGCGTTGACGATCAGGTTGCCCGAGATCATCGGCGACCTTGCGGGTGGATCAAAGGACTTTAGGACGTGAAATGCGCTCGGCGGGTAGGGGGCGGCCATCCCGGAAGGGGTGCGAGGCGCGCGCTGCAACCGCTGACGCACCGCCTGATAACCGCGGCGAACAAAACCGTCTCCGAAAGCAGGCCGCTGGTACGGATACGCAACGGCGTGTTCCTCGCGAAGTAAAGCCAAAGTTGGCTTCAAAAGCAGCCCGGGCTTTTCGGTTTCGGGCTCGGCGGCGATTGGTACCACTTCATGCTGGCACGTGGCTGGCATGGCTTCCATCTCTGCATTCACAGGCTCAGCCGCCACATCGCGCACCGGCTGAAGCACATAAGGCGCGACCACCTGCTGCGTCGGGTCTGGAACCGGGATCCCACCTGCAATTATTCCCACGCGAACCCGGCCCGCCAGTTCGGCATCGAGGACCGCGCCCCATAATATCTCGGTGCCATCCGGGAGGTTTGCCCGCAGGCTCGTAATCGCCTCCTCCACTTCGAACAGAGTAAGCTCTTCTCCACCCGCAACCGTGACCAGCAGACGCCGCGCGGTTCCCGGCAGCCCCTCCAGCAAGGGATTACATAAGGCGGATCGGGCGGCGTTGGCAGCACGATCCCAACCGACGCAGCGCTCCCCAAAGCCGATCACCGCGTCCCCAGTCGATGCCAGCAGCGATCGCAAATCCGCGACACTTACCCGCTTCAGCGCAGGCTCCTCCAGGAGCAAGGCGAAATCGGTAGCGCTTTCTCCGATGATCGAGTCCGACAACCGCAGAGCGTCGCTCAATGTGGTGTCGCGACCAATGACCCCCAGCAGTTTCTGGTTGCACACCGTTACCATCACATCGACCTGCGCGCGAAAGTCAGCGGCACCCAAATCGGCGGTCCGTGCCCGGCGCTTGCCTTCAAAGGCGAACGGCTTCGTCGCCACACCAATAGTCAGGATGCCGAGGTCGCGTGCCGCTTTGGCGATGACCGGGGCGGCACCGGTTCCCGTGCCACCCCCCAGGCCCGCGGCGATGAAGCACAGCGACGCGCCCTGCAGCGCCTCGATAATCTCGGGCAAGGCTTCTTCCGCAGCCGCGCGCCCGATCTCGGGCCGACCGCCAGCACCCAGCCCAGCCGTAATTTGCCGACCAAGCTGCAAACGATTGGCCGCAGGCACCGCGCGCATCGCCTGCACATCCGTGTTCGCGCATAAAATGGTCATGCCGCAGTCCGGACGCCCCAACAGCGCGCGAACGGCATTGCCGCCCGCTCCCCCCACCCCGAACACGACCAAGCGACCGTGATCGCTCTTCGCTTGCCCACCCGTCATACCGATGCTCCAGAGAATCGCTTCACCTAATGGTGTGATGCGCGACACCTGCTCCGAACGATCATAGTTAACGATACAGTATCTTTACAGTGACGGAGAACTTGACCGTCAATAATCCTGCATTGTTACGCATCAGAAATGATGAATCATTCTTTAGTATGTAAAGTCGGATCCTGGGGCCTCCGCAACATTACGGGTAGGGTGAACCCCATAAAGTAGATCTACTCTATTCCCCGAATCGTTTTCGGAGCGTTAACCATAAGCTCGGAAGCGAGGGGCTTTAGACATGGACGAACTTTTTATCGGCAGCGCGCTTTGTGAAGTGACCGAATGGGGCGACATCTTGTTGCCACGTCGCTTCCACCAAACATTGCGGCTTCGCTCGGCCGAGCATTCGCTGTTCATTGGGCTGCACGAGGAATCGCCCTGCCTGATCGCGTTCGATCGGCTGCACGCCATGCAACGGCAATTCGAAGTCGCCGAAAAGCTGGCGGCGTCACCCGGCGGCTTCCAGGACCATCATCGCCTGCGGCGCACCTATGGCTTTGTCGACGAGGCACCGGTCGCCCCGGACGGGATGATGACGCTGCCGCGAATCATGCGCGAACGTGGCGCGATTGGGGACTTTGCCCTGCTCGTTGCCACCGGGGCTCGCTTCGAAATTTGGGACATGGCGTATGTGCTCGATCATGGCCCGTCCGATCTCGTCACGCTCGCAACGCTTTTGCGGGCCAGCCAAATTGCACATGAGGTAAACGATGTCGCTGTTATGTCACCTGCTCGGGCATCGGGCCCGACCCTCTATCCAGCACAATCAGGGGTTCGCGTTCAGTGTCTGCCAGCGTTGCAGCCGCGACATGATCCGGTCGGCAGGCGCGCCGCCCACCAGTAAATGGAAGGAAGTTCCCGAAGGATTTCGCGTGTCCCGCAAAACCCCCAAACACCAGCGCCTTGCGGCCACCCCGCCGATGATGCCACGGCCACGCTCCACCATGATCGATCTGGTGCATATCGGCGCTGCCGCCTTGTTCTGGCATCTGCGGGACATGATCGAGACGCCCCCGCTGCGCCCCGCCAAGGTGCTTCGGATACCGCTGCTTTAAGCAGTGCGGTCGAGCGCTTGCGCGATCGCATCGGCCGCGGCGTCCGCTCCGTTTTCGTCGGCCATGCATCGCGCGATTTCGGCGGCGACGGCGCTATATTTGGGGTCGCGTAACAGACACCCGATGCGCCGCGTCGCGCGCGCGGCCGAGAAGCGGTCCGCCCGCAACCGTAACCCTGCGCCCAGCCGCGCGATGCGGTGTCCGTGATCGTTCTGATCCCCCATATGCGGCACCACCAACTGCGGCTTGCCCGCGCGCAGCGCCTGGCCCGTCGTCCCGACTCCGCCATGCTGGATGATCGCAGCGGCGCTTTGGAACAGCAACGAATGCGGCGCATAGCCGCAACGCAACACATCGCCCTCGATCGTCGGCGCAGCATCCCCGCCGACCAGCAGTACCGCCCGCATCCCTAACCGCCGCGAAACCTCAGCAGCCGTATCGTAAAAGCCCCCGGCACTGTTCACGGCGAAGGAGCCGAGCGTGAAGACCAGCGGCGGCGGCCCTGCGGCGAGGAAATCCGCCAACGCCGGATCGAGCGTCTCCTCGCTTCCGCTATCGCTGTCGAAAACGGGAAAGCCGACAATCTTGGTCGACGGCGGCGCGTCGGGCGGCAACGGGGCGAGTTGCGGCGAATAACATCCCAGTTGCAAAATGGAGCGCGCGTCGGGCTCCAGCGCACGCCGCGCACCCTTGGGCGGCAAGCCGTGCTCCGCCCGCACACGATCGAACCGCCGACCGTACAGCCCATGCAGAACCCGCCGCAGCACCGTATAAGCCGTGCGGTTCCATACACGCCCAACGCGTCCGACCGGCTGATCGCGCATCATCCAGAAATCGGGCGTGCGCGGCGGATCATAAGCCGACAGCATTGCCATGGGTTGCAGGATCACGGAAATCAGCGGCAAGTTGCGCTTTTCGGCGATCATCGGTGCGGCAAACACGAAAATCGAGGCGACAATCGCCTCGGCATCCGCCGCCACCGCATCGAGCGCGCGCGTGCAATCCGAAAGGCCCGGCAACAAAACCTGTTCGAGCATGACGCGCTGATTGGCGATGACCCGCCGAACCGCCTCTTCATGGCTCAACCCCATGCGTTTCTGCACCGCATCAAAGCCGGGCAGAATCGCCACAGCCTCCAAGCCGGCGCGGCGACATTTGGCCACCTGGTCCTCGGGCACCGCCAGTACCGGGGTGAAGCCCCGTTTGCGTAGCGCCAGCCCGATCGCGATGAACGGGTGAAGATCGCCTAACGTCCCGATGGTGGTGAGAACGACTTTACGCATTGCGATCCCACTGGTCGCGTCAGCGCATCGCGTCCAGTCCCTTCCTGCTCGGGATCGTAGCATTTTTTCCGATAGAGCACGTGTTTGCTACGGGTGGGCCGGATCGCGCGCGGCCGCCAAATTGCATCGGATGACGGAGCCATGAAGCCCCTCGCTTATTGCCCTCCGCGCAAGTCCAGCCTTGCAGAAACGCGGTGCGGGCCCTATTATGTCTGAGTTATTTTTGAAAGGCCTTCCCGTGATCGATGGTTCTATTTTGATCGGTGCCGACGCTCGTCAGGCAACAACACGATTCACCACGGTAAACCCGGCCACCGGCGAATCTCTGACCCCGAGCTTTTCGTCTGCGGACCGCGACGCGGTCAACGCTGCCACGGCGTTGGCGCAGGCCGCCTTTCCGGCTTATGCCGCGACCGACCTGCCGACTCGCGCTGCCTTTCTGGAAGCGATTGCCGACAATATCGTCGCGATTGGCGACGACCTGATCGTCCGCGCGATGGCCGAAAGCGGCCTCCCCCGTGCGCGCCTGGAGGGCGAGCGTGGCCGTACCGTCGGCCAGCTCAAGCTGTTCGCGCAAGTGGTGCGCCAGGGCGACTGGCTCGACGCGACGATCGACCCCGCGTTGCCTGATCGCGCCCCCTTGCCCCGCCCCGACTTGCGCCGCATCAACGTGCCCGTCGGCCCGGTCGCGGTGTTCGGAGCCTCCAACTTCCCGCTCGCTTTCTCCGTTGCGGGCGGCGATACCGCCTCGGCACTGGCGGCCGGCTGTCCGGTGATCGTGAAGGGCCATCCGGCGCATCCCGGCACCGGTGAATTGGTAGCACGCGCCATTGCCGCTGCGGTCGCATCGAGCGGCCTGCCCGCCGGTGTCTTCTCGTATCTGCCGGGCGACACCAATGATCTGGGCGGCGCACTCGTCGCCGACCCGCGCGTACAGGCGGTCGGCTTTACCGGCTCGCGCGGCGGCGGCCTCGCGCTGATGCGGATCGCCGCCGAGCGTGCGCAGCCGATCCCGGTCTATGCCGAGATGTCGAGCATCAACCCGGTGGTCGTGTTCCCCGCCGCGCTTGCCGCGCGCGGACCGGAGATCGCCGCCGGTTTCGTCCAGTCGCTGACGATGGGCGCAGGCCAGTTCTGCACCAATCCCGGTCTGATCCTGGCGCTCGACAGCCCCGAACTCGATGCCTTCGTCGCGGAAGCGGGCAAGCTGCTTTCGGGCACGCAGCCGCTGACGATGCTCACCCCCGGCATCCACGCCAGCTTCGACAAGGGCGTCGAAGCGCTCGCCACGCATGACGCGGTGCGCACCATCGCGCGCGGCTGCCCCAGCGCCGGACCAAACCAGGCGGTTGGTGCCCTGTTCGAAACCGACGCCAGCCATTTCCTGGCCGACCGCGCGCTCGGCCATGAAGTCTTCGGTTCGTCGTCGATCATCGTGCGGTGCCGCGATCTGGGTGAACTCGCGCAAGTGATCGCCGGGCTTGAAGGGCAATTGACCGCGACGTTGCAATTGGATGCAGCCGACGAGGCCGCTGCCGCGACATTGATCCCCGTCCTCGCACAGCGTGTTGGCCGCATTCTGGCCAATGGCTGGCCGACCGGCGTCGAAGTGTGCCACGCCATGGTGCATGGCGGCCCCTACCCCGCCACCAGCGACGGGCGGACGACCTCGGTCGGTACGCTGGCCATCTATCGCTTCTTGCGCCCGGTTGCCTTCCAGAACCTGGCTCCGGCACTGCTCCCGGTCGCGGTGCGCGACGGCAATCCGTGGGACATCGCCCGTCGGGTTGACGGACTCCGCGAAGCCTCCGCGCGATGATCGGACGCGCCCGTCAGGGTGTGCGGTGGGATATCCCCATGCCTTCCTGCCGGGCGCGTGATCCGCTAGGCTGGGTCTTCATGACCCAGCCACCGTCTCGATGATGGAAGACGACCGCGTCTTCTCGCCGCGCATTCACGGCACCATCGCGCACGATATCGGCGTGGAAATCGTCAGCGGGATGCGCAAGCCCGGCGACGTGTTCGGCGGTGAAATCGAAGCGAGCGAAGCGCTGGGCGTCTCCCGCACCGCCTATCGCGAGGCGATCCGCATCCTCGCCGCCAAGGGGCTGGTCGAAAGCCGCCCCAAGGCGGGCACGCGCGTGACGCCGCGCAGCCGCTGGAACATGCTCGACGTCGACGTACTCGCCTGGACGTTCGAGGGTGAACCCGACACCGACTTCATCATCGACCTGTTCGAATTGCGCGGCGTGATCGAGCCTGCCGCCGCCGCCTTTGCCGCCGCGCGCCGCACCGATGCCGATCTGGCCGAGATGCGATCGGCGCTCGATGCGATGAAGCATTATGGGCTGGCGGATGCGCGCGGCCAGAGCGCCGACCAGCAGTTCCACCGTGCGATCCTGGCGGCCGCGCGCAACACCCCGCTGGCGACGCTCGCCAATTCGGTTGGTGCGGCGGTGCGCTGGACCACCAAATTCAAGCAGCGCAAGCGCGCTTTGCCGCGCGACCCGCTGCCCGACCATGTGCGGGTGCTCGACGCAATCGCCGCCAGCGATGCAGACGCCGCGCGCGAGGCAATGGTGACGCTGCTGAAGCTCGCGCTCCGCGACATGGGGCTCGCGCAGCGCGGCTAACCCCGGCGCTCGCCGATCAGCGGCGAGCACCGGGATTTCCCATCAATGGTTGTCGCGCGGCAGGCCGCGCGTCTGCGCGATCCGCTGATAGGCCTCTGCCCCTTCCAGGATCGCGCCCGAACCGAGCTGACCGACCACGGCACGCTGGATCTCCTGCCACGGCGTCTGCGAGGCGGGGTAGCGATAGCCGCCTGCCGCCGCGAACGCCGCACGGCGCTCCTCCAGTTCGGCATCATCGATCAGCAGATCGGCAGTGCCGCGCATCAAGTCGATCCGCACGCGGTCGCCATCGCGCAGCAGCGCCAGCGTGCCGCCAACCGCTGCTTCGGGCGACGCATTGAGGATCGACGGGCTGCCGCTGGTGCCCGACTGGCGCCCGTCGCCGATGCAGGGCAACGAGTGGATGCCATCGAGGATCAGATGCGCTGGCGGGCGCATGTTCACCACTTCCGCCGCGCCCGGATAACCGACCGGCCCCGCGCCGCGCATCACCAGCAGCGTGGCTGGCGTGATACCGGTAGAAATCTGGTCGATGCGCGCGTGATAATCCTCAGGGCCATCGAACACGACCACCGGCCCCTCGAACGCCTCGGGATCGTCGGGGTTGGACAGATAGCGTTCGCGAAATTCGGGCGAGATCACGCTGGTCTTCATGATGGCGCTGTCAAACAGATTGCCCGACAGCACGACAAAGCCCGCCGACGCCAATAACGGCGTGTCAAAGGGCCGGATCACATCCTCATTCTCGATCACCGCGCTGCGGCAATTGTCGCCGATCGTCTTGCCGTTCACGGTCATCGCGCCCTCGGCGATCAGGCCGTGCTGGATCAACTGCGCGACCACGGCGGGGACGCCACCAGCACGATAATAATCCTCGCCCAGATATTCGCCTGCTGGCTGCAAATTGACCAATAGCGGCACGTCGAGGCCATGCTCTTCCCAGGTCTTGAGCGGGACGTCGACGCCGATATGCCGCGCGATCGCGGTGAGATGGATCGGCGCGTTGGTCGATCCGCCGATCGCGGAATTGACCGCGATCGCATTGAGGAAGGCGCCCTTGGTCAGGATGTCGGAGGGCTTGAGGTCTTCCGCCACCATCTCGACGATGCGCTTGCCGGTGTAATAGGCGCATTCCTGCCGGTCACGATAGGGTGCCGGAATCGCCGCCGATCCGGGGAGCGACATGCCCAGCGCCTCGGCCAGGCTGTTCATCGTCGTCGCGGTGCCCATCGTGTTGCAATAGCCGGTCGACGGTGCCGACGAAGCAACGAGGCGGATGAATTCGGCATCGTCAATCTCGCCCGCCGCGAGCAACTCGCGCGCCTTCCACACGATCGTGCCCGAGCCGGTGCGCTCGCCCTTGTGCCAGCCATTGAGCATCGGCCCGACCGACAGCGCGATCGCCGGGATGTTCACGGTCGCCGCCGCCATCAGGCAGGCAGGCGTGGTCTTGTCGCACCCGATCGTCAGCACAACGCCGTCGAGCGGATAACCATAGATCGTCTCGACCAGGCTGAGATAGGCAAGGTTGCGGTCCAGCCCGGCGGTCGGCCGTTTGCCGGTCTCCTGGATCGGATGGACCGGGAATTCGAGCACGATGCCGCCCGCCTCGCGAATGCCCTCGCGCACGCGCTCGGCCAGGACGAGATGGTGACGGTTGCACGGGCTGAGATCGGAGCCCGTCTGCGCGATGCCGATGATCGGCTTGCCCGAACGCAGTTCCTCCAGGCTCAACCCGAAATTGAGATACCGCTCCAGATACAGCGCGGTCATGTCGATGTTATCGGGGTTGTCGAACCATGCGCGACTGCGGAGCTTGAAGGGGGGGGAACCGGTCATTGAGATACTCCGCGTCTGGACGACTTTGTTCCCGGATATACTCAGACAATTATAAGATCAATGCGCACGCGACCAAAGTCGAACCGCAGATGGCTCCGGCACCCTCTTTAGGAAGGCGGGTCAGCTTGCATCGGACAGCAAACGCCCGCCAACGCGTCGCGCTGGCGGGCGGTCAGGGTGGCGTTGACAAGAAGCAACGTCGCCACTGTGATAGTATCCGCTCGCCAGCGCGAAAGGCTTACCCTCTCCCCTTGCCGGGATCCGGAGTGACGATCGAGTGCGGGAAGCCCCAACCCGCAAGATCGCTCGACGCGCGTGACGAACGATCCTGCGGGTGCGCCGTACAAGGCCCATGCGCTTATTGGGCGAAAAGCAGCCCCCACATGAAATCATACCCGGTATAGCCCGGGGGCGGCCCATGAGGCCCGATCGGCTCCCCGACGTTGGCCGGGCCGCCGGACGCATTGAACGAAGCGCCAGCATGGCACGAAATGCACGACGATTTCGCCATCGGGACATTCGCGTTGAGCGGCTCGATGATCGGGCTGCCGAGCAGGATCGGGTTGGTCGAGGTCCCGAACGTGCTCTGCGATCCCGTCAGGCAGTAATTGTTGAAGATAGGGGCCACATTTGCCTGGCTGAGCAAAGCGGTTGCCGCCGAAGATTTGGGGCATGCACCATATTGGCCCCACGCCTTCGCATTGGCGGGCACCGATGGGGTCGCGGCACCGAAGGAATCGTTGCATCCCGTCTGGTCGCAACGGCCCGGCGTATACGCATTTTCGAAATCAGCCCATATCCAGTCAGGAAAGCCTGGTGTCTTTACCGAGATATGCATGCTCGTCATTGCATAGGTCGTCGCTGGGCCTGAGCCGACGCTTGCGGATGAAGTATAGAAATTGCTGGTGATGAAGCTGGTTGGCTGCCCCAACCAGGTGGCCAGCGTGCTGACCGGAATCCAGTCCGCCTTCACTTCCAGCGCATTCCACGGCACCGAAACCGGCTGCTTGGTGCCGTAATATGTGCTTATCCCCGCCGACGACCACAGGCCATTCGCGACGAGATAGTTGAAGGTCGCGCGATCACGCCGCACCTCTTCGCCGACGCAGCCCCCCTTGGGAAACCCCGAGCCCGCAGCCGCCCCTGCGAGCCCCGACGGCGTGCCGCAGCCCTGTGCCGGTCCAATCACTTGGACGGCGAAATGCCCCGCGCCGCGCGTCGCCATCGCGGCGCGCATATGGGCCCGCCCGAGCAGGCTGCGCTGCAAGAGCTTGCTGCCCTTGCTGGAACTCGCGCTCGGCCAGGTCGGCACGTTGCAGCCCTTCTTAGGGGTCGAAGAACAGGGGTTCGCGACGTAAATGTCCTGATCGGACGCAAATGTTTCGTAAGTAACCTTGCCCACTGTTCCAGACGGACTGACCGCGAGAACGAATTGCTGCCATGAAACGGCGTCCGTCGAAACGGGTGGCGGCGGAATGATTTGTGCAGGTTGAGCGGGCCTTGCATGTATTCGAGAGGCGTCAGTTGCGACGACACCAATCGAAATCGCCGCTACCGCCAACGTTGAAAATATATGATATTTCTTAAAAGCGATTGTAGACATGTCACCATCTCCCCAGAATCTATTCTGACGGATACGCTTTTACCATATCGGAACACTGTATTGATAAAATAGAGTATCAAACAATCAAATATCGGTCAACGTTGAAAATATTATATCCTTATGGCTGTGTTTAGATTTTGTGATATTTTTCACAGACATTATGATCATGTTATCTGACGGCTCAGTTCGCACGGTCTTTCGCGTACAGGAAGATATTGTCGGACAAAGAGATTTCGCACATCGTCCATTTATCGCCCATGCGGCCCTGACCGCCGGGCACCGCCTTGGTGCGTGCGCGATGCTCTTGGCACCACACCGCGCGTGAAGCGCGCCGGTGTCGGCACCGGCCCCGGCCAGGGCAGCGCCCTTTACGGACGCATTACGCGACAGCGCGCGATTCACCGGGAATTTTTACGCCGTCGCGGGCAGTGTCGCCCTCGAACAGGTGAGGCAATGCGACAGCGTTCGATGCGGGATTTCGACCTCAAGGTGCGGTTGAGCGGCGTTGGTTTCCTTCTGCTGGCGGCGCTGTGCCTTTCCGCCTTGTCGGCCGATCGGGGCAGTCCCGATGCGCAACCAAGCGGGTTCGACTTGTGTATGGCGCTTATCGCCGTCTGCTCGGGCTGTGTCGGCGCGGCCCTCGCGCTGGAGGGTCGCTGGCTATTCGAGCCGGTTTCCGATCCCCGCGCGCGCCGCAACGTGCACGGCGACGATGCGCGAGACAAAGAATGAAGGTGCATCCCCATGGCAAGGTCGGCGGTGCTGAACCGGGTTGCGCCATGTTGCCAGCCGCAGCAGCCGACGCTTTGCTGGTCGCTGCGCTGGAAACGGACATGTCGCGCGTGGGCATGGCCACCACCATGGCCTATCTCGCCATCACGCGACGCAGCCTGGCGCTGCCGCTCTATCGCGACCGATCATGACCGGACATCCCCCCGCCCGTTTTGGCTCGTCCTATGCGGGGCGAGCCTTTGTCCGGTCTGCACGGCACCGGCACCGCACGGCAATGTGCCTACCCTGCCGCGAAAAGAGCTCGGTGGATGGTCGCCGCTTCGGATTTTCGTGCGCACCTTGTCGGCTCGGCCCGGTGTATCGCGCCGAACTGCCATCAGGCGGCCCTGTGGAAATGTTGCGCGGTTTCCCAGGGCTGCACCGGTGCGAAAGAGATCGTGGGGACTAGAGGGGCGGTCGCAACCAAGATCCTTGCACCGGGGAAGGCATGCACCTCGCTGCGCGCGAATCCCATAGCGGCCGCGCGGGAAACGAAGCGGCCCTCAAGCTTGCCGCCATCATCCTGCACCAGCCAATGGCCAGCGCTATCCTGTCCCACTCTTATGACCGGGCCTCTTTGATCGGGCTCCGGGTCGTTTGGCGATGTCATGCTATGCTTCCTCACGGTAAACGCTCGCAAGATCCAATATCGCGGAAGGCCGCTGGCGCGCGACACGCACCTGTAGCGCGCCGCGCCCAGAACGCTGATCCGCGATCATGGGTTGGACGATCATGCGAACGTCGAGATAGCTTTGGGCGGCATAAAAGCTCGATATCGATTGAAAGGAATTTGCGTAGAAAGTGCGTAAAACGAGGCCTCTGCGCGGAGGCCGCCGCCTCGCCGAAGAGCGCCTTTTCAGGCGCATCAACCTGCCACGGGATTGGCTATTGGCACCCTCTTCGAAGTCGAACGCGCAGCTTCGCATTCCGGGGCGAGCACCGGGCTTATCCGAGCATGACCGTCGCGGGCACGCCGCCAACCGACGACGGCGCTACCCAGACATCAAATGCGCCGGCTTCGGCGAAGCTGCGCCGATCGGGATGGACGAACGCCAGATCGGCGCGCGACAGGGGGAATGCAACGCGCACGCTCTGCCCCGGATCGAGATCGATATGCGCGATGCCTTTCAAAGCTCGCACCGGTTGCGTGAGGCTCGCGACTTTCTGGTGAATATATAATTGCGCGACTTCACGCATCCGCCGGTGGCCGGTGTTCGTGACGGTCGCCGACACTGTGGTCGCTGCGTCGCCCGTCAGTGTCGTAACGCTCACCTCGGTTGGCGAATAGCGCACGGTCGAATAGCCGAGCCCGTGCCCGAACGGATAGAGCGCTTCGTTCGTCACCTCCCGGTAGCGCGCTTTCCATTCCGATGCCGCGCCCAGTTGCGGACGGCCGGTCGCGCGATGGTCATAGAAGAACGGCTCCTGCCCCGACGCTTGCGGGAAACTGACCGGCAGACGGCCCTGCGGTGCGTGATCGCCAAACACGACATCCGCCATCGCATTGCCCGTTTCCGATCCAAGGAACCATGTCGCGAGGATCGCCGGTGCCGCGCGCACTGCGCCCGTCAGTGCGAGCCCACGTCCGTGGCGCAGCAGCACGACGACCGGCTTGCCGGTCACGGCGATCGCCTCGGCAAGCCGCAGCTGCGCCTCCGGAACCGTGATTTCGACCCGCGCCTGCGCCTCGCCCGACATGCGTGCGCTTTCGCCGATCACCAGTACGACGACGTCCGATGCCTTTGCCGCCGCCACCGCCCGTTCGATCCCGCCGGCAAGCGGCACCTCATAGTCGGAGCCGCGTTCGACCTTCAGCGGTGCATCGTGCCCCATCGCGGCGCGGAAACCCTGCTCGGGCGTGACGCAACTCTCGAAATCGGGAAAGCTCGCCCATGGCCCGGGCATGTCGCCGCGGTCCGACACGCACGGCCCGATCAGCGCGATCCGCGCAGATCGCGCGAGCGGCAGCAGGTCGCCGTCGTTCTTGAGCAGCACGATCGACTTGCGCGCGGCCTCACGCGCCAGCGCAACCGCCTGTGGCAAGCGCACGTCGCGCCGCTCGCGCGCCAGATCGAGCGAGCGATACGGGTTGTCGAACAGCCCCAGCGCCTGCTTGACGGAGAGCACGCGCCGCACTGCGGTATCGACCGTCGCCATCGAGATCCGGCCCGCCCGCACCAGCGCGGGCAGGTGCTTGTTGTACAAGCCGCTCTGCATCGAGATGTCGCACCCCGCGTTCAGCGCTTTGACCACCGCATCGGACCCGTCGGCGGCAAAGCCGTGGAGGATCATCTCTTCGTCGGCGGTATAATCCGACACGACCAGGCCCTTGAATCCCCATTCGCCCCGCAGAATGTCGGTGAGCAAGTAGCGGTTTCCGGTCGACGGCACGCCCGCGATATCGTTGAAGCTCGCCATGGTCGACAGCGCGCCGGCGTCAAACGCGGCCTTGAACGGCGGCAGATGCGTCTCGCGCAATGTCGTATCGGGGATGTCGGCGGTGTTATACTCCATACCGCCCAGCACAGCGCCATAGCCCGCGAAATGCTTCGGACAGGCCAGCACCGAATCATCCGCTGTCAGATCTTCTCCCTGAAAACCACGGACGCGCGCGGCGGCGAACTGTCGACCGAGCCAGGTGTCCTCGCCCGCGCCTTCGACGACGCGGCCCCAGCGCTGATCGCGCGCGACGTCGACCATCGGCGCGAAGACCCACTGAATACCCTTGGCGCTCGCCTCTACCGCCGCCGCACGCGCCGTGCGCCGCGCAAGCTCAGGATCGAAGCTCGCCGCTTCGCCCAACGGCACGGGGAAGGTCGTCTTCATGCCGTGAATCACGTCTCCGGCGAAGATCAGTGGAATCCCATGCGGCGACTGCTCGATGGCGACGCGCTGCAGCGCGCGTCCGTCGGCGACGCCGATGCCGTTGTATAGCCCGGTCATCCGCCCGGCGGCGATGTCCCGCTGCAGCGCGGCCATGCTCTGCGTGACCAGTCCAGGATTTAGCGGTGGCCCGTCGGTCCGCGCGGGGTCGCTGAAGATGCTGAGTTGCCCGGCCTTCTCCTCGAGGCTCATCGCCGCGATCAATCGCTCGATCCTGCTATCGAAGTACCGGATGCGCGCGTGCGCCGGTGCCAGGGCGGCGGCGATCGCCGCGGCGGATCCCCCTTTCAGCAGCGCCCGCCGAGAAACAGTTCCAGTCACACGCTTTCCCTCGCCGATCTGCGCGCCCGAATCGGTTTGGGCTGTCGCAGCACGATAAATTTCACTTGGCGGATGCACAAGAAACCGGTTACAACGCAAGTGTTGGAACCGGTTTCTTGGCGCATCGGCCAGGTTTATCGGCCGCATAATTCACCACCGTACCGCGGTGCTCAGGCGAGCAGCGCGGCGATTCGATTTGAAGACGGACAGACAAAAATAACAGGGCGGCACCGCGCCGATTAGGGGAGATGAAATGAACAAGCTGATGAAGGCGAGCCTGCGTGCGGCGCTGGCAACCACCGTTCTGGGCACCGGGACGCTCATTTTGGCCGCGCCCGCCGCCGCGCAGACCACCTCGACGGTCCAGGGACATATCGATGGTGCCGCCGCCGGCACGACGGTGACGCTGACCGACGTAAACACCGGCCATCAGGACACGACCAAGGTCGACGCCAACGGCAATTACGTCCTCGTCGGCTTGCCGCCAAGCACCTACCGCGTTTCCTCCGGCAGCCGATCGGCCGAGGTAGTGGTGCCGTTGGGTCAGGCCGTCACCGCCGATCTGCTGGCACCTGCGGACGACGCAGCGGCTCCCGGCAAGGACATCGTCGTGGTCGGATCGCGCGCGCGCGACGTCCGGACAGCGACCGTCAGCACCAACATCTCGCGGTTCCAGCTCGAAAATCTGCCGAACGGCGATCGCAACTTTCTGAATTTCGCAGCGCTCGCCCCGGGCGTCACCGTCTCCCCGCCGACGCTGGGCGGCAAGGCGCGCCAGGTCCAGGCGGGCGGCATCAATTCGGATAACACCAACACCTTCATCGACGGCATCAGCATCAAGAATCTGGTGAACCACGGTGGCACGGTCGGGCAGAACCTATCCTCGGGCAACCCCTTCCCCGCCTCCGCAGTCGACCAGTTCGACGTCCAGACGCAGAACTTCAAGGCCGAGTTCGAGCAGGCGGGCTCCGCCGTGATCTCGTCGGTCACCAAGACCGGCGGCAACAGCTTCCACGGCGAGATCTTCGGCGAGTGGCAGCCCAAGGCCTTCATCAGCCAAAATTACGATGACCGCCCCGGCCATCTCAACAACGCCACCGCGCCGTACAAACCGAAGCCCAATTTCGACACGAAATATTACGGGGCCGACCTTGGTGGTCCGATCATCAAGGACAAGCTGACCTTCTTCGTCGATTTCGAAGGCACGAAGAAGACATTCGGTGCCAACGACATCAATGTCTATAGCGGCAATCTGGCGGCGCTGGCCCCGGCGGCGCAGACGTACGCCCAAAGCGCAAGGTCGCAATATAATGGAAGCTTCCCGGCGACGTTCGACGAGAAGCTGTATTTCGGCAAGCTGACCTTCTACGCAACGCCGCAAGACACGATCAACGTCAGCGCGTTCATTCGTGACGAGTCGAATCTCCAGATCAACGGTGGCGCGACGACGGTCGAGGCATCGACCAACAATCGCAACAATGAACGCCGCTATCAGCTCACCTGGAATCACCGGGGCGAGGGCTGGCTGAACGAATTCATCTTTGCGCGCGATGCTGCCGCGAACGGTGCCATCCCCAATGTCACGGGCCCGTCCTCCGTCGTGACCTTCAATGGCGGTGCGACCACGCCCAACGTCGGCGATTCCCGCGTGCTCATTCTGGGCGGGACCAACTTCGCCCAGGACGATCACCAGTATCAGACGCTGTTCAAGGACAACGTCACCTTCTTCGGCGGCCCGCACACCGTGAAGGCCGGTATCAAGCTCAACTTCACCAAGCTGCAGCGGCTTGAGGACAATAACGGCTCGGGCACCTTCTTCTACGACGCCAATTCGTTCTTCGGCCTGGGCTCGGCGAGTACGAAGGCCCCCTATGCCGCGACCATCAACACCGCCGTCGTCAGCCCGGTTACGGCGAACAACACCGAAATCGGCGGATTCGTACAGGACGATTGGCGGCCCAACGACCATTGGTTGATCAGCGCCGGCTTGCGTTGGGACTATGAATCCAATGCGGTAAACAACGACTTCGTGACACCTGCGGGCATTGCGGCCGCGTTGCGGGCCTATCCCGGCTGGAAGGCGGCTGGCATCAACCCCGACGACTATATTTCGACGGGCCACAACCGGAAGCCCTTCCTCGGCGCGTTCCAGCCGCGCCTTGGCATTTCCTATGACGTGAAGGGCGACCGCGATCTCGTCTTCGTCCTGGGTGGCGGGCGCTATTATGACCGCTCGCTGTTCATCGACTCTGCGATCGAGACGATCAAGGACCAGTACGAATCGGTCGTCACCATCAACACGCCCCCCAATTGCACGTTGGGCACGCCACGCTGCGTGACGACGATTCCGACCAATGTCGACCAACTGCGCGCGCTCGCCGCGGCGCAAGGCGGCGAGGTGCACCTGCTCAACAACCGGACCAAGATGCCTTATTCGGATCAGGTCAACTTCGCGGTCAAGAAACGCCTTGGGGTGATCAACACGTCGGTCACCTTCGCCTATATCAAGTCGCACAACATCTATCAGGAGCTGATCGGCAACCGCAATCCGGACGGCAGCTACAGCCCGGGTGGCAATCCGGTCTATGTCTATAACGGCGTGCCCTATGCGGCCGGGATTTTCTACGGCACGGCTGCGATCAACACCGCGCCGCTGCCCGGTTATGGTAGCATCTTCATCGGCAACAGCGACGGCAAGGCCCATTATGCCGCAGTCTATCTGCAAGCCGACAAGCCCTATACCGAGCGCTCCGGCTGGGGCTTCAGCACGACGCTGACCATCTCGAGCTCGCGCTCGAACGATACCCGCAACGGTGCCTCGATCGGCGATCCGTTCAACTTCGACGCACCGACTATCGGGGCGCAGGGCTATGGTGATTCGAGCGGTCTGGAACGCTGGCGCTTTGTCGCTACCGGCACGGTCAAGCTGCCGCTCGACATCCGCGCCACCACCTTCGTCACGCTGTCGTCGGGGCCCTCTTACGGCGGCGTGCTGTGCAATATCCCCACCACCGCCCCTGGCGGCGGCGGCTGCTACACGACCAACTTCGGCATCTACCGGCCCGGCGGAATCGGATATAAGAACGTCGACTTCAACATCGCCAAGACGTTCAAGATGCCGTACGCGCATGGCCACGAGCTGACGGTCTATTTCCAGGCGCTCAACGCCTTCGACTTCGTCAACCGCAACTATTCGATGTGGGGCGGCGGGTTCCAGAACGTCGGCGGGGCAGGACCGACCGGGGCCTATGATACGGGCTCAGTCGCGAGCCAGGGGCGCAACTTCAAGGTCGGCGCGCGGTATAAATTCTAACCTGAAATCCGGAACGCTTTGTCACCCCGAGGATATCCTCGGGGTGACGATGCGACCGGATCAGGCCGCGATCGGCGGTGCCTTGCAATGGCGGGCGATGAAGGCGGCGTGATCGGGCATGGCGGCGGCGACGTCAGCGGTGACGTCCGCGACATCGGCGAGAAAGTCGCTTCGCACTTCGGCCGACACCATCGCCGCATTGGGGTCGCATCCCATCGCAAACCCCTGCCCCAGCAGAACCTGGACCCAGCTTTCGACCCGAAACAGCTCGGCTGCGGCGCGTTTGTAGAAACGGCCCGACGAGGCGAATAATGCCAGCCGTTCGGCAAGGCTGTCGGGGATCGCCATGTGCTTCAGATAACGCCAATAGGGCGTGTCCTCGCGATCGGTCACCTTGTAATGTGCCACGATGAAGTCGCGCACGTCGGTAAATTCGAAATCGTGTTGGCGATTATATTCCGCGATGTCCGCTGCGGCGAAACCGCGATGCGGAAACAGGCCCAGCAGCTTGGTGATGCCGGTGTGGATCAAGTGGATGCTGGTCGATTCGAGCGGCTCGAGAAACCCCGCCGACAGGCCGATGGCGACGACGTTCTTCTCCCACGCCCGATGCCGCTTGCCCGGACGAAACCGGATGGCGCGTGGATCCGCGAGCGGCTTGCCGTCAAGATTGGCCAGAAGCAGCGCGGCCGCTTGGTCGTCGCTGATGTGCGCGCTCGAATAGACATGCCCGTTGCCGTTGCGGTGCTGAAGCGGAATCCGCCACTGCCAGCCGGCCCCGCGTGCCGTCACACGCGTATAAGGCGTCAACGGTGCCACCCGCTCGCATGGGACCGCCAGCGCACGATCGTTGAGCAGCCAGTGGTTCCAATCCTCATAGCCAACGCCCAGCGCATCGCCGATCAGCAGCGCGCGCATACCCGAACAATCGACGAACAGGTCGCCATCGACCGCACGGCCATCGTCGAGCACGAGCTGCGCAACATGGCCGCTTTCGCGATCGCGGGTCACATCCACGATCTTTCCCTCGATCCGGATGACGCCATTGGCCTCCGAACGACCACGCAAATAGCGCGCGAACAGCGACGCATCGAAATGATAGGCATAGTCCAGTCCGCCGAGCGGCGAACCCGGGCTGCGCGGATCGGGATACCTGAACTTGTTTTGCATCGCCGCGACGCAATTGAGCGCATAGGCGTCGAACGGTGCCCTCGTCTCGCAGCGCTCGCCCAGCCATAGCTGATGCGGGTGCAGCCACATAAAATCGTGGCCGATGCGACCGAAGCCGTGAAAATAGCGATCCGCGCCGCGATGCCAGTCGACGAAGTCGATCCCGAGCTTGAAGGTCGCCTGGCTTGCGCGCATCATCTCGATCTGGTCGATCCCCGCCAGATCATTGTAGGTACGGATCGAGGGGATTGTCGCCTCGCCCACGCCGATGATCCCGATTTCGTCGGATTCGATCAGCCGGATGGTGTAGCTGCGGAACACGTGGGACAGCAGCGCCGCAGTCATCCACCCCGCAGTCCCGCCGCCAACGATAGTGATCGTCCGTAGCGGCGCGTTAGCGTCCATGCTGCCCTCTCCCCTGCCGGTTTATGCGGCGAGCCATCCGCCAGTGAAGCCGGCGCGCTGCAACCCCAGGCGGATCGGGCCCGAGCGTCGCATCGTGCGCCAGATGAAATCCTCCTTCGCATTCGCGATCGCGCCAAGGATCGGTCCTTGATCGATACCGAGATAATTGCGCGAAACCCAACCGCGCGCCGGGTCGACGACGCCAAGCTGCACCGGCTTGTCGCTCCAGCGAAAACTCGGGTTGAAGGCGTCGTAAAAGCCGTAGTCGCCATACAGCCAGGGGCCATAGCGCGCATGCATCGCCAGCGTTGCGGGAACCACGATTTCCGGCGCGAAGGCAAGCGAGCCGATTGCGGCGGTCGGCGCGATCGTGCCGTCGTCATAGCCATCGGGCTCGTCGATCGGCCCGCGCGCCGAATAGGAGCGGAAGCTGCGCTGGGTGCCCTTGAAATTATGCTCGACATCGGCCGGGCCGACACAAGCGGTCAGTCCCCAGACGTCCCGCGAATAACCGTCCCATCCCATCGGATTGCGGATCGCGTAGCTGCGCTGCGCCCAGGTTTCGCGTCGGCTGTTCTCGAAATAATCAAGCCCCGCCGCACGCATCGCGGCGTCGCGGATCCCACGGAAGTCGATCCACATTTGGCTATACTGATGCCCGAACATCGGGGCGAACGCGAGCCGACGCGTGTCGCCGCTACCGCGCCAGCACTGCGGGTAAGGCGCGCACCAGGCGTCCCAGATATTCGCCGCGACCGGGTGTGTGGGCGACCCGAGCGCGAGCAGGTTGACCATCATGCCTTCGTTATAACCATCCCAGCTGCGCGCGATGAAACCCTGGCCGGGATGCCAGCCCATCGAAATCGCCGCCGCGCCACGACGGAACCACTCCCAGTCGGCGCGGGCGTAGATCGTCCGGGCGAGACGACCGATCTCGCGCTCGTCGGGATGGTCCTGGTCGAAATATTCGGCGGCAAACAGCATGCCGAGGAACAGCATCGTGCTGTCCACCGACGACAGCTCGACATCGCCATACCGCAGGCCGCTGTCCATGTGCAGGAAGTGGTAGAAGAATCCCTGATGACCGGTAACGCCGTCGGCCGCCGGACCCTGCGGCGCGCGATCAAAGAAGCGCAGCGTCGCCAGCGTCCGCGCACGTGCGGCGGACCGGCTGATCCAGCCGCGCGCCACACCGATCGGATAGGCTGTCAGCGCAAAGCCGACCGCTGCGATGCTGCAGAAAGCGGGATTGGGCCAGCTGTCGGGGACCAGGCCGTTTGCGGGATTGCCAGTGTCCCAGAACCAGCGGAACGTGCGGTGTTCGAGATCGTCCAACAAGGCGGGCAGCGGAGTTGCCCCCGTCGTGCGCTTGGGCCGTCGGCCTGCCAGCGCCGCCGCCCGATCTGCCGCAAGTCCGCCGACCGCAAGGAGCGCGGTGGCGCTGAAGCAACGACGATCGATCAATTGGCCTCTCCATGCTGTGCAGGGGTGATGCATCAGCCGCGGCCCCGATGTAACCGGTTACAGATGGTGGTCAAGCGAAATGCGGATCGATCCGGGCGATGTGCTATCGCCTCGTGAATGGCAGATTCGGTTCCTCCCGCGCCACAGCTTTCCTGGCCCGCACGACTGCGTTTTGCCTCGGGCGATTTCGCCTGCAATCTGTATTGGCAGAGTTCGAGCCTCCTCCTGTTCTTCTATTATACCGACGTGCTCCATCTGGCCCCGCAGGTTGCGGGCCTGATTGCGATGCTGGGTTCGGTGTGGGACGGAATGGCCGATCTGCTGACCGGCATGTGGGTCGAGCGTGGGCGCGGTAGCTATGCCCGGACGGTCGGCCTGGGGGCTGTTCCGCTCGGCCTGGCGTTCCCGCTGCTGTACCTGGCACCGCCATTTCACGGAGCGCTATTTCTCGGGGCATTGCTCGTCGCCCAGTTCGTGTTTCGCTCGCTCTACGCGCTGGTGAACATCCCTTACGCCGCGTGGAGCGTGCGGATCAGTAGCGACAGCCGCGACCGCGCAGCGATCGCGGGGCTGCGGATGGTCTTCGGCACCGTCGCCGTCGTCGTCGTGTCGCTCGCGACCGAGCGCATTTCGCTCGCCGTGTCAGGCAGCCTGACCAGCACGAAGGGGCTGCTGAGTGCCGCCGCCGTCTTCTCGCTGGTCGCGACGCCAGTGCTGCTCCATGTCGCTCGCGGCACCCCCGCCCGCGCAGGCTCGCCGCGGCGCGACAGGCCGCATGCCTCGCTGCGCGACGGCCTGCGGACGCTTGCGGCCAATTACGCGTTCGTCACGCTGTGCGCCGCGATGATGTGCGTCGCGGTGGCAACGACGATGATGACCCGCTCGGTGCTCTATTACTTCACCTATATCGTCCACGACGAGTCTGCGGGGACAACCGCGCTGGCGCTGATGGGTGTGGCCGGGGGCCTGACCGTGCCCTTGTGGATGGTCGTGCGACATCGGATCGGCAGCCGCGCACTGTGGCTCGGTGCCGTCGCCCTGGCGACCGTAGCCAGTATCGCCTTTGCGTTGAGCGATGATGGTGCCGCGTGGCGTGCGGACCTGTTCCTGGTGACGATGCAGGCGGCGCTCGCCGCGTTCAGCTTCGTCTTCTGGGCGATGCTGCCGGACACGGTGGAATATGGCGAATATCATGGCGGTGTCCGCGTCGAAGCACTGTCGTTCGGCGTCGCGGCGTTCCTGCAGAAGGTCTCGATCGGTGCCGCGACCGCGATCACCGGTTTTGCCTATGCCGCCATTGGCTATGCCCCCCAAGTGCCGCAAACACCGCACGTCCTTACCGGCATCCGTTGGATCATGGTCGCAGCCCCGATCATCGGCTGTATACTGTCGGCGCGCGCAATGGCGTCGAACCCGCTGCGGCGCGACACCCATCGACGGATTGTCGCGACGCTGGCGCAGCGAACAGACGCTACGCCGCCAGCGTGAAGGTACCCGAAACGCCCTCCGCTTCGGCCGATGGCGCGATCCAGACCCGGAACGCGCCTGGCTCGACCGTCGGCTTCAGGGACTCGCCGATGAAGGCCAGATCGGACCGCCGCAGCGTGAAGCTGACCTTCTCCGACTTGCCCGGTGCCAGCGACACGCGCCGATAGCCCTTGAGCTGCCGCACCGGGCGCGTGATGCTCGCCGCTATGTCGTGGACGTAGAGTTGAACCACTTCGTCCACCGCCACCTTGCCGGTGTTGGTGACGGTCGCCGAAAGCATCAGGGTACCATCCCAGGCCAGCGTGTCGCCGTGGTCAATCTCCAGTGCGGCATAGTCCACGTTCGCGTACGTCAGGCCGTGCCCGAACGGAAACAGGGCCGAATTGGGAATGCCGCGATAATGCGCCTTGAACGGCGCCAGCGGCCCGTCAGGATTGGGCCGCCCGGTCGACTTGTGCGCATAATAATAGGGCACCTGACCGGGCGCGCGCGGGAAGCTCACCGGAAGTCGTCCCGAAGGGCTGGCATGGCCGAACAGAATCTCGGCGATCGCCGCCCCCCCTTCCGAGCCGAGGAACCACGTCACCAGGATCGCAGGCGCTGCGAGCACCGCGCCATCCAGCGCCAGCGCACGGCCGTTCTTGAGCAGAACGACAATCGGCTTGCCGGTGGCCGCGACGGCTTCGGCCAGGGCCTGCTGTGCGGCGGGCACCACGATCTCGGTGCGCGCCTGTGCTTCGCCGGACATGTCTTGCCCCTCGCCGATCGCGAGCACGACGATGTCGGCCGCATGCGCGGCCGCCACCGCCGCTGCGATTCCGCCGTCGAGCGGCGTTTCGATGCCACACCCCTGCGTGACGGTGATCTGCGCCTGACGCCCGGCGAGCGCGCGCACCCCCGTCGCGAGATCGATTGCCTCAGCATCCGAGCCATAGACGTTCCACGGTCCGATCAAGTCGTGCTGCCCCGCCGCGAACGGCCCGATCAGCGCGATTTTCCGGTTTTGTGGCAGCGGCAGCAGTGCACCATCGTTCTTGAGCATGACTATCGACCGCCGCGCCGACTCACGCGCCACCGACCGATGCGCAGGAGTGCCGATGCGGGCCGCTTCGCGCTGCGGATCGATGCGGCGGAAGGGATCGGCGAACAGGCCAAGCGCGACCTTGACGCGCAACACCCGGCGCACAGCCTGATCGAGCCGCGCCATCGGCACCGCGCCGGACGTCACCAGATCGGGCAGATATTTGAGATAAAGCGCGCTTTGCATGCTCATATCGACCCCGGCGAGGAACGCCAGCCGCGCCGCGTCGCGCGCATCGGCGGCAAAGCCGTGCGCGACCAGTTCCTCGTCGCCAGTATAGTCGGACACCGTCAGCCCGCTAAAGCCCCATTGGTCGCGCAACACGTCGGTCATCAGCCAGTGATTCGCGGTCGCCGGCACCCCCGCAACTTCGTTGAACGCCGCCATCACCGACAGCGCGCCGGCGTCGAGCGCCGCCTGAAACGGCGGGAAGTAGACCTCCCGCAAACTGCGCTCCGAAATGTCCACCGTATTGTAATCCAACCCGCCCTCGGCCGCGCCATAGGCGGCGAAATGCTTGGCACAGGCCATCACGGCGTCGTTCGCGGTCAGCGCATCGCCTTGGAAACCGCGCACCCGCGCGCGCGCCATGTCCTCCCCGAGCAGCACATCCTCGCCCGCGCCCTCGACGCCACGCCCCCAGCGGGCATCGCGCGCAATGTCGACCATCGGCGCGAAGGTCCAGTCGATCCCGGCTGCAGACGCCTCGACCGCCGCGACGCGCGCGGTGCGTTCGGCAAGCGCGGGATCGAAGCTCGACGCTTCCCCAAGCGGTACCGGGAAGACGGTGCGGAAGCCGTGGATCACGTCGGCGGCGAAGATCAGCGGAATTTTCAACCGGCTGGCCATCGCCGCGCGCTGCATTTCGTGCGCCATCTTCGCACCATTGCCGTTGAACACGCCGCTTAGGCGGCCCGCCTTGGCGTCGGCGAGTTGCGACGCATACCCACCGGTCGGTGTGATCGGGTTGAGCCGATTGGCGGCTCCCCCGGCCCAGGCCGCGGCCATCAGCGTGAGCTGTCCGGCCTTCTCTTCCAGCGTCATCATGCCGATCAGGGCTTCGACTGCGGTCGGCAGAACGCCTTCGCCCAGCGTCGCGATCAAAGCCTGTGCCGTAGACGCCCGCCACGCCAGCGCAGCCGCGCCGCCAAGCATCAAGCTACGTCGCGAAACCTGCATGTTATCCACCTCAATCCTCCCGATTTCGGTCTTGGTACAGTGATGTAACCGGTTACAGCAAGAGCCTTGCCGAATTCCCCCATTCGTGGTGCAAGCGTGGCCCAACGAACGGCTGGAGATTGCTCCCCTTATGGCGCACGCCACCATCCGCGACGTCGCCCGCGCAGCGAACGTTTCTATCGCGACCGTGTCGCGCGCACTGAACGGCCACGGCAACGTCCGCGCAAACCTGCGCGAGCGGGTCCAGAGCGTGGCAGCCGCGCTCGGCTACGTGCCGCACACCGGCGCGCGAAGCCTCAGCCTCGCGCAAACCAACGCGATCGGCGTGATGCTCCCCGACCTGCACGGAGAATTCTATTCTGAAGCGCTGCGTGGCATGGACGGCGAGGCATCGGCCCGCGGGCTGCAATTGCTGCTGTCCAACATGCATGGCGACCGGCGGGGAACCGAAACGTTGCAGTTTATGCGGGGACGCGTCGACGCGCTGATCCTCATGGCCCCCGATATCGACCCCGAGCGGCTGCTGACGCATCTGCCGACAAGCTTGCCAACCGTTCTCATCAGTTGCCCGGACGTAGCGGCGGATCATCCGCAGTTCCGTATCGACAACGCCGCCGGGGCCGACGCGATGGTCGAGCATCTGATCGCTTCCGGGCGACGACGGATCGTTCATTTGTCCGGCCCCCGTGGCAACCGCGACGCCGAGGAACGCATCGCCGGCTACCGCGAGGCAATGGCCCGGCACGGCCTCAGCCCGCGAATCCTGACCGGCAATTTCGAAGAGGAAACGGGCACGGCGGCGGCACTGCAATTGATCGCGGATGCGGAACGCGCCGATGCCTTGTTCGCCGCGAACGACATGATGGCAATTGGTGCGATGGTGGCATTTCAACGCGCCGGACTGGCGGTTCCCGACGACATCGCCGTGGCGGGATTCGACGACATTCCCCTCGCGCGTTTCGTAACACCCGCGCTCAGCACGATGCGCGTCGGGATCGCCGAGATCGGTGCGGAGGCGGTATCGCGCATTGCCGCGATCCTCGCCGGTGAAACGGACACCGACGTCCGGCGCATCGTGCCCCAGATCATCGCCCGGGCCAGCACATTGGCGAAAACAGAAAAGGGCCGCCAACTCTGAGAGTTGACGGCCCTTTTAATGGTGGGCGTGGCAAGGATTGAACTTGCGACCCCTGCGATGTCAACACAGTGCTCTACCACTGAGCTACACGCCCACTTCGCCGTGGCGATGCCTGGCGAGGGGCGGCCTTTAACGAAGGCTTGGCCGTCGCGCAAGCGTCTCCTGCACGATTTAAATATTGTCGCTCACGCGTTCATGCTCGAACATGCGATCGACCTCGAGCACAAGATCCCGCAGGTGAAACGGCTTGGACAGCACGCGTGCCTGCGGCATCGTCTTGCCCGCCTTCAGCGTCACTGCGGCAAAGCCGGTGATGAACATCACCCGCAGATCCGGCAACATGTCCCCCGCCTTCTGCGCAAGTTCGATGCCGTCCATTTCCGGCATCACGATATCGGTCAGCAGCAGGTCGAAATGCTCGGTCTCCAGCAAGGGAATCGCCGCTGTGCCACGATCGACCGCCACCACTGCATAGCCAGACCGTTCAAGCGCACGAGTCAGATATTCGCGCATCACGCGATCATCTTCGGCCAGCAAAATGCGTATCATTCCAAAATCCCGCCTCGCAGCCTCGCTGCGCTTTACCATCCTTTCCTATGCGCAAAGCCCTTAATATTTTCCAGCCGGATCGCTGCGTGGCTTGTGCTACAAAGGGAGGCGATGACCGCTCCGGAATGCGCCTTCGACCGCTTTGGCGATGATCCGCCGCTCAGCCCGATCGTGCTGTCGGTCCCGCATGCCGGACGCGACTATCCGCTTGCGCTACGGGCGGCGCTGCGGGTTCCCCTTGCTGCCGCAACGGTGCTGGAAGACCGCTATATCGATGCCGTGGCGCTGGCCGCGCACCGCGATGAAGCGCTGTTCGTGCAGCGTCGAGCGCGCGCCTGGATCGACCTCAACCGTTCCGAGCAGGAACGCGATCCCGCAATCGACGAAGGCGCGGCCTGGACCGCAATGCCACACGCCTCTGCCAAGCTGCGCGGCGGGCTGGGGCTCGTGCCGCGACGAGTCGCGGGGGCCGGGGAATTATGGCGGCGTCGGCTTGACGCCAATGACGTCAACGCCCGCATCCGCAACGACCACCGCCCCTATCACGCCGCGCTGGCATGCGCGCTGGCCGCAGCCCGGGCGCGCTTTGGCACCGCCGTGCTGCTCGACATCCATTCCATGCCGTCGCTCGGACCGGACCAACCAAGACTGGTCATCGGGGATCGGTTTGGGCGTAGTGCCGGTACCCGCTTCATCGCGGCAGTCGAGGCCGCGGCGCGCCGACACAGTGTTAAAACCGCGCTAAACACCCCATATGCCGGGGGCCATATCCTCGATACCCACGCACGGCCCGCAAACGGGGTGCATGCCATCCAGATCGAATTCGACCGCAGCCTCTATCTCGATCCTGCAGGGGATCGCCCAGGCGATACGCTTCCGGCGGTGGCGCGGATGTTGCGGGATATGATCGACGCGCTGGCCGATGAGGCCGCAACCCCGCTATCGATTGCGGCCGAATAAAAAACCACCGCGTGCAATGCAGCACGCGGTGGCCAAGGTTCAGGGAGGAGGCACCCTGAAAGGGTGCCGCGCGGCCCCGCGAAAGGGGGGAACACGAAGCCGCGTGCAACAGATATAGGTAAGAGGTTTTCGCGCTTCAAGGGCCAAATTTCGGCCGAATCAGCGGAGCCTATTTCGGTCGCGCCAACGCCGGAATCATCCGCGTGAGCGTACCGTCGCGCAACACGAAATGGTGACGCAGCGCGGCACAGACATGGAGTACGATCAGCCCGACCATTGCATATCCAAGCAGGCCGTGCGCGCTATGGGCCGCCCCGCTGGCTGCCCGGGAAATCGGGAGCGCTGGTACGTCGAACACGCCCAACCACGAAAACGCGACGCCGACCGGCTTGCGCGATACCAGCATCCAGCCGGTGATCGGCAATGCCAACAGCAAAAGGTAAAACGCGCCGTGGGTGAGCCCGGCAACGGCGCGTTCCCACGCCGCCGATTTCGCGGGCGGCGGCGGCGGGCGATACACCAGCCGCCACGCCACCCGCGCGACCGTCAACACCAGCACGCACAGCCCGATCGCCATGTGAAAGGGGATCGCCCCTCTCACCCCTTCCAGCAGCGAGTCATGCAACAGCCCGATCACCAGATTGACCAAGACCAACGCGGCGACGATCCAGTGCAACCAGACCGCCCCGCGCGTATAATGGTCCAGCACGATGATCGCGCTGCGCGTCATCTTAGTCGATCAGTTGCGGGACGGGGGCCTTGCCCAATTTGACCTGACGGTCGAACACCTGCGGCAGCGTCGAGAGCGAGAACAGGTGCGCGTAGAGCAACGGCAACAGGCCCGACTTCTGAATTTTGCGCAGTTGGTCGCCACGCAGTTCGTTGAGCTTTTCCTCGTTCACCATCTGGAAGCCGCGATAGATGAACGGCTTGTCATTGCCTTCGATCTGCAGCGTAACCTCGCCTTCCATCAGCAGGTCCAGTTCGCGAAGCTCGTTCATGAAGTTCGCGGTGCGCGCACCCGCCTGCTCGAACTGCTCGTTGAAGGCGAGGATGTTCTGCACGATCTCGGTCGGCTTACCGTCGGCGAACAGCGGCTCGCCCTCGTCGAACGTGCCGATCGTCTCGCCCGTCGGGTCGAAGCACAGCGACAGTTCTTCGGCGTCGGGGCGCAGCCGCGCCAGCATGAAAGGATAGCGGCGCACATACGCGGGCACATAGACCTGATCTTCGGTCAGCTTGCCATCGTCGCCGATGAACACGTTGACGCCCTCGTTCAGGCCCATCAGCGCGATCGGGATCGCGTCGTCGCCGCTGGTGAAGACGATCGGCAGCGACCGCTGTGCCGCAACGAATTCATCCACCGTAATCGGAATGGCGTGCTGGCCGACCAGGAAAGTAGCCCGGTCCAGGGCGCGAAAACGGAAGGCAGCGTGCGCTTCGCTCGAAAGAGGCTCGAGCGCGTTGTAGAACAGCGGAAGGGATTGCGGCGCGCTGGCCATCAGAAATTCTCCATCGACTAAGATAAAGCACGCGGCTTGCTATGCCTGATGGCCGCTGGCTCTATGGTGCGCGCGGCGTTTCTGCAAGGCCGAGCAATTTGCCGGGATTCATCAATCCCTGCGGATCGAGGCCCGCTTTGATCGCGCGCAGCGACGCCAGGCGCGCGGGCGAGGACAAACGCTCCAATTCCGCCCGCTTCATCTGTCCGATACCGTGTTCGGCCGAAATCGAACCACCCGCTGCAACCACCAGATCATGGACGAATCGCGTTACGTGCGGCGCATCCTCCCCATACCAGCGGGTTGCGTCGGCCCCCATTGGAGCGCGGACGTGGAAATGCACGTTGCCGTCGCCCAGATGCCCGAACGCCGTGGCGTGTGTGCCGGGGAAGCGCGCCTCGGCGGCGGCGGCAGCCTCGACCATGAAACGCGGCATCGTCGCCACCGGGACCGAGATATCGTGCTGCACCGCTGGTCCGCTGGCCCGTTCAGCCGCAGACAAGGAATCGCGGATGCGCCAGAACGCTTCCGCTTGCGCTTCCGATGCTGCGATCGTCGCATCGGCAACCAGGCCATCGGCCATCGCGGCACCCAGTTCCCGCTCCAGCAATATGGCGGGCGATTCGGCTGCGGCATTGGCGGTTGTCGCCTCGATCAGCACGTGCCACGCATGCTGCCCGGTCAACGGCGCACGTGTGCCGGGAATGTGGTCGAGGACCAGCGCCAGCGAATCGCCCGGGATGATCTCGAAACTTTCGATCGAATCGCTTGTGCGCTCGAGCCGCCGCAGCAAAGCCAGCGCCGCCTCGGGATCGGGCACCCCGGCCCACGCCACCGCCCGCTGCAGCACCGCCGGATAAAGGCGCACGGTCACCGCCGTGATGATGCCGAGTGTCCCCTCGGCCCCGATCAGCAGATGGTCGAGATCGTAGCCGCGATTATCCTTCTTGAGGGCAGCCAGCCCGTCGAGAATCTGCCCGTCCGGCAGCACCGCCTCGACCCCGGCAACCAGCCCGCGCATGGTGCCAAAACGCAGTACCTGCGTGCCACCGGCATTGGTCGACGCCAATCCGCCAATCGTGGCACTGCCGCGCGCGCCAAGCGTGAGCGGAAAGCGCAAGCCATGCGCGGCGGCGGCGGCGTGGAGATCCGCCAGAATCACCCCGGCCTCCACCACCGCCAAGCCGGCGGCCGGATCAATCGACCGTATGCGATTCATCCGCCGCAAGGACAGGATCAGCGCCGACCCGTCGGAAGGGGGCGTAGCGCCGCCCACCATCGACGTGTTGCCCCCCTGCGGCACCAACGGCACCCGATATTCCGCGGCGAGGCACATTATATGGGCGACGCCCGCGGTACTATCCGGCGACAAAATCGCGGGAGTGCGGCCGTGAAAACGCCCGCGCCAGTCGGTCAGCCACGGCGCGATGTCCTCCGCGTCCGTCGTCACCGCCTTTGCCCCCAGTACCGCCTGGGCTGCGTGGATGACCTTTTGCTGGGCGGCGGTGGCATTGCCGGTCGGGAATGGGGCATTCATCATTCTTTTGCCCTACCATCCGCATGGTCAGACGCCAATTCATCCGGCATTCAACCATTCACGGTAACGCTGGCCTTTATCTTTATGCCCAACTTCGCCCTTCCCGCTTCATTGCTCCTTGCGCTCGCGTCGACCAGTTCGGCCGCGATGGCGCATAGCGATGGCGTTGCGCTGGCCCAGTTGACCATTCACCAACGCATCATAATTCGCATTCCACGCGTCCTCGGCGGGCCTGCGTCTCGGCGTTCGGAACCCGCACCACCCCGCGTGACGGAGAAAAAAGGGCCGAAATGCGTGGCTATGGCAGCGGTGGAGGGTGCGCTTATCTCGGGCGACGACAGCGTTGATCTGATCCTCATCGACGATACGCGATTGCGCGCGCGGTTCGACAACAAATGCCCGGCGCTCGATTTCTATTCGGGCCTTTACCTCAAGGCCACACCCGACGGCATGGTCTGCGCCGGACGAGACTCGATTCGCGCGCGATCGGGCAGCGCCTGCCGAATTGACACTTTCAAGCGTTTGATCACCAGGAACAAGTAGAACGTCCGCGTTTACCTTGACATTTCGCCCCTGATCGGCAAGCGCTTTTCAACCGTTCGCGGGCGCTTCGCCCGGGCGCTTTTTCCGGATACCGCATGACTTTTGCCGATCTCGGCCTTTCCGACGAACTCCAGCGCGCCGTCAACGAGTCCGGCTATACCGAGCCGACTCCGATCCAGGCGAGCGCGATCCCCTCTGTGCTGATGGGCAAGGACTTGGTCGCCATCGCGCAGACGGGCACGGGCAAGACCGCCGCCTTCGTGCTGCCGATGATCGATATTCTCGGTGAGGGCCGATCGCGCGCGCGGATGCCACGCTCGCTGATCCTCGAACCGACGCGCGAACTGGCCGCGCAGGTCGCCGAGAATTTCGAGAAATACGGCAAATATCACAAGCTTTCGATGGCGTTGCTGATTGGCGGCGTCTCGATGGGCGACCAGACCGCCGCGCTCGAAAAGGGGGTCGATGTCCTCATCGCGACGCCGGGTCGCTTGATGGATCTGTTCGGGCGCGGGAAAATTTTGCTCACGGGCTGTTCGATGCTGGTGATCGACGAGGCCGACCGGATGCTCGACATGGGGTTCATCCCCGATATCGAGGAAATCTGCACCAAATTGCCCAAGACGCGGCAGACGTTGCTGTTCTCGGCAACGATGCCGCCGCCGATCAAGAAGCTGGCCGACAAGTTTCTCGACAATCCCAAGACGATCGAGGTCGCGCGGCCCGCGACCGCCAACGTCAACATCAAGCAGTGGCTGGTCAACGTTTCCGCCGCCAAGAAGCGCGATACACTGATCTCGCTGTTGCGGGCGGAAGACGTGCAGACCGGTATCATCTTCTCCAACCGCAAGACCACGGTGCGCGAACTAAACAAGGCGCTGCAGCGCGCGGGCTTTGCCTCGGGTGAGATCCATGGCGATATGGAGCAGGCGCAGCGCATCGCCGAGCTCGATCGTTTCAAGAAGGGCGAGATCAAGATCCTCGTCGCGTCCGACGTCGCGGCACGCGGCATCGACATCAAGGGCGTCAGCCACGTTTTCAACTATGACGCGCCGTGGCACCCCGACGATTATGTCCACCGCATCGGTCGTACCGGGCGCGCGGGCGCGACCGGCATCGCCTTCACCTTCGCGACGCCCGACGACGCCGAAAACATCCAGAACATCGAAAAACTGACCGGTCTGAAGATCGAGCGCTACGAGACCGGCACCGCCCCCGCTGCCGACGACACGCCAGAAGCGCCGCGCGAAGCTGCCCCGAAAACACGCCGCCGTCCCAAGGCTGCCGCGAAGGTCGCGGTGCCCGTCGTTGAAGCGGAGGAAGCGCCATCCGAGGTCGACCGCCCTGCCCGCCCGCCACGTCCGCCGCGCGCCGAACGCCCGGCGCGAGAGGCACGCGCACCGCGCGAAGATCGCCCCGCCCGTACCAGCCGCCCGCCGCGTAGCGCGCCCGCCGAGCGCGCAGAACCGCTGGAGCCAATCGATGCGGTCGACGATGGCGGTTGGAACGGCCCGATGCCGAACTTCCTGCTGGCCAAACTGACGCTGACCGACTGAGCGTGTCCACCGCCGCGCGGCGGTGGACACGCTATCCGGCGGTGGAGTGCGGCCGTTACGCCGCCGATGCCGGTGTCGGTGTCGGCATCAGCGCGTTATCGATCTCGTTCGCCCGCTGATAGGCAGGCCGCTCCTGCACGCGCGCAAGATAGTCCTCAAAGGCCGCGCGCTTGGGCAGCGATCCGAATTGCACGCCCCAGGCCACTTGCGACCCGGCATAGACATCCGCTGCCGTAAAGGTGTCGCCCGCGAAATAGCGATGCGCCGACACCGCCTTTTCCAACGTATCGACTGCCAGATCGTACGATCCGTACCCCGCCATGCGTTGCTGCGAATCGGTCGGCGTCACGCCAAGCGACCGGTTGGTGATCGCATGTTCGAGTGGCCCCGCCGCGAAGAACAGCCAGCGATAATAGTCCGCCCGCGCCGTCGTCGGCGGGGCCAGCCCGGCCTCGGGAAAGGCGTCGGCGAGATAGGCGCAAATCGCGGCGCATTCGGTGACGACATGCCCGTGATGGACGATCGCGGGCACTTTCCCCATCGGGTTGACCGACAAATACGGCTCCCCCTTCATCGTCGTGGCATAATCGAGCAGCACCGTTTCATAGGGTGCGCCGACTTCCTCGAGCATCCAGCGCGCGATCCGGCCGCGCGACATCGGGTTGGTGTAAAAGGTCAGGTCTGCCACGATCATTCTCCCCCAGATATCGCCCAGCGATTCTTCGGAACATTAGTGGAACGAAAGTCCCCTACCCGTCAAGATGCTGGTGCAGAAACGCGACCGTCCGCTCCCACGCCAAGTCAGCGGCGGGCTTGTTATAGCGTTCAGCCGAGGTGTCGTTGTTGAAGGCGTGATCGACGCCGTCATAGGTATATGCAGTCACGTCCTTGCCCGCCGCCTTCAACGCGGCAACCCACGGCACGCCCGTAGCGGCAACGCGCGCATCCTTGCCCGCATAATGCAGCAGCAAGGGGGCTGCGACCGCCCCCGCCTCGGCCGGATCCGGTGCCGGGCCATAATAAGCGACACCCGCCGCCAACGCGTTGCCCGCCGCCACGGCAACACGATTGACCAGCGCCCCGCCCCAGCAAAAGCCGATAATGCCAACCTTGCCGTTCGCGCCCGGCTGCGCCGACATTGCGCCGATCGTGGCGACGGCTTCCCCGGTGATCGCGGTAAGGTCAGCCTTGCCAATCATGTCGCGGGCGAGGTTCTCGTCGACGGGAGTGCCACCCTGGTCGCTCAGAAAATCGGGCGCAACCGCCTGAAAGCCGGCCAGCGCCACACGCCGGGCGACATCTTCGATATGCGGGGTCAGCCCGCGATTTTCATGCACGACAATAACGACGCCAGCGTGTTTCGCATCCTTGGGTGCCGCGAAATAGCCGGTCAATTGCTTGCCCGGCCCGATCGCATAGGGACCTTTACGCGTCACCAGCGCCGGGTCATCGGGCTGGGTGATCGAGGCAGCGGCGGGCGAGGCCGCAATCCCGGCGATCAACACTTCGGCAGCAGCGACCGATCCGACCAGGCCGACCATTTCGCGCAACAGGGCGCGGCGGTCGCGATGCTCATGCGTGAAGGCGTCGTAAATCTGGATAGCGCGATCGCGGATATCGGGCATGAGCATTCCTCAAACGATTCGCCCCCCGGCACTTCGCCAAGCTACCCCGTCAAACCGCGCGATACCACCACACACCGTCCTCGATCGTCTTCACCGCGCGCCCTTCGACCTCCAGCCGCCGGACATGCGCCAGCGCTTCGCCCGTCGCCATGCCGAGCATGTCGGGCCCGATCGCGCGCCGGAACAGCCGCCCGAAACAGTCGATCGCGCGGCGCGGTTCGGCCAGAAACACTTCCAGTTCGTCGAGCCGCTCGCGATGTTCGCGGTCCATCGCATCGAGCCGCCCGTGCAAGCCGGTGAACGGATCGCCATGTCCCGGCAGCACCAGCACATCGTCGGGCAATGCCTTCAACCGCGCGATCGAGTCGAACCATTCGCCCAGCGGATCGGCCGCAGGCTCGGTCACACCGAGCGAAACATTCGGGCTGATCCGCGGCAACACCTGGTCGCCCGAGATCAGCACCTTGCCGACGGGATCGTACAGACAGGCATGTTCGGGACTGTGCCCCGACCCGACAACCACCTGCCACTCGACCGCGCCGATCAGCCGCGTATCGCCATGCTGGATGCGGGTATAGCCGAGTGGCAGCGGCGTGACGATCCGGCGGAACCCCGCCCAGCCACGCTCGCTGGCATGGGCGATCTGCGCATCGTCCCACCCCGCCGCGCGCCAGAAGGCGACCATCTCGCCCGGCACCGCATCGCGCGCGTCGGCGACCAGCATCCGCGCGGTCAGCCATTCGCCGCGCGTCATCACCAGGGGGCAACCATGCGTGTCGCACACCCAGCCGGCGAGCCCGATATGATCGGGGTGGAAATGCGTGCCGATCATCTGCGTTACCCGCACACCCGCCAGCGGCCCGTGCCGCAAAGCCTCCCACGCCGCGCGTGCCTCGGGCGTGTTCATGCCGGTATCGACCAGCGCCACGCCTCTCGCATCGTCGAGCAGCCAGCAATTGACATGCTTGAGCGGTCCCGGAACGTGCAGCCGCACCCAGCCGATGCCGGGGGCCACACGCATCACCGTGCCGGGCGCTGGCTCGGCCCCGCCATACGGATAGGTCAGCCCCTTATGGCTGGTCGGGACGAAGCTCTGCTCGACCGGGACGGCCGCCTCTGCAATGGACATGCGATCGGTTAGCGCGGGGTGCCGTACCAAGTCACGCATTTCCTCAGGCAAGGAGCGTCGCCTCCTCGCCCAGCAACAGCCGCAGCACCTCGTCGGGCGATTCGAACATGATGTCCGGATTCAGCCGCGCCAGCCCGTCGCGATTGGCATAACCCCACAACACCGCGCCCGAACAGATGCCGACCTTCTTCGCCGCCACCACGTCGCGCGTCTCGTCGCCGATCGAGATGACATGCTCGATCGCCACCTTGCTCTTGCGCAACACCCGGCGATAGCGCGGTGCCTTGCCGAACAAGGATGCGCCGCATTCGAACCATTCGATCAACGCGGCATTTTCGGGGCCAAGGATGGCACGGGCATTATGCTCGGCATTTGAAGTGACCAGCGCCATGCGCACGCCATTGTCCGCCAATTGCCGCAGCAGCGGCGTAACGCCCTCGAACAAGGCGATCCGGTCGGTCTGTTCGGCCAACAGGCGATGGAGGTAGCGCCCGATCTTGGGCAATTTCCAGCGCGGAATGCCGAGATGGCGGATCACCTCCCCCGAGGTGCGCCCGCGCAAGGACGCAACCTCCTCGGGGGCGACCTTGCGGAACTTGAACCGGTCGGCGAGATGATCGGCGACCGACAGGAACCAGTCCCCGCTATCGGCCAGCGTTCCGTCGAAATCGAAGATCACCAAACGATAGCGCGGATCGGACATGGTCACCTCAGCGCGATTGCGAGGAGCGGCGATGGCCGCGCTTGCCGTCATCCCCCTGGGGAACCGGTGCGCTGCGAATGGTCACCAGCTCCGCTCGTGTCGCCGCGCCGTCCTTATTGGTGTCGAAACGGTCGAACAGGCTCGAAAACTGCGCCTGCAATTCGGCGAGCGTGATGCGGTTGTCGCCATCGCTGTCGATGGCGAACGGGCTCGGCAGCGCATTGCGATCCCCCAGCCATTTGAGCGCCCAGTCGCTATAGTCGATATAGCCGATCGAGCCCTTATGCGCGCTGTCGGCATCGGCGAAGCTGCGCGCGATACAGGCACTGAGCTCGGCGCGGGTGGTGCGCCCGTCGCCGTCACTGTCGCACGCGGCGATGAGCATTGCGGCCGGCTCGACCACGATCGTCGCGGCTGGCTGACGGGCTGGCGGGGGAGTGACGACGGGTACGGTTTGCGCCGACAGCGGGGCAGCAAGCGCAAGCAGCAAGACCGAACCGGCGCGCATCACGTCTCCTTCGTCGGCAACAACAGACTGGCATCGCCATAGCTGTAGAATCGATAGCCGTCTCGCACCGCATGGGCATAGGCCGTTTGCATCTGCTCGGTGCCCATCAACGCGCTGACCAGCATGAACAAAGTCGATCGCGGCAAGTGGAAATTGGTGACGAGGCCGTCGATACCGTTGAAGCGGTAGCCGGGCGTGATGAAGATCGCGGTGTCGCCCTCGAACGGGCGAATCACCCCGTCGGCACCGGTTGCACTCTCGATCAGGCGCAGACTGGTGGTGCCGACCGCGATCACGCGCCCGCCACGGGCGCGCACCGCGTTGAGCCGGTCGGCGGTGGCGGCATCGATGCGTCCCCATTCGGCGTGCATCTTGTGGTCGAGCGTATCGTCGGCCTTGACCGGAAGGAAGGTGCCCGCCCCGACGTGTAGCGTCAGCGTGGCGTGCTCGATGCCTGCCTCCCCAAGCTTCGCCATCAGCGCGGGCGTGAAGTGGAGCGCCGCAGTCGGAGCCGCCACCGCGCCTTTTTCGGCAGCGAACATCGTTTGATAATCGTCGGCATCCTGCGCGTCCGCCGGGCGGCGCGCGGCGATATAGGGCGGCAGCGGCATGCGTCCGGCGCGTTCCAGCAGCAATTCGACCGGCTCCTCGCCCACGAAATCGAGCGCGAAGCTACCATCCTCGCCGCGATCGCGCGCATAAGCGGTGACACCGCTGCCGAAATCGATTTCGTCGCCATCGCGCAGCCGCCGCGCATTGCGGATGAAGGCGCGCCAGCGCCGCGGCCCCTCGCGCTTGTGCAGGGTCGCACCGATCCGCGAATCGCCGCGCGTCCCCTCCAATTGCGCGGGGATCACGCGCGTGTCGTTAAACACCAGCATGTCGCCCGCGCGCAATGCGTCGGGCAGATCGCCCACATGGCGGTCGAGGAGGGCATTCCCCTCGACCACGAGCATTCGGGCGCTGTCGCGCGGCGACGCCGGGCGCAGTGCGATCCGCTCCGGCGGCAAGACAAAGTCGAACAGATCGACCTTCATGACGGTACTCCCCCCCGTCGTGGCAGGTATCAGCGGCTCAGGCCGCCTTTTTCTTCGGCGCTGCCTTGGGTGCGGGCTTCAGCACCGGCTGGCTCGGCGCGAGCGTAGCCGGGGCAGCGACTGGAGCGGGCGGCGGCGGCGGCGCATAAGCGGGGGGATTGTCCGCCGCGATATAAGCATGGAGAATCCGCGACGGGTGCACCGGCGGCTCACCGCGCGCGATCGCATCGACATAGTCCATGCCCGAGATGACCCGGCCGAACACAGTATATTTGCGGTCGAGCTTCATTGTCGGACTGAACACGATGAAGAACTGGCTGTTGGCGCTGTTTTCGGCCTTGGTCACTTCCTCGACGGTGGCACCCTCGGCCGATCCTTCGCGCGCCGCCGACACCGCGCCACGCACATGTGGCAGCCAGTTGAACTCGGCTGGCACGTTGGGCAGCGTCGATCCACCGGTGCCGTCGCCCTTCGGGTCGCCGGTCTGCGCCATGAAGCCTTCGATCACGCGGTGAAACAGCAGCCCGTCATAGAAATGCTGGCGGGTCAGCGTCTTGACGCGCTCCACCATCTTGGGCGCGGCATCGGGGCGCAGCCAGATGACCACACGGCCACCGGTCGACAGGTCGAGATAGAGCAAATTCTCCGGGTCGCTCGCCGAGGGGATATCGGGCCGCCCAACGGCGGTGACGACAGCGCTCTTCGGGTCCGGCTTCTTTTTGGCGGCAAAGGCGGGCCCAGCGACGAACGCGAGGATGAAGACCAGAAGGGTGGTAACGAAACGCATCATTTCCCCGCGAAAAACTCGGTGTGGACCCGCGCTTAGACCAAGTCGCCGCTTGCGCCAATCTGAACGTGGCGCGCGAAAGCGACCATATTAGGGCTGAGTGCCCTTGCGGCCGATCTTATCGACCCGTGCGGCAAGTTCCGCCGCCACGGTCGGGCTGACGAAACGATCGATCGGGCCGCCATAAAGCGCGATTTCCTTGACCAACCGGCTGGCAATTGGCTGCAACGAGACATCCGCCATGAGGAACACCGTCTCGATACGCGGGTTGATCGCCCGGTTCATGCCCGTCAGCTGATACTCATATTCGAAATCCGTCACCCCGCGCACGCCGCGCAAGATGATGCTCGCGCCCTGCGCCGCCGCGAAGTCCATCAGCAGCGAATCGAAGCCGACAACGCTGACCCCCGCGATCCCTGCGGTCTCGCGCTCCATCATGGCGATCCGTTCGGCATCCGAGAACATCGGCGATTTGGAGGCATTGGTGGTCACGCCGATCACCAGCCGGTCGACCAACGCCGCGCCCCGCCGGATGACGTCCATATGCCCCAGCGTCACCGGATCGAACGTACCCGGATAGACCCCGGTGCGGATCGTCAACGGTCGCGCTCGAGCGTGAAGCGCGCAATGTCGCGCAACAGATCCGCCTCGGGGCCAAAGGCATGGAGATGTTCGATCGCCTGATCGACCAGCATCCGCGCTTGTTCGCGGGCACGATCGAGGCCGAGCAGCGACAGGAAGGTTTCCTTGCCCGCGCCCTCATCCTTGCCGAGCTTCTTGCCGACTGCAGCCTCGTCGCCCTCGACATCGAGGATGTCGTCGGCAATCTGGAAAGCGAGCCCCACGTCACGGGCATAGCCGCGCAAGCCTGTGCGCCCTTCGGGTGGCACCTTGGCGAGGATCGCGCCCGCTTCGACCGAACAGGCGATCAGCGCGCCGGTCTTCAGCGCCTGCAATCGCGTGACGGTCGGCAAATCGAAGGTCGATTTCTCGGCCTCCAGATCCATTGCCTGTCCACCCGCCATGCCCGCCGGGCCCGCTGCGCGTGCCAGATCGAGCACAAGTTCGCTGCGCACGAAGGGGTCGGGATGCGTGCTCGGGTCGGCCAGAATTTCGAAGGCCAGCGCATGCAGCGAATCGCCTGCCAGGATCGCGGTCGCCTCGTCGAACGCGCGATGGACGGTCGGCTTGCCGCGCCGCATGTCGTCGTCGTCCATCGCGGGCAAATCGTCATGGATCAGGGAATAGACATGGATGCACTCGATCGCCGCACCCGACCGGCCGACCGCATCCCGGTCGAGATTGAACAAGCGCCCGGTCGCGAACACCAGCAGCGGGCGCAGGCGCTTGCCCCCGCCAATCGCGGCATGGCGCATCGCCCGATACAGGTTGGCCCGCGGATCCTCGGGGATCGCCAGAAACTGGTCGAGCCGGCGATCGATATCGGCACCGACTTCGGACAAAGCTGCGGCAAGCGTCAGGGACGAAGCGGTCATGCCCTCAACCCGCGGCAAAGGGCTGCGTGCCGATGGCACGCCCCTCGCTGTCGGTGCGGATCGCCTCGATCCGCGCCTGGGCCGCATTAAGCCGCTCGTCACAGCGACGGCGCAATTTGTCCCCGCGCTCATAGAGCGCAATTGCCTGGTCGAGCGGCGCATCGCCACTCTCGAGCCTCGCCACGATCCCCTCCAATTCCTTTAACGCCGCTTCGAACGACAGCTCTTCGATCGCTATATCCATTTGTCAGCTATGCGGCAGGCGAGTGTTTGGGGTCAAGGATACGCTAGGGCCGCAATGCGTTTGTCGTGCAATTCGCAATAAGGAACTTCCCGCATGTTCACCAGCATCGATCCGGCAACCGGAACGCCAGGCCCGTCTTACCGCGAGCTGACCGGCGATGAGATCGAAACCAAATTGACGCGGGCACAGGATGCTTTCCAGGAGTGGCGCGTCACCGATTACGCCACGCGCACCGCCCTGCTCGAGCGAATCGCCGAGCAGTTCGATGCCAACACCCGTCGCCTCGCCGAGATCGCGACGCGCGAAATGGGCAAGACGCTGAAATCGGCAATCGCCGAGGTCGAGAAATGCGCGGCGGGATTCCGCCATTATGCGCAGGAGGGCCCGGCGATGCTGGTGCCGAGTCCGGTCCAGGGAGGGACCGCGACCTGGCACCCGATGGGTCCGGTGCTGGCGGTGATGCCGTGGAATTTCCCCTATTGGCAAGTCGTCCGCTTTCTCGCGCCGACGATCATGGCGGGCAATGTCGGCCTGCTGAAACACGCCTCCAACGTGCAGGGCGTCGCCGCTGCGATCGAGGAGATGGTGATCGCCGCCGGAGCCCCTGTCGGCCTGTTCCAGAATTTGCCGATCAAGTCGGACAAGGTCGCTGCCCTCATCGCCGACGACCGCATCGTCGCGGTCACGCTCACCGGCAGCGAGGGCGCGGGCATGAAGGTCGCGGAGGCGGCGGGCCGGGCGCTCAAGAAGGTCGTGCTCGAACTGGGTGGCTCGGACCCGTTCATCGTCATGCCCTCCGCCGATCTCGATCTCGCTGCCAAGACCGCAGTGACCGCGCGCATCCAAAATACCGGCCAGTCGTGCATCTGCGCCAAGCGCATGATCGTTCACGCCGACGTGTATGATGCTTTTCTCGAAAAATTCTCGGCCGGGATGAAGGCGGTTGTCGCGGGCGATCCGATGGACGCCGCGACCGACATGGGCCCCTTGTCGAGCGACGCACAGCTTCAGACTGTGCTGGACCAATTGCAGATGTTCCGCGAGGCCGGTGCCAAGTTGCTGTTCGGCGGAGAGCCCTTGCCCGGCAAGGGGGCCTATCTGTCGGCGGGGATCCTCGTCGACGTGCCCGCCGACCATGCCGTCGCGCAGGAGGAGGTGTTCGGGCCGGTGGCAATGCTGTTCAACGCCGACGACATCGACGCTGCCATTGCCCTCGCCAATGCTGTGCCATTCGGCCTCGGCTCCTCGGTCTGGACCAACGATCCTGCCGAGCGAGCGCGCTTCGAACGGGATATCGAGGCCGGGATGATCGCAGTCAACGCAATGCTGGCTTCCACGCCGGGAGCACCGTTCGGCGGCATCAAGCGCTCGGGCCACGGGCGTGAATTGGGGCCCTATGGGTTGCACGAGTTCATGAATTTGAAGACGGTGATCGGCTGAGCCCCGCCGTTTCCTCCCCTCCCTGGAAAGGGAGGGGAGGAAAGCAGTGTCGACCTCCCCTCTTCCCGGATCAATCCAGCGTCAGTACGATCTTCCCGACATGCTCGCCCGCCTCCATCCGCGCATGCGCGGCGGGGGCTTCCGCGAGCGGGAAGGTGCGGTCCATCACCGGCTTCAGTCGTCCCGCCTCCACATGCGGCCACACCGTGCTGTGCAGTTCGTCGGCAACCAGACTCTTGAACGCCGTATCGCGCGGGCGCAGCGTCGATCCGGTCAAAGTCAGCCGCCTCCGCATGATGTCGAAGATAGGAATCGTCGCCATCAATCCGCCCTGCACCGCGATCGAGACATGGCGACCATCCTCGGCCAGGCATTTCAAGTTGCGCGGCACATAATCGCCGCCGACCATGTCGAGCACCGCCGCGCAGCCCTTGCCACCGGTAATCTCGGCGACGCGCTCGACGAAATCCTCGGTCTTGTAATTGATCGCATGCGCCGCGCCGAGCGCGACCGCCGCCGCGCATTTGTCGTCCGAGCCAGCGGTGACAATCACCTCCAGCCCGAAGATCGCGCCCAAGGCGATCGCCATCGTGCCGATACCGCTGGTGCCGCCATGCACCAGCACGGTATCGCCCTCGGTCGCATATGCGCGCTCGAACAAATTGGTCCACACGGTGAACAATGTCTCGGGCAAGGCCGCCGCCTCAACCATCGACAGCGCGTTGGGCACTGGCAGCACCTGCCCCGCCGCGACCGCGACATATTCGGCATAGCCGCCGCCTGCCAGCAAAGCACACACCGGCTGACCGGTCATGTCGATCGCAACATCCGCCCCTTGCGCGACGATCGTGCCCGACACCTCCAGCCCCGGGATCGACGGTGCGCCCGGCGGTGGCGCGTAACCGCCCTTGCGCTGCAGCACATCCGGCCGGTTCACACCCGCCGCGACGACGCGGATCAACACTTCATCGGCCCGCGGCACAGGCACCGGGCGCTGCACCACGCGCAGCACATCGGGCCCGCCCGGCACGTCCGGGTCGATCGCTCGCATCGTTGTCGGAATGCCGTCCATCGCTCGTGCGCCCTGTTTTGCTTTGCGCGCCTTATTGACATGGCGCGCCGCCGGGTCAACGATCCTGCCTATGGACCTCGACGAGATTCTCCCGAAACGCGCGGGCGATCCGCTCGCCGCGCTGATCGTACAGGACCTTGACCCGCTGTCGGTCAAGGAACTGGAAGCGCGCATCGTCGCGCTGGAGGCGGAAGTGGCGCGCACCCGAGCAAAAATACAATGCGCGGTTAACCATCGGGCAAGCGCGAACGACCTATTCAAGTCATGAGGGGTTTCGTCGCGGGGCCGAGGAAATGCCGCGACGTGTTTCAAGTGCTTGATGCGGGCGTCCTGCCTTCCGACATAGCAGGAAAGGGCCGCCCGTCTTTCGTGGCCCGCATGGAGTAAATACAGATGCCATCCTTCGCCTCCGCGCTGGAAACCACGCTGCACAAGGCCTTAGAGGCCGCGTCGTCGCGCCGGCACGAATATGCCACGCTCGAGCACTTGCTGCTTGCCCTGATCGACGATGAACATGCCTCCAAGGTGATGCAATCGTGCGGGGTCGACACCGCCGAGCTGACCGCAACCGTAAAACACTATCTCGATACCGAGCTTGAGGCGCTGAAGGTCGATGCCGCCACCGACCCCTCGCCCACCAGCGGCTTCCAGCGCGTCGTCCAGCGCGCGATCCTCCACGTCCAGTCCTCCGGCCGCGACGAAGTGACCGGCGCGAACGTGCTGGTCGCGCTGTTCAGCGAGCGCGAGAGCTATGCCGTCTATTTCCTGCAGCAGCAGGATATGAGCCGTCTCGATGCCGTCAGCTTCATCAGCCACGGCGTCGGCAAGGGCACCGCTGCCCCCGAAGCCGCCCCGCCCAAGGGTGTCGATGAGGAAAAGCCCCAGAAACCTGGCGAGAAGGGCAAGAGCGAAAGCGCGCTCAAGCAATTCTGTGTCGATCTCAACGAGAAGGCCAAGAAGGGCAAGGTCGATCCGCTGATCGGTCGCGGCCCCGAGGTCGATCGCACCGTGCAGATCCTCTGCCGCCGGTCCAAGAACAACCCGCTGTATGTGGGCGATCCCGGCGTCGGCAAGACTGCCATCGCCGAGGGCCTGGCGCGCAAGATCGTCGAGGGCGAAGTGCCCGAGGTGCTGTTGCCAGCGGTCATCTATTCGCTCGACATGGGCGCGCTGCTCGCCGGCACGCGCTATCGCGGCGATTTCGAAGAACGGCTGAAAGCGGTCGTCACCGAACTTGAAAAGATGCCCGACGCGATCCTGTTCATCGACGAAATCCACACCGTGATCGGCGCGGGTGCGACCAGCGGCGGCGCGATGGATGCGTCGAACCTGCTCAAGCCTGCCCTTTCTGGCGGCACGATCCGCTGCATCGGCTCGACCACGTACAAGGAGTTCCGCAACCACTTCGAGAAGGACCGCGCGCTGCTGCGGCGCTTCCAGAAGATCGACGTCAACGAGCCGACGATCGAGGATACGGTCAAAATCCTGACCGGGTTGCGTTCGGCGTTCGAGGAGCATCACAAGGTCAAATACACCCCCGACGCGATCAAGTCGGCGGTGGAACTGTCCGCGCGCTACATCAACGACCGCAAGCTGCCCGACAAGGCGATCGACGTGATCGACGAAGTCGGTGCGATGCAGATGCTGGTGCCGCTCGCCAAGCGCAAGAAAACGATCACCTCACGTGAAATCGAGGCGGTGATCGCGACGATGGCGCGCATCCCACCGAAATCGGTCTCGACCGACGATACCAAGGCGCTCGAATCGCTCGAAACCGATCTGAAGCGCGTGGTGTTCGGGCAGAATGCGGCGATCGAAAAACTCGCCTCGGCGATCAAGCTGAGCCGGGCTGGCCTGCGCGACCCCGAAAAGCCGATCGGCAACTATCTGTTCACCGGCCCGACCGGCGTCGGCAAGACGGAAGTTGCCAAGCAACTCGCGCAGATCATGGGCATCCCGCTCCAGCGCTTCGACATGTCGGAGTATATGGAACGGCACTCGGTCAGCCGACTGATCGGTGCGCCTCCCGGCTATGTCGGGTTCGATCAAGGCGGTCTGCTCACCGATGCGATCGACCAGCAGCCGCATTCGGTGCTGCTGCTCGACGAGATCGAGAAGGCGCATCCCGATCTGTTCAACATCCTGCTGCAGGTGATGGACAATGGGCGCCTGACCGACCAGCACGGCAAGACGGTCGATTTCCGCAACGTCATCCTGATCATGACGACCAATGCGGGTGCTAGCGACATGGCGCGCGAGACATTGGGCTTCGGCAACCTCACCCGCGAGGGCGAGGATGAGCAGGCGGTACAGAAGATGTTCACGCCCGAGTTCCGCAACCGTCTCGATGCAATCGTGCCGTTCGGCTATCTGCCGACCGAAGTCGTGGCCCGCGTGGTGGACAAGTTCATCCTCCAGCTCGAGCTGCAACTGGCCGACCGCAACGTCCACATCAACCTCGACGACGAGGCCAAGACGTGGCTCACCGCCAAGGGCTATGACAAGCTCTACGGCGCGCGCCCGATGGGCCGCCTGATCCAGGAAAAGATCAAGCAGCCGCTCGCCGAGGAATTGCTGTTCGGCAAGCTGGTCCATGGCGGCGAGGTGACGGTGAAGATGAAGGACGGCGCGCTGTCGTTCGAGATTACGGCCGCCCCGCCCAAGAAGCCCAAGAAAAAGGCGGCCGCCAAGATCGACAAGGATACCACGACGGCCAAGTGACCAAAACCGGCGGGTCGGCAGGAGTGCCGACCCGCTTTTTTCAATCATACTGCGGATTTCATGCGGGGCGGAGCGCCGCCGCCTTCGGTTCTGGCTCTTGGCGATCCCTGTGCGGCGCGGCGAAATCGCCCTTCGCAACAATTTTTTGTCCTTTACGCTCTGTTTGGGTTCCTGGGCGTAGGGAGCACGCATGTGCCGCGTGCTTTTATCCAGTCTCCTTGCAGTGATGTTGACGCTCTTTGCATCGGCGGCGCATGCTGAGCGACCGGGCGATACGCTGCCGGTCTGCGTCACCCGTGCGCAAACGGGCATGACCCCGCTCCGGCTTTTCGCCGGCAAGACCGCGTTTGATTGCGTTTCTCCGCAAAGCGTTTTGCCCGGTGGCGACTATTGGGCGATTTCCTCGCCGGTCCACCGCACCGGCCCGCTTGCGATCCAGGTCGCCAGCCTTTGGCAAAAACGCATTACTTTCTATGCACTGTATGCCGATGGAACGGTCGTCTCCGCGTCGCTCGACCAACACGGGGCCGCGCGCCACCTCCAGCTCGGGGCGATTATCGAACAGTCCTTGCCCGAGCGCAACGCGCCGCTGTTGCGCGTGCTTTGGCATATCGAGGGGACTGGCAACATGCGCGGAATCTTGCGCGGCGCGCGGATCGTGAATCCGCAACAAAGCGTCGGCGCGAATTTGAAGATGGCGGGGCTCTACGGGGGCTTTGCCGGTCTCTGCATCGCGTTGCTCACCTATAATCTGGCGCTATGGGTGGCGCTTCGCTATCGGTTCCAGCTCGCTTACTGCGCGATGGTGACGGCGCTGCTGCTCTATGCGCTCTCGTCCTCGGGTGCCCTGGCCTGGGCCTGGCCTGATCTCGCCAATAACGACCGGATACGGATAAATTATCTTACGCTCGGCATTGCCGCGGTCGCCGCGTTCGCGTTTGCCCGGGCCTTTTTCGAGCCGCGCGTGTTCGGCGGATATCTCGGCCGGTTGGCGACGGTCGCTTCCGGCATAATGACGGTTGCGACGCTAGCCTTCGCTGTGTTCGCTCCGATCGCACCCTATCTCACCGACCGCGCCTACACCTATGCTTTTCTAGCGCAAATGGGGGTTGCAGGACCAATTCTGTGGCGCGCATGGCGCTTGCGCAGCGACTATCTTGGAATGTTCGTTCTGGCCTGGGGTGCGCCGATCACGCTGGCATGCCTGCGGGCGTTCAGTTCGCTGGGGCTGATCGGCTGGAGCTTCTGGCTTGATAATTCGACGCTGGCTTCGATGACGATCGAGGCGCTTCTGTCGAGCATTGCGGTTGCCTATCGCATCCGCATGCTGAGCCGCGAACGTGATGTGGCGCGCGAACGCGAGATCGCCGCACTGCTGCTCGCCGACACCGATTCACTGACGGGATTGCTCAACCGCCGTGCCTTTCTGACCGAAGTTATCGGACGGTCCGGCGAGCAGACCTTGCTGATCGCCGACCTCGATCATTTCAAGCGCGTCAACGAAACGATCGGCCATGACGGGGGGGATGAGGTATTGCGGGTCTTTGCCCGTACGCTCCGCGAGTCGGTCCCACCGGAGGCGCTGGTGGCGCGAATCGGCGGTGAGGAATTTGCAATCGTTGCCCCCGCCGATATCCTGATCGAACCGCGCGCCATCCTGGAGAAACTGCGCGCCGGGCGCATGCCGTACGATGTGACCGTGACGGCGAGCATTGGCACTTGCACGGGCCCGCTGTTGCGCGAAGTCGACTGGAAGGCGCTGTACGCGTGTGCCGATCGTGCGTTGTTCGAAGCAAAGTCGGCAGGACGAGACCGCGTACGCGGTCGCCATTTGCCCGATCGCTGGGCAGCCTGACACGATTGGCGGACTTTCTTGCTCCGAATCGGAATTACCGATAGAATCGGGATGCAAAGGGGCTGAGCATGCGCAATCGCCGCATCACGATCGGAATCGTCGCAGCCCTCGCGCTGATCGCGGTCGTGCGCCACCCGAGCGCCGATATTCAGATTTTGACGCATGACGCTACGGATCGTGCGCCGCATCAGGTAAAGGCGGCCCTTGACCTTGGGCTAGTGGCCATATCGGTGCTCGTGACCTGGACCGGAACGCATATTTCCTGACGCTTGCGGCGCACGAAAAGGCTGCTTACACCCCTGTCAATGATCTCCGCTGAAGCCGCCTGGCACCAATCCTACCGTCATCCAACCCCTTGGGAGAGCACCTTTCCTGCGCTCTCGATGGTGGAATTGTTCGAGCGCTCGGCGCAGGCCGCGGGCAAGGCTCCGCTGATCGATTTCCTCGGTCGGCACTTCAGTTATGCCGAGACGCTGGACGGGGCCAACCGCGTTGCGGCGGGCCTGCAAGCCTTGGGATATGGTCCGGGGGACCGGATCGGCCTGTTCCTGCCCAACGTGCCGCACTATCTCGCGGCCTATTACGGCATTCTCAAGATCGGGGCGACCGTCGTCAATTTCTCGCCGCTTTATACGGTGGCGGAGTTGGAGCATCAGGTCGCGGATTCGGGAACGCGCGTGCTGTTCACGCTTTCGGCCAGCGCGCTGCTGCCGACCGCGCTCAAGGTGCTCGACGGAAGCGGTCTGGAGCGCTTGATCGTCGGATCGATCGCCGGGGCGCTGCCGAGTGCGAAATCGATTCTGTATCGCCTGTTCAAGCGCGCCGAAGTCACGCCGCGCCCGCACGACCCGCGCGTCATCGCCTTTTCGCAGCTCATCGCCAATGATGGACGGCACACACCTGCGACGATCGACCCCGAACGCGACGTTGCGCTGATCCAATATACCGGCGGCACCACCGGCGTGCCCAAGGGTGCCGCGCTGACGCACCAAAACCTGTCGGCCAATGCCCGGCAAGTGATGGGGATCGACCCGCACCCCGGCCCGCCCGACCGCATCCTTGGCGTGTTGCCGCTGTTCCACGTCTTCGCCAATACCTGCGTGCTCAACCGCACCGTGCTCAACGGCGGCTGCATCGTGATGCTGCCACGCTTCGAGGCGGGGGCTGTGCTGGCCGCAATCGGCCGTACCAAGGCGACCGCCCTGCCCGGCGTGCCGACCATGTATCAGGCGCTGCTCGACCATCCCAAGATCACGAGCACCGATTTCTCCTCCCTGCGCATCTGCATTTCCGGTGGTGCGCCGCTCGCCGCCGAATTGAAGGCCAAGTTCGAAAAGGTCACCGGGGCCGCCGTGGTCGAAGGCTATGGGCTGTCGGAAAGCTCGGGCGTGCTGTCGGCCAACCCCTATGAGGGCGAAGGCAAGACCGGGACGATCGGCCAGCCCATTCCCGGCACGCGGCTGCGGCTGGTCGACAAGGCCGATCCGACGCAGGATCCGCCCGCCGGCGAGCCTGGCGAAATCGTCGCAATGGGCCCGCAAATCATGCAAGGCTATTGGCACCGCCCGGATGCCGATGCCGAGGTGTTCCTGACGACCGACGAAGGCCGTTGGCTGCGCACCGGTGATGTCGGCACGATCGACGCCGACGGGTTCGTGCGGATCGTCGATCGCCTTAAGGACATGATCGCGGTGTCGGGGTTCAAGGTCTTTCCGAGCCAGATCGAGGCGGTGCTGCATCACCATCCGGCGGTAAAGGAAGCAATGGTGATCGGCCTGCCCGACCCGTATCGCGGCGAGCAGCCGCGCGCCTATGTCACGCTGAACGATGGTGCCGATGTTACGCCGGAGGCGCTGCGCGACTGGCTCAATCCGCAGCTTGGCCGGCACGAACGCGTCGACGCCGTCGTGATCCGCCTGACCATGCCAAAGACGATGATCGGCAAGCTCAGCCGCAAGGATTTGATTGCCGAGGTGAAGGCGGAGGGCGATCCCGCTCCTTCCGCATAAGAAGCGAACTGGCCCGAACGGATCGGATCCCCTAATGACCGTTGGAGACGATCCAAGGGGCGCGCGGGCAATGGCCAATCTGATCCTCCACGAAGATCCCGTTTCGGGGAATTGCTACAAAATTCGCCTGACGGCGGCGCATGTCGGCATTCCGCTCGAGCGGCGCAGTTACAACATTCAAAAGGGCGAAACGCGCACCGCCGCCTTTCTCGACGGTGTGAACCCCAATGGCCGCATTCCGGTGCTGCAGATCGGCGACGATTTTCTGCCCGAAAGCGGTGCCGCCTGTCTGTATCTCGCCGATGGATCGCCGCTGATCCCGCACGACCGCTTCGACCGCGCCGACATGCTGCATTGGATGTTTTGGGAACAATATAATCACGAGCCCAATGTCGCGACGCTGCGCTTCTGGCGCGCCTTCATTGGCGAAGACCGGCTGAGCGATTTCCAGCGCACGCTCATCCCCGGCAAACAGGCGGCGGGCGAAGCCGCGCTGGCGCTGATGGACGCCCACCTTGCGCAAACGCCCTTCCTGGCGGCCAGGCGCTTCACCGTCGCCGACATTGCACTCTACGCCTATACGCATGTCGCCGAGGACGGGGGCTTCGTCCTAAGCCGCTATCCGGCGGTCACGGCATGGCTGGCTCGCGTCGCAGAACAACCCGGACACGTGCCCATGTGACAGTTGCGTGAAGGTCCACGATTCCGATTGTAACATTCCGTCGCCATAGCTGGAGATCAGCCAAAGGTTTCGCGAAGGTTTCGACGCTATGGACGCTGTGACCAAGATTGCCATGGACGGTCTTTCGGGCGGGACGATTGCCGATTTTGCGGACTTCGCCAACTCGCACCCCGCCATTCCCGAGCGCGCGACCAGCGAACGCCGCCGTTATCGCACGATCTGGATTTCGGACATCCATCTCGGGACGCGCGGCTGCAACGCCGATATGCTCATCGACTTTCTCGACCATGTCGACAGCGAGCGAATGTATCTGGTCGGCGACATCATCGATGGTTGGCGGCTGAAGAAGCGGTTCTACTGGCCCGCCGCGCATAACGATGTGGTGTGGCGTCTGCTGAAGCGCGCCAAGCGCGGCACCGAAGTGATCTACATCCCCGGCAACCATGACGAGGTGATGCGTCAGTTCACCGGGCTCGATTTCGGCGGCGTCGCGATCCGCCGCAAGGCGATCCATGAAACCGCCGACGGTCGCCGTTTGTTGGTGCTGCATGGCGACGAATTCGACGCAATCACACTGGCGCATCGCTGGCTGGCGCATGTCGGCGATGTGGCGTATGAATTCATGATGGCTCTCAACCGCTGGGTGAATGCGTATCGTCGCTTCTTCAACTTGCCGTATTGGTCGCTGTCCAAGCACGCCAAGGCCAAGGTGAAGAACGCCGTGCAGTTCATCTCCAACTTCGAAGAGATCGTCGCGCAGGCCGCCGGTTCGCGCGGCGTTGATGGCGTGGTCTGCGGCCACATTCACACCGCCGAATTCCGCGATATCAACGGAATTGAATATTATAACGACGGTGACTGGGTGGAGGGTTGCACCGCCCTGGTCGAACATTTCGACGGACGGATGGAGTTGCTCCACTGGGCCGACGAAATCGCCGCGCGGGCAAAAGCCCGGTCCGTGGCGAAGATCGAGATGATGGCGGCCTGACCGGCGTGCGCATCGCGATCGCCACTGATGCGTGGAGCCCCCAGGTCAATGGAGTCGTGCGCACGCTGCAGGCCGTGCGCAGAGAATTGGAGCGCCAGGGGCATGAAGTCCTGATCGTCTCGCCCGATCTGTTCTATTCGCTGCCCTGCCCGACCTATCCCGAGATCCGCCTGGCCTTTGCCAGCACGGCGACCGTCGGCAAGATGCTTGCCGACTTTGCGCCGAATGCGATCCATCTGGCGACCGAAGGGCCCGTCTGCCTGGCGGCGCGGCGCTGGTGCCTGACGCGCGGCTTTCCCTTCACCACCGCCTATCACACGCAATTCCCCGATTATGTTTCGGCGCGCACCGGCGTGAACCCGGAATGGGTGTGGCGCTATATTCGCTGGTTCCATTGGCCGGCCCAATCGATCCTCGCCTCGACACCGTCGATCGCGGCAACGCTGAAGTCGCATGATCTCACCAAGATCCGGCATTGGGGGCGCGGCGTCGATCTGTCGATCTTCGGCCCGCATCTCGCGCCGCTTGCCGCTATTCAGGCGCTGAAGGACGCAGGCAAGGGACCGGTCCAGCTTTATGTCGGCCGCGTCGCGATCGAGAAGAATATCGAGGCGTTTCTGACCTCGAGCCATCCCGGCACCAAGGTGGTGGTGGGCGACGGCCCGGCGCGCGCCGCGCTGACCGCGCGCTTCCCCGACGCGCATTTCCTGGGGCCGTTGTTCGGCGACGATCTCGCTGCCGCTTACGCTTCGGCCGATGTGTTCGTGTTCCCCAGCCGTACCGACACATTCGGGCTGGTGATGATCGAGGCGCTGGCGTGTGGCACGCCCGTCGCGGCATTCCCGGTGACCGGGCCCGTCGATGTGCTCAATCCTGCGGTTGGGGCCATGCACGAAGATCTCGACACCGCGATCGCCACCGCGCTCACGCTCGATCGTACCGCCTGCGCGGCCTATGGCCAGACCTTCACCTGGGAAGCGAGTGCCCGACAGTTTCTCGGTGCCCTGGTCCCGGTCGATCATCCCGAGGCAATCGCAGCGTAAGGAGGAAAGCGACACGCTTGCCCTCCCCCAAGAACCGCTCTACACTGTTGTCCAGAATAAGCGGCCGCTCCGAAAGGGGCGGCCCTTTCCGTTTTTAAGGAGTTTTCCGTGGCCCAGCCGCTCATGCCGCACGCGACCGCGTCCTGGCTCGTCGACAATACATCGCTCAGCTTTGAGCAAATCGCCGAATTTTGCGGCCTGCATATCCTGGAAATCCAGGCCATCGCCGATGACACCGCCGCGACCAAGCTGACCGGTCGCGACCCGATCCGCGCGCACGAACTGACCCAGGCCGAAATCGACAAGGGCCAGGCCAACCCCGATTATCGCTTGCAGATCCTGAAGGGGCCCGAGCAGGTTCGCCGCACCAAGGGGCCGCGCTACACGCCGGTGTCGAAGCGGTCGGACAAGCCCGACGGCATTGCCTGGGTGATCCGCAACCATCCCGAGATCAGCGACGGCGCGATCAGCAATCTGATCGGCACGACGCGCACCACCATCGCCGCGATCCGCGACCGCAGCCACTGGAACATCGCCAATATCACGCCGAAGGACCCGGTGACGCTCGGCCTGACCACGCAGCGCGAGCTCGACGCGGCTGTGTCCAAGGCGGCCAAGGCGGCAGGTCTTGAAGCCCCGGTCGATACCCGATTGGAAGGCGACCGCGAGGCCCTGATCACCGAGCTGCGCGCGCAGCGCGACCAGCTTTCGCGCGACGCCGAAGCGGCTGAGCATGGCGAAACCGCCAAGCCCGCCGAGCCCACTGCCGAGACGCTGTTCAAGCGCTGAAAACCTTCTCCCCTCCCGGGAAGGGAGGGGTTGGGGGTGGGTTGCTCTCGGGGGAGCGCCGCGCTCTCCTCATGCCGACCCACCCCCGGCCCCTCCCTTCCCGGGAGGGGAGGAAGCAAGATGACCCAACCGCCCCGTTTCGCCTTCACCATTCACGCCACCGACGGCAAAGCCCGCACCGGCGAAATCGCGATGCGCCGGGGCACGATCCGCACGCCCGCCTTCATGCCGGTCGGCACAGCTGCCACCGTCAAGGGCGTGAAACCAGCCGACGTCCGCGCCGCCGGTGCCGATATCATCCTTGGCAATACCTATCATCTGATGCTGCGCCCCGGAGCCGAGCGCGTGGCGCGCTTGGGCGGGCTGCACGGCTTCATGGGCTGGGATCGCCCGATCCTGACCGATAGCGGCGGCTATCAGGTGATGAGCCTCAGCGACCTGACCAAGCGCGACGAGAGTGGCGTGACCTTCAAGTCGCATCTCGACGGCACCCGCCACACGCTCAGCCCCGAACGCTCGATCGAAATCCAGCGGCTGCTCGGCTCAGATATCGTCATGGCGTTTGACGAACTGGTGCCGACCACCTCGACGCCCGAAGTGCAATCCGCCGCGATGGCGCGCTCGATGCGCTGGGCCAAGCGCAGCCGCGATGCGTTCGACGGCGGCGGTGCCCATGCCGAAAATGCGGCGATCTTCGGTATCCAGCAAGGCGCGCTAGACCAGACACTGCGCGGCGACAGTGCGGCGGCGCTGATCGACATCGGCTTCGACGGATACGCCGTCGGCGGCCTCGCGGTTGGCGAGGGACAGGAGGCGATGTTCGGCTGCCTTGATTTCGCGCCCGGCCAATTGCCCGTCGACAAGCCGCGCTATCTGATGGGCGTCGGCAAGCCGACCGACATTGTCGGCGCGGTCGAACGCGGGATCGACATGTTCGATTGCGTACTGCCGACGCGCTCGGGCCGCACCGGCCAGGCCTTTACGCGCAGTGGCCCGCTCAACATCCGCAATGCGAAGTTCGCCGAGGACACAGGCCCGCTCGACCCGACCTGCGCCTGCCCGGTGTGCGCGACCTGGAGCCGCGCCTATCTGCATCATCTGGTGCGATCGGGCGAAATGCTGGGCGCGATGTTGATGACAGAGCACAACCTTTGGTTCTATCAAGCGCTGATGGCCGATCTGCGCCGAGCGATTGCCGAAGGACGGCTCAAATCCTTCGCCGATACGTTCCGGCAAGAGTATCGAAGCCAGAGCGAGAGGGACCAATGAGCGAAATCAACGAAATCGAAGCCGCCGCCCGCGACCATAAGCGCGTGCGCGATGCGGCTGAAGCCAAGTCGGAAAAAGGCGGCAATTGGCCGCTCGCCCCGATCGCGATCGGCGTCGGCGTGGGATCGGCGGCGTTGGCGGCGGTCTTGCTCTATGTGAACCGGCCCAAGAAGAACTAGCGCACTCCTCTGCCACCGGTGTCTCCCCTCCCTGGAAGGGAGGGGAGATAAAGCGGCAGTGTCCCACCCGATTGACACGCCCCCTGCCTCCGCGACACAAGAGCGCGTGCGCTTCCCTCCATCCGGAGCTTTCCCCATGCTGTCCCGTGCCGCCCTCTTGCTGGGCGCTGCCCTGCTTCCGCTGACCGCCGCCACCGCCAAACCTGCCCCGGCAGCACCCGCCGCAGCCATCAAGCCGATTGGCTTCACCGAACGCACGCTCGCCAACGGCCTTCGCGTCTATGCCATCCGCGACACGTCGACGCCCAACGTCTCGGTGCAAGTGTGGTACGATGTCGGCTCAAAGGATGACCCGGCCGGTCGCTCGGGCTTTGCGCACATGTTCGAACATCTCATGTTCAAGGCGACGCGGAATCTGGTCTCGGAGCAGATGGACCGGCTGACCGAGGATGTCGGCGGTAACAACAACGCCTCAACCAATGACGATTACACCGAATATCACGAGACGATCCCGGCCAACCACCTGCAGCGCCTGCTGTTCGCCGAGGCCGATCGCATGGCCGCGCTCGTCGTCGAGCCGAAGAGCTTTGCCTCCGAACGCGACGTGGTGAAGGAGGAACTGCGCCAAAACACCAATGCGCGGCCTTACGGCAAGCTGTTCTCGCTCTATTTCCCGGCGATCTCCTACACCCGCCACCCATATGCGCGCGGAACGATCGGCAGCCTAGATAACCTGCAGAGCGCGCAAATCGATGACGTGCGCGCGTTCCACGCGACCTATTACCGGCCCGACAATGCCGTATTGGTGGTCTCCGGCAATTTCGATCCCAAGCAGCTCGACGCCTGGGTCGACCAGTATTTCGCCGGGATCAAGCGCCCGACCACGCCGATCCCGCGTGTGACCGTGACCGAGCCCGAGCGCACCACCGCCACGCATTATGTCGTGCGCGAGGCCAATACGCCGCTGCCTGCGGTGATGATCAGCTACCCGATCCCCGCCGACAGCGACCCCGATAATGCCGCGCTGACGGTGCTCAACGCGGTCCTGTCGCAGGGTGAAAGCTCGCGGCTGTATGAGACGCTGGTCTATCGCGACCAGCTCGCGCAGAGCGCCGAAAGCGTGCTCGATTCCAAACAGGGGCCGGGCAATCTCGCGGTGTTCGCGATCCTGGCCGGAGGCAAGAAGGCCGCAGACGGCGAAACCGCGTTGCGCCGCGAAGTCGCCCGTTTGCGCAACACGCCCGTCAGCGCTGCCGAACTGGCCGAGGCCAAGAACGAAATCCTGACCGCTGCGCTTGAATCGCGCGAAACCGCCGAGGGCAAGGGGCGCACGATTGCCTCCTCGGTGATCATCGATCGCGACCCGCGCGCCGCCGACCGGCAACTCGCCGCGATCGGTCAGGTCACCGCCGCCGATATCCAGCGCGTTGCGGCCAAATATCTGCGCGACGAACGCTCGGCGACGATCCAGTATCTGCCCGAGGACAAGACCATCGCTGCGCCGCAGAACGACCGGATCGAAGTCGCCGATACCGTCGTGGTCAAGCCGCTGGTTGTGCCGGGCACGGTTGAGGTGGTGACGCCAGCGAGCGCGGCCGAGCGGATCGCCCCGCCACCGGCTGGCCCCGCCATCGCGGCGAGCGCGCCTGCCCCGCAGGAATTCAAGCTCGCCAACGGGCTGCGCGTGGTGGTGGTCGAAAAGCATGATCTCCCCCTGCTGAGCGCCTTGCTGATCGCGCAGGGCGGCGGCGCGGCGGATCCGGCCGATCGCGCCGGATTGGGCAGCCTCACCGCCGACTTGATGACCAAGGGCACCAAGACGCGCTCGGCCACCGAAATCGCGCGGCAAATCGAATCGCTCGGCGGGTCGATTTCGAGCGATGCGAGCTTCGACGGATCGAGCGTGACCGTAACCGTGAAATCCGACCAGGCCGCGCCTGCGCTCGCCATCCTGGCCGATGTGGCGCGCAATCCGGTGTTCGCATCCGAGGAGATCGAACGGGCACGGGCGCAGGCGATCGACGGCGTGCAGGTCGCGATCAAGAATCCGAGCCAGCTTGCCGGGCTCGTCGCCGCGCGCGCCGCGCTTGGCGATACCGAATATGGCCATCCGCTGTCGGGCACGCCGAACTCGCTCAAGGCGATTACCCAGGCCGACATCCGCCGCGCCTATGCCGAGGCCTGGGCACCCGGACGCAGCACGCTGGTGCTGGTCGGTGACGTGACCCCGGCGCAAGCGAAGACCTTGGCGGAGAGCAATTTCGCCAATTGGACCGCACCCGCCGCGCCACCGGAAGCGGTCACGCCGGTCGCCGCCTATCCCAAACCACGCGTGATCGTCGTCGACATGCCCGGCTCGGGCCAGGCAGGCGTGGTCGTCGCACGCCCGGGCCTCGCGCGCACAGACGCAGCCTATTATCCGGCGGCGGTCGCCAATACCGTGCTGGGCGGCGGCTTCTCTTCGCGGCTCAATCAGGAAATCCGCATCAAGCGCGGGCTGGCCTATGGCGCGGGCAGCAGCCTGCAAGCCGGACGCGATCCCGGTGCCATCGCCGCGCGCACTTCGACCAAGAACCCCAGTGCACCGGAGACGGTGTCGATCATCCTCGCCGAAATGAAGCGGCTTGGCGCCGAACCCGTCACCGCTGCCGAACTCGAAACCCGCAAGGCGGTGCTCGTCGGCAATTTCGGGCGCGCGACCGAGACCACTGGCGGGATTGCAGGGACGATCGGCAGCTATACCGTGCAGGGCGTGCCCCTCAGCGAGCTGGGGCGCTATACCCAGCGCGTCGCGGCGGTCGATCCTGCAGCGGTGCAGGCGGCGGCGGCAAAGCTGCTCGACCCAAGCGTGGCGAGCATCGTCGTGGTGGGCGACGCCAAGCTGTTCCTGCCCGAACTGCGCAAGACCTATCCCGACGCAGAAGTGATCGCGGCGGATGCGCTGAAGCTCGACAGCGCTTCGCTCAAATAGGGTCCGCGCGGCGAAACCCTTGCATTAACCAACAAGTGTTTCGCCGCGGGACGCCGCAAAATCGGTGGCATCGCGGGGCTCCGAGATCGGGTATGGGCGACGCGTGCGCGTGTGGACGATCCTCGGTTGGTTACAGACTCGGCGGCTGAGCAAGCTCGGCCTCGTCGGCCTGTGCGCGCTGATGCTGGCAGGCGTGTCGGCACACGCCGCCTTGCGCGCGATCGTCGATCAGCAGGCCAAGGCGTCCCGCAACGCCGCGCCGCCGACCGGGTATGAAGCCGAGGATCATTTCCCCGGTTCTGCCTATTTCTACACGGCCGATGAGGCACCCGTCCCGGCGCGCGGTGCGACCGGCACGATCGCGCTGCCAGACCTGCCCTTGCCCACCGGCGCAGCGACGCTGGCCCCCGACGGGTCGATCCACCCCGCAGCCCCCTTCTCGCTTGCCAATGTCAGCGCGACCGATCGCGGGCGGGCGCTGCAATGCCTGACCACCGCCATTTACTATGAAGCCGCGACCGAGCCCGATGCCGGGCAGCAGGCGGTCGCACAGGTGATCCTAAACCGCGTCCGCCATCCCGCCTTTCCGGCGACGGTGTGCGGGGTGGTGTTCCAGGGTTCCGATCATGCCGGATGCCAGTTCAGCTTCGCCTGTGACGGGTCGCTGCAACGCGGGACACCTGGCAAGGCGGCGTGGCTGCGCGCGCTGAAAGTCGCCGCCGCTGCGCTGGGCGGCCATGTCATGGCGCAGGTCGGGATGGCGACGCACTACCATACCTATGCCGTCACGCCGGCGTGGAACCGCAGCCTGGTGATGACGGCGGCGATCGGCGCACATTTCTTTCACCGCTGGCAAGGCTGGTGGGGCACGCCTGCCGCGTTCCGCCAGAGCTACGTCGGGGGTGAGCCGGTGCCGGGACCGCTGGCGCGGATCACCCCGACGCCCGTCATCGCCGCTGCGCCTCCGCCCCCAGCCGCCCCGAAGACGGCGAGCGCCGCGATACAGCCCGCCTATGCGCAAGCGAGCCTGCCAGTCGCGCCTCGCCCTGCCGCCGATACGCTGCCAGGCGACTCGCAAATCCTCGACCGCTGGAAGGATTCGGGCAAGCCGCTCCGCTAGCTCCGCGTCACCCCGGCCTTGTGCCGGGGTCTACCATGGTGTTCCTCCAACACCTGCAGGATTTGCCGCCCGGTGGCCCCCGGGACGAGCCCGGGGTGACGAAATGGGCGCGGTCCTCTCGCCTTACTTCCCTGCCCCCAGATATTTGTCGAACCACGCCAGCGTGCGCCGCCGCACATCGGCGGCGTTGACCGGATTGCGGATGCCGTGGCCCTCTTCGGGGTAGATCACCAGGCTGGTCGGCACGCCCATGTCGTGCAGGCCATGCCAATATTCGATCGACTGCGTCGGCGGCACCTCAATGTCGCGTTCGCCGACATAGATGAAGGTCGGGGTCTTGGCCTGCTTGATGAAATTGACCGCCGAGACATCCTCATAGGCCTTGCGGTCGTCGTACATCGTCTTGCCGAAGAACGGCAGCATCCACTGATCGATGCCGTTGGTGCCATAATAGCTCACCCAATTGCTGAGACCCGCCCCCGCGACGATCGCCTTGAAGCGGTTGGTCTGGGTGTTGGCCCACATCGACATGAAGCCGCCATAGCTGCCGCCCGTCAGGCCCAGACGGGCATCATCGACCGGCGCGACCTTCTCGACCGCGTCGATCCCGGTCAGGATATCGCGCAAGTCGCCGCCGCCGAAATCACGCTTGTTGGCGGCGGTGAACGCCTCGCCCTGGCCATAGCTGCCGCGCGGATTGGGCAGGAAAATGTAATAGCCCGCCGCCAGCAAATCGCCAAAGCCCCCGCCAAAATAGGGAACGTTCGCGGAGGAGGGACCACCATGCACGATCGTGACCATCGGCGCTTTCTTGGCCGGGTCGGCCCCAAGTGGCGCGAGCAGCCAGCCCTGGACGGTGAAACCGTCATTTTTCCACGTAATGCTGCGCGCGGTCATCGCCGCGGGGACAGCATCATTGTCATGGGTGATCTGGACCGGTGCTGTGACCGGCCCGGCAAAGATCGCCGGGGCATGGGTGAAGTCCTGCGCGACGGTGGCGACAGTCAGCCCGTCCGCGCTGAACGCGGCCTTGGCATCGCCCGCCGCGAGGCTGGCGGGGCGGCTCCAGCCGAGACCGTCGGCGCGTTCCCCGGCAAAGGTGAACAGCCCCATCCGGTCGCCGCTGAGCGCGGTGCCGCGGATAAACCGATCCTTCCACACCAGCGACGTAACCGTCAGCGTGCTGTGCGGCATAAGATTTTGCGGCTCGCCACCGGCGAAGGGCACGGTCCACACATCGCCGCCGACCGCGCCGAAATCGCTCATCAGCCCGCCAATATAGGCGACGGTCTTGCCATCGGGGGAAACGCGCGGGAAGTTGAGCTGCGTCGTCGGCTTGGCGATCGTGCGGACCGCGCCCGTTTTCGCGTCCACCGCATCGAGCGTCGCCACCCACCAATTGTTATCGCCATTGCCCAGCGCCGAGGTGACCACGAACCCCTTGCTGTCGGGCGTCCAGTCATATTCATAGATATAGCGATCGGCCGGGGACACCGGCTTCACCGCCTCCGCCGAGACCGGCGCGCCCGACACGTCGAACACCGCGATCCGCTGCTCGTCGCTCTTTTCGCCAATTTCGCCGATCTGGCGCACCCAGGCTTGCGCCGCGCCCGCTTCCTTGGCCGCACCGATTGTCACCAGCACCGCCAGCCGCGTCCCGTCGGGCGAGAAGCGCGGGGTTTGCGCGATGCCGCTGATCGTTGCCACGGTGCGCGCCTTGCCGTCGTGATCGAGCGCAAGCGTGACCGTGCCCGCCTTGCGATCGCGCGCGAGCCAGGCGAGGCTGCCATCGGGCGCGAAGGTCAAGCCAGACAGGCCGCAGGCGCTGGCGCACGGATCGAAGCTGCGCTGGACCTTGCCGGTCTTGGCGCTGCGCAGGGTGATGGTGCTTTTGCCCGTCGCATCGCTTTCGACCGTCGCAATCGTGTCGCCCTTTGCCGACAGCGCGAGGCTGCCATAGCCGTGGACCGGTGCCGCGAGCGCGGGCGTGGCGACAGCGGAAAGCAGAAGGGCGAACACAGTGAGGCGCATGAAAGAAAAGCTCCGTCGAGGTGATGGAGCGGTGTAGCACGGTGCTGCGGCGGGGCAACTGCTCGCGCTTCTTCTTCCGCACCATCCAAGCGCACCCGATACTCAAACCCCTCCCCTCCCTGACAGGGAGCGGAGGGGAAGGGAAAAACAAGCGCCCACTATTTCTCCAGCCCCTTGGCCTTCCCCCACGACCGCGCCGCCGTGTACCCAAGATAGCCCGTGCCGAAGAGCGCATAAAGCGGCTCCGGGATACCATTCAGATACGCATTCATCCCCGCCGCGATGTCCCTGGCCATTTGCGGTTGCGCAGCCGCGATCAGGCCCATCGGGATCGCCCACAGCAAGAGCGTATACATAACGTAGAGAAAGCTCGGCCGTGCGCGACTGGTCCAGGGATCGGCGCTTTGCGCTTCGGCCAGGATCGCCGAGATCTGCGTTTTGACCTGCTCCATCTCTTGGGTGCCCTGCAGCGTGAGCAATTTGAGCTTGGCCTCGTCGCGCGCCTTGGGGGCAGGGATGATCTTGTCGATGATGCTGGTGATGGGGCCGATAAGGCCGTCTAGAAGTGCCATAATCATGCTCCTGTTGAAGGTCGGAAGTCCACAAAGTCCACGCTACGTCCCCCCAGTTTCGGGGTTCACGCGAGCTAACCAGTACGGTTCGCGAGCCACCCGTAGAGAAAGGCTTCATTGGCCGGGCGGCGCTCGGCAAGCGCGACATAGCGTTCGCCTTGCAACGCCTCGATTGCCTTGAGCAGCACCGCCTCGCCGCCTGCCCCGCGCCGCTTGAGAAAGGCCGCAAGCGCAGCGAGCGTCACCGCGCCGACATGCCCGTCGACGGGCATGTCGGGATAATCCGTGGCCCCGCGATTGAGCGCGTTGAGGGCGCGTTGCAGGAAGGCGGCTGCGACCGCCGGCCCCATATTGACGCCGCTGTCGAAAAGCTCGGCGGCAAGATGCGGAGCGAGATCGGCGATGGCGTCGAAGCGCGGGACCTCCCAATAAAGCCGCCGATACAGCGCCCGCGCCTGCTCGACGGGAAAATTGCGCATCGGCCCGTCATAGCCGTTCGCGCGCGCCACGGCGGCGGTAATCCCAAAGCGCGTCTCACCGCCCCGGTCGGCGGGGTGGTTGACGTATCCCCCTTCGCGATCCAGCACGGTGTCGATCAAGCTGTCGATGGTCATGGCTACCTCCTGGCATAAGGAAGTAACCTATTTGGTTTTTGTAGGACAGCCGCCTGCTCCTCCTCTCCCTGGAGCGCGATGACATTCCGTTGATCCAGCAAGCCCCTCCCCTTCAGGGGAGGGGTTGGGGTGGGGCCTCTCCCCGCGTGCGTAGGTCTCGGTGAGACGGATACGCCCCACCCCCACCCCCTCCCCTGAAGGGGAGGGGAGTCGCGCGTCGGCAACCGACCGCTTACGGCTTCCCCGACCCCACTTGCGCCAGCAATACATCCACCGCTGCGCGCAACTGCGCATCCTGCCCAGTCGCACTTTCCCCCAACGGTCGCTCGACCGCCAGGTCAACCGGGCGCGGGTGCATTTCCATATCCTGCCCGCGCCCGTCCTGAATGCGCGTGCTCGGCGTGCGTACCGAGGAGCCGTCGATCAACGGCTCAGCCCCGGTAAAGATGATCCATCCCGCCGTCGGCTGCCCGACGACCTTGCCGAGCCCGAGCGCGCGATAGCCTTCGGTGAAATCCTCCGCATCCGAGAGCGAGGATTCGTTGGTGACGAGCACGGTCGGCTTGCCGAGCGCACGCTGCCCCAAGGCCTGGCGCCCCGGCAGCGAGAACAGGTCGCGCGGCGTCATCGTCAAATAGTTGCGCCGTGCGAACACGTCGATCGCATAGCCGTTGATGAAGCCGCCATTGTTGTTGCGGATATCGACCACCACGCCCTGCTTGCCCTGATTTTCCGCATCGAGATCAAGATAGAGCTGATCGAGCGATTCGGACGACATGTCGGCGATATGGACATAGCCGAGCTTGCCGCCCGACAATCGCTCGACCAGCGCGCGGCGATCGTCGACCCATTGGCGGTAAGCGAGCCCGGCCGCGCTTCCGGCCGAAACCGGGCGCACCACCACCTCGCGGCGGCCATTTGCCCCCTCGACGCCCAACCGTACGCGGCGGCCGACGGTATTTTCCAGCAGCGCGTCGAGATTGTCGTGGGCACCGACCGCGACACCGCCGACGCTGACGATGCGCTCGCCCGGCACGATCTTTTCGATCGCGGCGGGGCTGAGCGTCACCACCTCACGCACGACGAGCCCGCGCCCGGCCTCGTAGGCGGAACGATCGAACCGCACGCCAATATCGCCGACGCGGCCCGATGGCAGCGTCCCCGGCCCCGTGAAGGGCCGATTGATGCCGGTATGCGAGGCATTGAGTTCGCCGATCATCAGGCCAATGATCCGGCGCAGTTCGTCGGGCGTGCGGGCACCCGCGACATAGGGCTGGAAGCGCGCGCGTAGCGCCGCCCAGTCATGGCCGTTGAACCTGGCATCGAAGAACTTGCGGTTCAGGATGCTCCACGCTTCATCGAACACGACCTGCTTCTCGGTCGCGAAGTCGACGTCCATATCGGCCGCGACATTGATCGGCTTGGGCTTGGGGGAATCGATCGGCGTTGAAACGACACGTCCGCCGTCGAGATAGAACAGAACCTTGCCATCCCCCGACAGTGCGAAATCGCCCTTGGGACGATCGCTCTGCGTCAATTGCTGTGCGACCGGGGGCTCGTCGGCGAGTTCGTCGAGATTGTAGCTGTAGAGATTGGCCCGCCCCTTTTCCGATGCGCGGAAGACCAACGTCTTGCCGTCGGCGCTGATCACCGGGGTGTCGGCGCTGAGGCCCAGCGGCAGGATCGTCGCGCGCCCGCGCAATCCCTGCCACACGATGGTGACGGGCGGCACTTTGGGCGCGAGCACCGGCGCGGCACTTTTTTTCGTTGCTACCGGCAGCGGCTTTGGCGTGGCGGGCGCGGGGATCTCGGTGGGGACTTCGGGCGCGCCTGGCTGTTTGCCGGGCTTGAACAGGTCGCTGAACTTGTCCTCGCGGAACTTGGGCACGTGCGGCAGCAGATCGATGCGGACGACACGCGAATCCTCGCTGCGCTGCGCGGTGTCGAACAGGATATACTTGCCATCGGGCGACCAGGCGATGCCACCCATCTCGCCATTGCCGAGGAAGCTGACCGGGCGCGCCGCGCCGCCCGCCGCCGGAACGACATGGACGTTCACGAACGAACGCGCATCGCGCAACGGGAAGGCGACATATTGGCCATCGGGCGACCAGGTCGGGCGCGGCCCCTCGCGCCCATCGGTGGCGATTGCACCGGTGAACAGCGTGCGATCGGTGCCACCTGTGCCCAGCGTGACCAGGTGCAGCTCACGGTCGTTGAGCACATAGGCCACCGACTTGCCGTCGGGGGCGTAGCTCGGCACCGAGGCGATGCCGCGCGTGGTCAGCATCGTCTCGCGACCGCTGGCGACATCATATTCGACCAAGGCATGGTCGAGCCCGCGCTCGGAGATGACCAAGGCGCGGCGGCTGTCGGGCGACCACACCACTTCGCGCTCGGCCCCCGGCGTATTGGTGATGCGCTGTGCCGGGCCGCCATCCTTGGCCGGGGCGGCGAAGACTTCGCCGTGGCCGATCACCGCGACCTTCTGACCGTCGCCCGATACGGCCAAGCGGCTGAAGCTCTGCAATTGTTCATGGCGGCGCAGCGTGGCGCTGGCGGCACCGCGCAGCGTGATCGGCACCGGGTTCGTCTGGCCGGTCGCGGGATCATAGCGCCACACGCCGAAATCGCGTTCGAATACGATGGCTGATCCATTCGCCGCCAGCGACGGATAGAGCAAGCGGCCATCGGCGAAGTGCGTCAGTTGTTCGGGGGCTGCCCCCTCGCCTAGTCCTACTCGCCACAGATTTTCGGTGCCGCCGCGCGCGCTCATATACACGATACTGCGGCCGTCGCGGCTCCACATCGGCCAGGCGTGCTTCTCCCCGCCGGGCAACAGACGGCGATAGGCACCGCCCTCGGCGACGGGCTTCAGCCACAGCTCGGTCTCATCGATATGCGAGGTGCCGTTGCGCCACCATTGGCTGCCGCTTAGGCCACGCGCGTTGATCGCCAGCGTGGTGCCGTCCGGCGAGGGTGCGGCCTGGAACTCGGCGAGATATTTCTCGCGGCTGACTTGCATCGGCGTGCCGCCCGAGGCTGCCACCCGGTAGATATCCGCTTGCCGCCCGACATCGGCAACGCCCGAGGCGAAATAGAGATATTTTCCATCGGGCGACCAGGCATCGAGTTCTTCAGCCGATTCCGCATAGGTCAATCGCGTCACCGCGCCGCTGGCGAGATCCAGCACGTACAGATTCTGGCTCCCCCCACGGGTCGAGGTGAAGGCGAGCCGGGTGCCATCCGGCGAATAAAGCGGGCGTCCCTCGGTCGCGGCATCGGTGACGAGCGGGCGGGCGGTGCCGCCGGTCGCCGCCACTTCCCAGATGTCCCCGCCCGAGGCGAAGGCGATGAGACTGCCATCGGGCGACTGGCTCGGCTCGGCAAAGGCCGCCCTGGCACCGCCCTCTTGTGCGGCCGCAGAACGCGACCCGAGTGCGGTCGATGCGAGCAACGTCGCCGCGGCGAATGCAAGGCCCCGGAAGATCATGGAAGCACGCCTCAATATTATAGGAATTTGCTTATCGCCATTTCTCATCAGCAAAGCGTAAAACAGTGTTCATCACAAGCGCCGTCTGCCATGTTAGCGTCGGCTTAACCGAAGAGGTTCAACAGGGCCGAAATGGACCCTATCACTCTCCCGGCGTTTTCTCCCGTGGTGCCAGTCCGCCGACCGCACAGTGCTGCACTTGCTCTGTTTGGCGGCCTCATCCTATTATTGGCCTGGGGCGGCGTCGCGATATCGCGCGGTAATGGGTATGTCGCACCCTTATGGTTGGCCAACGCGGCACTTGCCGCGACCATCTTGCAAGCAGGCTGGCGCAGTGCGTGGTATTGGATTGCGACGGCCTTCATTGCCTTGTGCCTTGCCGCCAGCTTGAACGGGGATCCTCCGCTATTTTCCCCGGTACTCGCGGCGGTCAATTGTGCCGAAGCGATCGGCGGCAGTTGGCTGCTGATGCGGTGGCAGAAACACACGCCCGACATGGCCGACTTTCGCGACCTGCTGCGCTTCGCCCTATGTTGCTGCGGCGTCGCCCCGGCCGTGTCCGGGGTGGCCGCAACGCTCTGGCTGGCTCCGCACGATCTTTGGCATGGCCTGTCGATTTGGCGATATTGGTTTCTCGCCGATAGCCTGGGGATGTTGATCGGCGGGCCGATCGCTTTGATCGCAATCGATAGCTGGAGCAATCGCCGCAAGGTCACCCCCCCGCGCGCGTTCGAGATCGCGGCGATCCTGACCGCCAATGCTCTGGTGGCGGCAATCGTGTTTCTACAACCCGCCTATCCGATGTTCTTCGTTGCACTGCCCTTGATCATTCTGGCCTCATTCCGACTGGGCGTCCGCGGAGCGGCCGCCGCGATCGCGGTGGTCGGTATCATCGGTACGGTGGGAACGCTGTCGGGGCTGGGCCCGGCTTACATGATCGGCGGGACGCTCGCGACACGCGTCCATCTGCTGCAACTGTTCCTGGCTGCGTGTTTCGGAATCAGCCTGCCGTTCGCGGCGGCGATCGCGGGACGCGAGCGCATTCGCGAGGAGTTGAAGCGCAGCCGCGACTTTTCGGAAACCCTCGTATCCTCGATGCAGGAAATCGTGTTCCGGACCGATGCCGAGCGGCGCTGGATCTTCCTGAATCCCGCCTGGGAAACGATTACCGGCTATAGTGTTGCGGAAAGCCTGGGGCGATCAACAACCGAATATCTTTTGCCCGAAGACCGCGCCCAGGGGGACGCGCGTTTCAACAAAATCATCAGCGGAGAGGTGACCGAAGCGACCCTGCGGCAACGCTTCTTCAATGCCGCTGGCGAATGCCGCCATATCGAGACCATGCTGCGCCGCCTCGCCGAGCCGGACGGCAGTTTCGCCGGGACGATCGGTACCATTCGCGATATTACAGAGACGGTTGCGACACAGCACGCCCTGACCGAGAGCGAAGCGCGCTTCCGGCGCCTGGCAGAAACCGCTCCCGTCGGAATTTTCCGCGCAGGTGCCACGGGCGGGCTGACCTATGTCAACCGCGCTTGGGCCGACAAGGTCGGGCTAAGCATGGAGGATGCGCTGGGCAACGGCTGGATGCGCGCTCTGGTCGACCCAACACCCTTTCTGGAACAGCCCGCCTGGGAAGACTTCAAACCGGGCGACGTGCGGGTCCGCGACAACGCCTTTCGGGGTTCGGATGGACGGGAATTGTGGTTCCAGACCGTCAACAGCCCTGAATTTGACGAAAATGGCGTGCTGACCGGCTTTATCGGCGCGATCATCGACATCACCGAGCAACGGCAATCACGGATTGCGCTCGCCGCGAGCAAGCGCTTGTTCGAAACGCTCGCCGACCTTTCGCCCGCTGGTATTTTCCGCACCGATACCGAGGGGCGTGTCACCTATGTCAATCGCGCCTGGATGGAATTTGCCGGGCTGAGCTACGAACAATCGATGGGTTATGGCTGGAGCAAGGCGATCCATCCCGACGACCTGGCACGCGTTTCCAAGACCTGGAACGAAGCGGTGGGCGGTGCCCAAAAAGTCCGCATGGATTTTCGTTTCCTGCGCGACGGAGTCGAGCGCTGGGTCGAGGTGCTCGCCGTCAATGAATATGACTCCGAAGGCAAGCGGATCGGCTTCCTCGGCGTCGACATCGATATCACCGAACGAAAGGCCGCAGAAGCAGCCCTCGCCGCGAGCGAGGAACAGTTGCGCCTGCTCGCCGAAAACGCGACCGACGCTGTGTTCCGCCTGTCGTTGGACGGGGTGTGCCTCTATGCGTCGCCATCGTTCCAGCACATGCTCGGAATCGATCCACAAAGACTGATCGGCCAAAATATCCTCGTCCGTTTTCATGCCGAGGATTCGGATGCCGTCATGGCGACACACCGGGCCCTGGCGGCAGGAGAAATGGAGCGATCGGTTACGACCTTTCGGTGGGAATCGATCGAGCACAAAGGAAAATGGTTCTGGCTGGAGGCCAATAGTGGGTTGGTGCGCGACCCCGAGACGCACCAGCCACTCGAAATCATCAGCTCGATCCGCGACATCACCGTGCGCAAACAGCTCGAATTCGACCTCGATTCGGCACGGCGCCATGCCGAGGTCGCCGCCCAGGCGAAATCGAGCTTCCTGGCCAATATGAGCCACGAAATCCGTACGCCAATGAACGGTGTGCTTGGCTTTACGGATTTGCTGCTCGCGGAAGACCCGCGCCCCGACCAGCAACAAAAGCTGCAGATGATCGCCGAATCGGGGACCGCGATGATGCGGTTGCTCAACGACATTCTCGATTTGTCGAAGATCGAGGCCGGGCATGTCACGCTGGCGCACGATCGGGTCGACCTGCGCCATCTCGCCCGAAGTTGCGCCAAACTGATCCTGCCGATCGCCATGCGCAGCGGGCTGGAATTGCAGACGGAAATCGCCGACGATGTTCCCAATATGGTGATCGGCGATGGGCTGCGGCTGCGCCAGATTATCCTGAACTTGCTCGGTAATGCCGCAAAATTCACCGAACACGGCGCAATCACGCTCAGCGTCGCGATGGTAGATGGCGATGTCGCCATTTCGGTCGGTGACACGGGCATCGGCATCGCGCCGGACCGCCAGGCCGCGATTTTCGGAGAGTTCGTCCAGGAAGACAGCTCGACCGAGCGCCGATATGGCGGCACTGGGCTCGGCCTCTCGATCTCGTCGAAATTGGCCAAATTGATGCAGGGGTCGCTGTCATTGTTCAGCGCGGTGGGGATCGGAACGACGATCACCTTGCGTGTTCCCCTGCCGGTGGCACCCCCTAATGCGCCGGCGATCAAGCCCACCCCGGCCGCGACCTTGCCGCCCGTGCCCGGCGCACGCGTGCTGGTGGCGGAAGATCACGAGGTCAACCAGCTTCTCATAAAGGCAATGTTGACACGACTCGGTTATGATCCGGTCATTGCGCGCGGCGGTATCGAGGCCATTGCGATGGTGCAGGATGCCGCGACACACGGGAATCCGTTTGGATTGGTACTGATGGACATGCAAATGCCGGACATTGACGGACTGGTCGCGACGCAACGCATCCGTCAAGGCGGCATAGCGCCCACCACCTTGCCGATCATCGCACTGACCGCAAATGCCTATGCCAGCGACATCGAGGCCTGCCGCGCGGCCGGCATGCAAGACCATCTGGCCAAGCCCGTCCGCCTCAGCGCGCTTGACCATGCCGTGCGGCGCTGGGCGATACCGCCAACGGGTGTGCCAACCGAAGCACCGCTTCCCGCAAGCGCGGATCCCGAACTGATTGCGCAGTTCGAAGCGCGTGTGCAGCGAACCTTCACCGCGCTCGACATTGCGTTGGGGGAAAACGGAGGGCCTACTACCGACCCGAAACGGGCGATCGATGACGTGCAGGAGGCTTTACACCTGCTGGCGGGCACGGCGGCTTTCTTCGGTAAAGCAGACCTGGGCACCATCGCAGCCGATCTCGACGAGCAGCTCGGTGCCGGGCATCATATCGGCACCGCGGCGTTTCTGCAGGCTGCACGAGCGCAATTGCGGGCTGCTGCTGCCGAGAGCGTGTAAGATGGCGACGATTGTCATGGTCGACGATGACGAGCTGCTATGCGCCATCGTTGCCCGTACGCTGGCACCGCTCGGCCACACGGTGGTCGCAGTCCGCGACGGGGATGATGCGGTGGACGTGTTGTGGGAATGCGGCCCCGATCTGGCGATTCTGGATTGCGCTTTGCCAGGCAAGACCGGCCTCGCCATTCTCCGCGAAATCCGCCAGTCCGCGATGTTCCAGACGTTGCCGGTGTTGATCCTGACGGCGCGGCGCAGCGAATGGCATGCGAAGCTCGCCATGGAGGCGGGTGCCAATGACTATGTCCGCAAACCCTTCAATCCGGGCGCGTTGATCGACAAGATCGAACAGTTGCTGGCGACCCCACCGCCGCCCACCGATGGCGCATCGCTGATCGACATGGCGCGCCTGGCGGATTTGCGCGCTGCCGTCGGCTATGCCCAGGCCGACACGCTCCTCGCGATGATGGCGACCGACATTGTCGAGCGCGCCAACCGGATCGCCACACTGCTAGCCGAAGAGGACTTTCGGCGCGCGGTCACCCAGGCCCATGCGCTCCGCGGCGCGGCAGACGGGATTGGCGCGCTCGATCTCGCCCAGCAGTGCCGCGCGATCGAGCAGGAGACCGAACGCAGCGGAGGCCCGATTGTCGCCTGCGCGACTGCGACCGTCGCCGCAATCGACCAGGCGCGCCGTCACGCAGCGACGTCTAGCGCCTGAAGCGCCAAGATCGCCTGCGTCCTGTTGGTGACGCGCAGTTTCTTGAAAATCTGCGCGAAATGCGTCTTCACGGTGGTTTCGGCGATGCCCAGCTCATACGCGATTTGCTTGTTCTGGCTGCCATCGGCGGCGGCGCGCAGCACGCGGAATTGCGCCGGCGACAATTCTCCAATCAACGACGGCGTCTCGACCGGATCGCTACCTTCCAGCATTTCCGGGGGAAACGAGGTTTCGCCCGACAGCAATGCCGCGATCGCCTTTACCATCGCGGACATCGGCTCGCTTTTGGGAATAAAGCCACTGGCCCCTTCCTGCGCCGCGCGCCGCATCAAGGCGGGCTGATCGCTGCTGGTGACGATTGCGATTCTCGCGTGCGGCTGCAAGCGCCGCAACATCAGCAAACCGGCCAAACCCTGTACATCCGGCAAACCAAGATCGAGGAGGATCAGGTCGAATTTGCGCTCCTGCGCCAAAGCAGTTGCGTCGGAAATCGTCCCGACCTGGTCGATAGCGATTTCGGGCTCGACTTGCTGGGCGGCCATTCCCAAGGCGGTGGCACACATCGGATGATCATCCGCGATCAAGATCGTTCGAGCCAAGCTCTGTCTCCCCCTGCTTCATCGCCTTTCGCGGCGGCCGCTAACCCGCACCGCACCGGCAGACGACCTCTGCCGTCGAAAAATACTACGGAACTTCAAGACATTCAAACGATGTTAGCGTAATTTTTAATAGTACGTCAGTCCGCATATTACGGATTGACGACGGATGAAATTTATTTGCTGCTATGGTAGCCGTTGCCAGTGAGCGGCCTTTCAACACGATGGCGTACCCGCGACCAGCGGTCGATCGCCCTGGCGTTTACGGTCGTCTTGCTCGTCGCCGTAGCGCACGGCCTGCTCTTCTGGCCGGGGATCCTCACCTGGGACGCAATTCGGCAATACGGTCAGGCCCTTAGCGGTCGATATGACGATTGGCATCCGCCCGCCATGAGCTGGCTGTGGCGGCAATTTCGGGTGTTCGGCTCCGGCCCGGCACCGATGCTCGTGCTCCAGCTTGCCCTGTATTGGAGCGGAACCGCATTGTGGCTGCGTGCAACACGGCGCGATCACCGCCGTGCTGCGCTGGTTATCGCCGTGCTGGCCTTGTCACCGGTAATGTTGGTGCTGATCGGCACGGTATTGAAAGACAGCCTGTTCGCCGGTGCGCTGCTGCTGGCAAGCGGCCTGATTGCGGCCGCACGACCGGGCGAGCGCTGGGGCAGGAGCATCGCCGCGATCGTGCTGGTGGCAGCGGCGACGCTGCGCTTCAACGCCGTGCCTGCATGCCTGCCGCTGCTCGTGCTGACGGCCCCAGCGACCTGGCGACGGTCGCTGCCGCGCCTGGCCATGACCAGCGTGCTCGCCGCAATCCCGCTGGCCCTGGCACTGCCGCTCGCCAATGCCGCGCTCCACGCCGAGCGCAGCGGGGTCGAGCTGTCGCTGGTTATTTACGATCTCGGCGGGATCGGGCGCTTCAGCGGTGCCGCCATGTTTCCAGCGGTCGAGGTCGACGACCCGGTTGCGGTCAATGCCCAATGCTACACACCGGTATCGTGGGATCGCTATGCCTGGTGGGGAGCCGATCCGTGCGCGATCGGCTTCACCACGCTGCGCACCCCGCTCAGGGCCGGGCACGGCCCTTATGCCTGGTGGGCGAAGGCCGTGCTGGCACATCCGCTGGCTTATGCCGAGCATCGCCTCGCGCATTTCAACAGCAATTCGCGGTTCCTCGTTCACGATGCCGATTTGCCGGGGTTGTCGCTTGCGTCGGATCCCAATCCGTGGGGCTTCACGCTCGCCCCCAATGCCGCGCGCGATGCGGTGGCGACGGCGGCGCAGGCGTTGCTGCGAACGCCGTTCGGCTGGCCGATCTGCTGGCTCGCGCTCGGGGTCGGGCTGCTGGTGCTGCGGCCAGCGGTACGGACACTCGACCCAGCGGCGGCGATGGCGTGGTCGGCGGTGCTGTACGGCTTCAGCTATCTCCCGCTGAGCGTGGCGTCCGAAGTGCGCTATCATTTGTGGACGATCGCCGCCATCGGCATCGCCGCCGCGCTGACGCTCCCCCGCGCCGATATCCGCGCGCTACCGCGCTGGCGGTGGGTTCTGGCGGGCGTGCCGTTGGTGGTGGTGGTGCTGGGCGTGGTGGTGGCGCGGCTCTAACGAGCACTGGGCAACCGCTTTGCAAGGGAGGAATCTCTGGTCGGGGCGACAGGATTCGAACCTGCGACCCCCACACCCCCAGTGTGATGCGCTACCAGGCTGCGCTACGCCCCGACCGAGGGAGGCGCGTCTAGGCTGGCGCGCGCCGCGATGCAAGCCACTTCCGCGCGAACACCCGTTATTGCTTGATCTGGCCGAGCGGCAGCAGGCGTTTGGCCAGCGCCTGGATCAATTTGGCGTCCCCGCCTTGCACCACCACCGCCAGTTGCACCGCGTGGCGCTGCAGGATTCGGTCCAGCGGAGTCGGCGTGCTGCCCTTCGCGGCGCGCGCAAGCAAGGCGGCGGCCCCGGCATCGGTGCCGTCGATGGCGAGTCGCAGCAGCCCTTCCAGCGCGGGGAACAGCGCGCGGTCGCCGCCCAGCGCGATCGCGCGGTCGAGCGACTCGAGGCCGTCGGCCTTGCGCGCGCCAAGCGCACCGCGCGCCATCAGCGTACCGAGCGACACGACGGCATTGAGGTGCCACGCGCCACATGCCGCCTGCGCCTCGGCATCGCGCGGGTTGCGGCGGACGATCGCCTCGAACTGATCGCGCGCGGACAGCGCGTCGGCACGGTTGCGGGTGAGCTTGGCGCGATAGCTCGTCGCCATTGCCAGCGTCATCAGCGCCTCGGCATCGGTCGGCGCACGCGCCAGCGTCACCCGCGCCGCCGCCTCGACGCTGGCGATCTGGTCCAGCGCCACCGCCTTGTCCCGCGCAAAAAACGCCATCTGAGTCAGCGCCTCGCGCCCGTTGGGCGCTTGCGCGAAGGCCGGTGTTGCGAACGGTGTCGATACCAGAACGGTAGCAGCCAGGAACAGTCTCATGGCAATCCTCCCTCGCGCGGCGGGGCGCGCTATTCTCCGCGCAGCGTCCTCCAGAACGTGCCGTCCCATGCCTTCACGCTGAAATCAACGATTCCGAAATCACCGAGCGCGCGACCGAAGGCCGTCTGGTGCGGTGCCTCGCCATGCGCGCCCAGCGCCTCGACCGAGGCCCAGCGTTCGGAAATATGCAACAGGTCTGGATCGGCGACATCGACGGCGAAGGCGTAGAGTTCACAGCCCTCTTCCGCGCGGACCTTTTCGACATGTGCCGCGAGCAACTCGGTCATCTTTGCCAGATCGCCCGGTACGGTCTTGATATGGCCCATTACGATGATCGTCATATGTCTGTCTCCAACCCGCATGTTGCGTGAACGCACACTAGATGATAGCGCCCGCCGCTTGTAACGAGGTCGCAAGATCTCGCCATCCCCGCATGCCAAGATGCGCAGGCGGGTCCAGCTTTACCAAGGTAGCCCATGTTCGCCACCCCCGCCTTCGCCCAGACCGCCGGTGCCGCTGCGCAGCCCGATGGCTTTCTCCCGATGATCGTCAGCTTCGCGCCGTTGCTGCTCGTGTTCGTCGTGTTCTACTTCCTCATCCTGCGCCCGCAGCAAGCCCGCGCCAAGGCGCAGGCCGCCGCGATCAACGCGGTCAAGAAGGGCGATTCGGTCATCACCGCGGGCGGCGTGCTCGGCAAGGTGACCAAGGTCGAGGACAAGGTGGTCGAGGTCGAGATCGCGCCGACGCTGAAGATCAAGGTCGTCAAGGCGACGCTGGCCGAGGTGACCCCGCTCGGCACCGCCAAGCCCGCGAACGACTGATCCGATGCTGGATTTCCCGCGCTGGAAGGTCGCTTCGATCCTTGGCCTGCTCGCTTGCCTTATGGCGTTGGCGATCCCCAGTTTCCTGCCCGATTCGATCACCGATCGCTGGGGCGGCTTCCCGCACCCCAAGGTCAATCTCGGGCTCGATCTGGCCGGCGGCAGCTATTTGCTGCTCGAGGCTGACACCAACGAACTGGTCAAGAACCGGCTTGAGGCAAAACGCGAGGAAATCCTCAACGATCTGAGCACCGCGACCCCGCCGATCCAGATCGGCGATATCTCCACCGACGGCGGCAAATTGAGCTTCCTGGTGCGCGATGTGCGTCAGCTCGATGCCGCGCGTGAGTTGCTCAACAAACATATCGGCGGTGCCGGGATGACCGGCCAGCGCGATTGGGATCTGAGCGTCGTCGATTCCTCACGCATTGTGATGATGCCGACCCAGGCGGGCATCACCCAGGCGGTCAACACCGCCATGTCCACCGCCACCGACGTGGTGCGCACGCGTATCGACAAGCTCGGCACCAAGGAGCCGACCATCGTCCGCCAGGGCACCGACCGCATCGTGGTGCAGGTGCCGGGGTTGAAGGACCCCAAGGCGCTGAAGGATCTGCTCGGCAAGACCGCCAAGCTCGAATTCAAGATGGTCGACGATACGCCCTATGTGGCGGGCGGCATCGTCCCTGCGGGCAGCCAGGTCCTGCCCTATCCCGAAGGTGGGCCGCAGGCGAAGATCCTGGTCAAACGTCAGGCGATCCTGACCGGCGACCAATTGGTCAGCGCCAGCCAGGGCTTCAAACCCGATTCGACCGAAGCGATCGTCAATTTCGCCTTCAATGCCGAGGGCGGTCGCAAGTTCGCGCGGATCACACAGGATTATACCGGCAAGGCGTTTGCCGTCATCGTCGATGGCCAGGTGATTTCCGCGCCGCGTATCAACACGCCGATCCTGGGCGGCTCGGGCTATATCGAGGGCCGCTTCACGGTCCAATCCGCCAACAACCTCGCCATCGCGCTCAGCTCGGGCAAATTGCCGATCACGCTGAAAGTGATCGAGGAACATAGCGTCGGCTCGGATCTGGGTAACGATTCGATCCACGCCGGCATCCTCGCCTCGTGCATCGCGGTCGCTTTGGTCGTGCTGTTCATGATCGTCACTTACGGCCGCTTCGGTTTCTATGCCGATTATGCCGTGGTCATCAACGTCGTGGTCATCATGGGCGTGCTGGCGCTGCTCAACGGCACGCTGACACTGCCGGGCATTGCCGGTTTCGTGCTGACGATCGGCACTGCGGTCGACGCCAACGTGCTGATCAACGAGCGCATCCGCGAGGAACGCCGTCGTGGCCGCAGCGTGATCCAGTCGGTCGAACTGGGATACAAGGAAGCGAGCCGCACGATCTTCGAGGCGAACGCGACCCACGCCATTTCGGGCCTGATCATGCTGTTGCTCGGCTCGGGCCCGGTCAAGGGCTTCGCGGTCGTGCTGCTGATCGGCATTGTCACCTCGGTGTTCACCGCCGTCACCTTCACGCGGATGCTGGTCGTGTTGTGGATTCGCAAGAATCGCCCGACCGAAATCAATATTTGATCGGCCAGACATATGCGCCTGCTGAAACTCGTTCCCGATAACACCAACCTTCCGTTCGTCTCGCTGCGCAAATGGGCGTTCGGGCTGACGCTTTTGCTGTCGATCGCCGCCGTGGGCATCGTGCTGGCACGCGGCCTCAATCTTGGCGTCGATTTCCGTGGCGGCCTGATGATCGAGGAAAAGTTCGATACGCCGCCCTCGCTCGACACGCTGCGCAGCACGGTCGATCGGCTCAATCTGGGCGAAGTGCGCCTGCAGGCCGTCGGCACCGACGGCAAGACCATCTCGATCAAGCTGCCGCCGCCCAAGGACACCGATGACGGTGCCGCCAACCGCGTCGTCGCGCAAGTGCAGGCGGCGGTGACCAAGGCGTTCCCCGATGCCAAATTCTCGAAACAGGACGTCGTCGGCGGCAAGGTCTCGAACGAGCTGATCGGTAAGGGCGTGCTCGCGGTCGTGCTCGCGGTGATCGGCATCGGCCTGTTCGCGGTGCTGCGCTTCGAATGGCAGTTCGGCGTGTCGACCGTCGTCGCCATCGTCCACGACGTGCTGATGACGCTCGGCTTCTTCGCGCTGACCTGGTTTGAATTCGACCTCAACATCGTCGCCGCCGTGCTGACGATCATCGGTTATTCGATCAACGACAAGATCGTCATCGATGACCGTATCCGCGAGAATATGCGCCGCTATCGCAAGATGGATATGGCCGGCATCGTCGATCTGTCGGTCAACGAAACGCTGCCGCGCACGGTCATGACCTCGGTTACGATCCTGCTCGCTTTGTTCGCGCTGCTCATCTTCGGCGGCCAGGTGCTGCGCGGTTTTACTGCGGCGATGATCCTCGGCATTTTCGTCGGCACCTATTCGTCGATCTACGTGTCGTCCTCGCTACTCATCTCGCTCGGCCTGCGTCCCGATCCCAAGGTTGACGACGCCCCCGTCGCCGGAACGCCCAAGGTCGGCTGATGCGGATCGAACGCGAGCGCGGAGTCGGCCCGATCATCACCGGCTTCTCGCAAGGCGGGTTTAAGGTCGAAGCCGACGCGTTTCGCGGGGTCTATCGCGCGCTGCTGATCTGGCCCGACGGGTCGGACGAATGGGCCCCGCCCGCGCTCGACGCGCTGAACGCAGAAGCGGTCGCGCCGTTGCTGGCGATCGATCCCCGGCCGGAATTTCTGCTGCTCGGCACTGGTGCCACCATGCAACGCCCCCCGCCCGCCTTCGTCCGCGCGCTGGAGGCGCAAGGCGTCGGCGTGGAGGCGATGGACAGTCGCGCCGCCGCGCGGGCCTGGGCCGTGCTGCGCGGCGAGGGCCGTCAGGTCGCAGGGGCGCTCTATCCGCTTTGACGAGCGCGCGGGCGGCGTTATCCTGCCCGTAAAACGCTTGGGGGAGAGTCGCGTCATGACGATGAGAGTATATCTGGCCGCCGCTATGGCCCTGGCCGCTGCCCCCGCTTTCGCCAGCGCGCAAACCGCCGACACGCCGCCTGCCGCCGCTGCCGCGCCCGATTATGGCAAGCCCGAAAGCTGGCTGTGCCGCCCCGGCAAGGTCGATCCGTGCGACGCCAACCAGGATGCGACGATCATCAAGGCCGATGGATCGCGCAGCACCGAGAAATTCTCGGCGACCACCGATCCGAAATTCGATTGTTTCTACGTCTATCCCACCGTCTCGAACGATCCGACGCCCAATAGCGACATGGTCGCGGGTCCCGAAGAGGACTCGGTCGCCGCTTTCCAGGCCGGGCGGTTCGCCAAATATTGCCGGGTCTTCGCGCCGCTCTATCGCCAGGTCACGATCGCGGCGCTCCGCGCGAAGCTGATCGGCAAGCCTGACACGTCGGACCGGGCGATGGCCTATCACGACGTCAAGGCAGCGTGGGAGGAGTATCTCGCATACGACAATCACGGGCGCGGCGTCGTGCTGATTGGCCATAGCCAGGGCGCGGGTATCTTGAAGAACCTGGTCGCCAAGGCGATCGAGGGCACGCCGGCGCAGCAGCAGATCATCTCCGTGCTGATCCCGGGCACCACGGTCGCGGTGCCGGAGGGCAAAGACGTCGGCGGCGATCTGCAATCGACACCGCTCTGCCACACCGCCAAGGATGTCGGCTGCGTTGTCAGTTACGTCACCTTCCGCGCCGATGCGCCGCCGCCCGCCAACAGCCATTTCGGCATTGTCAGCGAGCCCGGCATGGTCGGAGCCTGCGTCGATCCGGCGGCGCTGACCGGAGGTGCCACCACCGACGCGTATCTCGGCGCGAAGGGCGCTGGCATGAGCAGCTTGCCGATGGGGCCGTGGACGACCGACGGTGCCCCCGTCACGACGCCGTTCGTCAAGGTGCCAGGCCTGCTCAGCACCGCCTGCGCCAGCACGGGCAAGGCCAACTATCTTGCGCTGACGATCCACGCCCAGCCGACCGACAAACGCACCGGCACGATCGTCGGCGACATCGTCTATGGCGGGATGACGCTCCGGGACTGGGGCCTGCACTTGATCGATATGCCGGTGGTGATGGGCAATCTGGTCGAGCTCAGCAACCTGCAGGCCAAAGCGTGGCTGGCCAAGCATCCGACGTCACCGGCGGGCTGACACCAGCCCGGCGAGGTGATCGTAGAGCGCGGCAGTATTGGCCGCCCAGGTAAAACGTTCCGCGCCACGGCGTACCTGCTGTGCGCTCGGCGGATCGGCGAGTAAATCGCCGATCGCCTGTGCAAAAGCGGAAGCGCTGCGATCGACGATGCGCCCGAAGGCGCGCTCGGTTACCACCTCCGCCGCGCCGCCCGCGTCGGTAATCACAATCGGCGTACCGCACGCCAGTGCCTCAACCCAGGCATTGGCGAGCCCCTCCGATGCCGATGCCAGCGCCATCACATCCGCCGCGCCGAGCAAGGCGGGTAGATCGCGATGCGGGATGCTGCCGAGCAAGCGGACGCGATCGGTCAGGCCCAGCGCGGAGATTTGGGCCGTCAGCGCCGCGCGGTCTGCCCCCTCGCCCGCAATCAGCAGTGTCGCGCCCGGCAGCGATGTCATCGCCTCCACCACTAGGCCATGCCCCTTGCGCGGGATCAGAGCCCCCAGCGAGACGATCAGCGGGCCGGTGACGCGATAAGGGGCCTTCGCCGTCGCACGATCACGGGGCGCGAAACGATCGAGATCGACGCCAGTATGATGCACCCGAATGCGCGACTCCGTGAGGCCAAGCGCCGCCATGTCGCTGCGCATCGCCTGCGACACCGCGAGCAGCCCGTCCGCCGCCTGCCCCGCCGCAATCACCTGCGCGGCGGTCGCGGGCGCGCGCCCCCAATGATGGATGTCCGCCCCGCGCGCCTTGATCGACACCGGCACGCCGAAATGCCGCCCCAGCGCGACCGCAGCCGGACCATCGGGGAAAAAGAACTCCGCATCGATCACGTCGAACGCGAAATCGCGGCGGAGCGCGGTGAGCAGGGGGACCAGCCGTCGCACCAGTGAACCCGCATGAAACCGCCCGCCGGTGCCGGGCAGCGCGAGAAAGCGCGGGCGGCGGATGTCGAGGCCCTTCCACGTCTCGCGCTCGGGCAAGGCCGCGAGCGGGGCATAATGCCCGTGCCGCGCAAGCGGCCAAGGCGGTATCCCCAGCGGTGCCACCACGCGCAGATCGACCCCTGGATGCGCCGCCAGCCCAAGCGTCTGCCGTTCGACAAACACGCCGAAATTGGGCCGCGACGCATCGGGAAACAGCGTCGAAAGGGTCAGTACGCGCAGCATCGGTGCGATGTAGCGCGAAACACTTACCGTTTCCCTCCCCGGCTTTCAGGGAGGGGCCGGTTTAAATGCGTTTGTCGCCGGGATACGCCAGCAGCAAGTCGCTTCCGACCTCCGCCGCAATTTCACAGCGACCGGACAGCGTCAGACACTCGCCCGCTTGCCACGCAACGCCATCGACGACACCGGCACCGGCGACCGGCACCAGCCACGCCGTCACGCCCTCGGGCAAATCGATTACGCGGTGACCGGCCGCAAAGCGCTCGACCACGAATTTCGGCCCTTCGGCCAGCACCTGATGGTCGCGGCCGTCCGGTGCAGGGGTCGGCAGCGGCACGAACGGCACGGGGTTGGATACCGCCACGCCCGCATCGAGATGGAGCTCCCGGTCGCTGCCATAATCGTACAGGCGATACGTCAGATCGACATTCTGCTGCACCTCGATCACAGTGATGCCAGCACCGATCGCGTGGATCGTCCCCGCTTCCGAATAATAGAATTCGCCTGCCTTTACCGGTTTCCAGTCGAGCAGACGCTCGATCGAACCGTCGAGCGACGCCGCGCGCAACGCCTCGTGCGTCATCGGTTCCAGCGTGCCGAGCGCGATCGTCGAATCGGGTTCGGCTGCCAGGATCAGCCACGCCTCGTCCTTGCCGCGCGGATAGCCCGCCGCCTGCGCTGCCGCATCGTCGGGGTGAACCTGCACCGACAGTTTTTCGCTGGTGAAGAGATATTTGATCAGCAGCTCGGGCTCGCCTGCATGCGGCGTCTGAAACCACACCTCACCGATCTTCTCGCCGCCAGGTGCCGGATTGGCGAAGCCGGGCCACAGTTGCGTGCGCCCCCAGGGTTTCTCGACGCGTTTGGTGGCAAGCAGGGTGGCGGTCACAGGGGTACTCCAATCGAATCCGAAAATGGCAACGCTCCGATAGCGCGAAGCGATCCGTATTGAAAACGCGCCGTCGCAAGCATGCCGTCGAAAAGGATTGTTCGCGCATCCGGGGTTAGGCTAAGGCTTACGCCGATGCGTACCCCCCTTACCCGCTCGCCCCTTTTCCGCAGCCTCGCGGTCGGCCTGATCGCCGCGACCGTGCTCACCTCCACGGGGTGCGCGCGCAACCGGACCAAGGGCGACATACCCTATGTCGCGCGCGACGTCGGCACGCTGTACACAGCAGCGAAGCAGCGGCTCGACAATAAGGAATATAAGCTGGCAGCGGCGCTGTTCGACGAGGTCGAGCGGCAGCACCCCTATTCGGTATGGGCGCGTCGTGCACAGTTGATGAGCGCGTTCAGCTATTATCTCGCGCATGATTACACCGCTTCGATCCAGTCCGCACAGCGTTTCATATCGGTCCACCCCGGCAACCGCGACGCGGCTTATGCCTATTATCTCGTCGCGCTCGGCTATTATGAGCAAATCAGCGACGTCACGCGCGACCAGAAGATCACGCAGCAGGCGCTCGATGCGCTTGGCGAATTGACGCGCCGCTACCCCAACACGCGCTATGCCGCCGATGCACGACTCAAGATCGATCTCGTGCGCGACCATTTGGCCGGCAAGGAAATGGAGATCGGTCGCTTCTACGAAACGCGCGGCCAATGGCTCGCCGCGACGATGCGCTTCCGCAAGGTGGTCGACGATTATCAGACGACCACGCACGCACCCGAGGCGCTGATGCGGCTGACCGAAACCTATCTCGCGCTCGGCGTGCCCGATGAGGCTCGCAAGGCGGCGGCCGTGCTGGGGGCCAATTATCCCGGCACGCAATGGTATAGCCGCGCGTACAAATTGTCGGAGGAACACCCCCCCGTCGCGGTCGCGGCGATCGCGCCGGGCCAGTTGATCGTGCCGCTGCCCGACAAATCGCTTCCCGACAAGCCGCTCAAAACCCACGAGCCGAAGCGCGACGCGCGCGCTTTGCCGACCTCGGGCGGTTCGTCGACCAACCCAGGCAACCCCAACCCAGGCAGCTGAAGTTCGACCAAAAAGAACGATACCGGAACATCGATTGTTCGGGTAAAGCGGGCGGCAGACCCATGCTGATCTCTCTCGCCATCCGTGACGTCGTGCTGATCGAGGCGCTGGACCTGCACTTCGGGCAGGGCCTGGGCGTGCTGACGGGTGAGACCGGTGCCGGCAAATCGATTCTGCTCGACGCACTGGGCCTCGCGCTCGGCGCGCGCGGCGATGCCGGGCTGGTGCGGCAGGGCGCGACGCAAGCCGTGGTCACCGCCACCTTCGACACACCGCACGCGACCGGGCCGATCGCTACCTTGCTCGGCGAGAACGGCTTCGACGTCGATCCCGGCGAGCCGTTGATGATCCGCCGCATCGTCAAGGCCGATGGCGGCAGCCGCGCCTTCGTCAACGATCAGCCAGCCTCCGCTGGCCTGCTGCGCGAACTCGCGACCTATCTCGTCGAAATCCACGGCCAGCATGATGATCGTGGGCTGCTCAACGCGCGCGGGCACCGTGCCTTGCTCGATGCGTTCGGACGGATCGACGCGGGCGCTACGGCGACCGCCTATAAAGCATGGCGCGATGCCGAAGCTGCGCTGGCGACGGCGCGCGCGACGATCGACACTGCCGCACGCGACCGTGAGTGGCTGGAACACGCCGTCGCCGAACTGCGCGCGCTCGCCCCCGAACCGGGGGAGGAAGAAGCCCTCGCCGAACGCCGCCGAACGATGCAGCGTTCGGAAAAGATCGCCGCCGATCTCGCCGCGATCGAAAGCTGGCTGGAGGGATCGGACGGTGGCCTTGCGCAACTCCGCCAGGCGGCGCGCGTACTGGAGCGGATTGCAGAGGACCACGAGGCGCTCGCCGAAGCGCTGGCGGCGGTGGACCGCGCGGTGATCGAGGGCGCGGTCGCCGAGGAGAAACTGCGCGAGGCCAAGGCCGATCTGTGGTTCGATCCCGCCGCGCTGGAGGAGGATGAGGCGCGGCTGTTCGAACTGCGCGGCATGGCGCGCAAACATCGCGTCCAACCCGATGCACTGGCCGAGTTGGCTGACGACCTGACCGCCAAGCTGGAGGCGCTCGATGCCGGGGAAGAAGGCATCGCCGCGCTCGAAGCGAAGCTCGCCGCTGCGCGCGCGACTTATGACAGGGCCGCCGCCGCGTTGAGCGAGGCGCGCACCGCCGCCGCAGTGCGGCTCGACGCTGCGGTCAAGGGGGAGTTGATCCCGCTGAAACTCGATGCCGCCCGCTTCCGCACCGTCGTCGCGCCAGCGCCCGGCGAACAATGGTCGGCGGCGGGCAAGGACCGCGTCGAATTCGAGATTTCGACCAACCCCGGCGCGCCCTTCGCGCCATTGGTCAAGATCGCCTCGGGTGGCGAATTGTCGCGCTTCATCCTCGCGCTGAAGGTTGCGCTGGCCGATCAAGGCGGGGCCGCGACGATGATCTTCGACGAAATCGATCGTGGCGTCGGCGGTGCCGTGGCGAGTGCCATCGGGGAACGTCTGGCGCGGCTGGCGCAAGCGACGCAATTGCTGGTGGTCACGCATAGCCCGCAAGTCGCGGCGCGAGGGCAGCACCACCTGCTGATCGCCAAGAGCCATGACGGGACCGTCACCCGTACCGGCGTGACGACGCTCGACGACACGGCCCGCCGCGAGGAAATCGCACGGATGCTGTCGGGCGCGACGATCACGCCCGAGGCGCGCGCGCAAGCCGATAGGTTGTTGGAGACGGCGTAAAGCCATCCGTATCGGCAACCCGCAAACCCAGCACCGAATCCGTCACCCCGAGTTCATCCCGGGGTGACGGAACGACGGCGGATCGGCTGTTAAAACGGCATCGTCACGGTAAACATGATGCCCTTGTCATTGGTCCGCCCCTGCCCCGCATATAGATTGCCTCGCACCCCCTTGCCGAGATCGATGCCGATCCCCGGCCCGCCCACTTCCGCATATTTTTCCGGCAGCGGACGCGCGCGGAATTTCTCGGCTACGTCTTGCCTGCCGCATACAACGATGTCGCTGCCGGGCTCTGCAGTGGGACAAGAGGCCGGGTGCCAGGCGGCGGGCAAATCGACACTCGCGCGATGTGACCGCTCGTCCTCTGGAGGTGCAGACTGTGCCAGGGCCAACATCATCAGGATCATGGTCGGCCCCTCTGCCGGGATGTTCGGGAAAGGCTAACGGCCATCTGCCACCGACACAATCCGCCGCCGCGCAATCTCCACGACATTCCTCGCACAACCTGCTACAGCCGTCCTATCGCGCGAGTCCGCTCTCAAGCATCGCGCGGCTGAGAGACGTCCCGCGCTCCCGCTTGCCTGGCATCGGATGCGCACTCTTGGCTCTCCTTTCCCGCTTTCTTGCACAGCCCGTCCGCTGCGGACCTTCCGCGCACGGCTGATGCGTCGCGATCGGATGCGCCGGCCGGGGCCGGACGTCGCATCCGTCTTCGATCTCGGCCCCATCCGGTACCGACGCTGCGGCGCGGCACCGGCACGTAAGGAATTAGGTATGGCTATCGGCACCGTTAAGTTCTTCAACGCCGACAAGGGTTATGGTTTCATCGCGCCCGAGGGCGGCGGTGGCGATGCCTTCGTCCACATCAGCGCGGTGGAAGCCGCCGGCATGGCGACGCTCGACCGCGACCAGCGCGTTTCCTACGAGCTGGAAGAAGACCGTCGCGGCAAGGTTTCGGCCGTTCGGCTGGCGCAAGCCTGAGCCAATACGGGGTGTCGCCAAGCGGCGGCACCCCGCTTTCTCGTTTCCCGTCCTATTTGCGGAGATATCCCACGAACACCACCGCCCTGTTCTATCGCGACCGCGCCCGTCAGGCCGAGTCCGACGCGGCTACGGCCACCCTCGACAATGTTCGCGGCCGCTGGCTGCGCGCCGCCAAGGCCTGGGACGAAATGGCCAGCCGCGCGGAAAAGACCGCTGAGCGCCGTTCGACCAACGAAGAGGCCAAGCATCTCGCCGAAATGGACGCCAGCGAAGACGATTAGCGGATTGAAACCGCTACCCGTCCTCCGCTAGCGAAGGGGGATGGCCCCTGCCCTCCCCACGACCGATGATACCGCCGCAACCGAGCTGGCCCGGCTGGCGGAGGTGATCGCGCACCACAACCGCCTGTATCACACCGACGACGCGCCTGAGATTTCCGACGCGGACTATGATGCGCTGGTGCGCCGCAATGCCGCGATCGAGGCGGCGTTCCCGCATCTGGTGCGCAGCGATTCGCCCAGCGTTCAGGTCGGTGCCGCCCCCGCCGCGCATCTCGCCAAGGTCGCCCATGCGCGGCCGATGACCAGCCTCGACAATGCCTTTACCGACGAAGACGTCGCCGATTTCGTCGGCCGCGTCCGCCGCTTCCTCGCTTTGCCCGAGGACGCACCGGTAGAACTCACCGCCGAACCCAAGATTGACGGCCTGTCCTGTTCGCTCCGCTACGAAAACGGGCAGCTCGTCCAGGCGCTCACGCGCGGCGACGGGCAGGTCGGCGAAGATGTCACCGCCAATGTCCGCCACATCGCCGACATTCCGCAAAGCCTCCCCGCCGACGCGCCCGCCATCTTCGAGGTGCGCGGCGAAGTGTATATGGCCAAGGCCGATTTTGCCGCCCTCAACGCGCGCCTGCTCGCCGAGGCCGAGGGCACGGGCAAGGAGGCGCGCCAATTCGCCAACCCGCGCAACGCCGCCGCCGGATCGCTGCGCCAGAAGGACGCCGCCGTCACCGCGACGCGCCCGTTGCGTTTCTTCGCCTGGGGTTGGGGCGAGGCGAGCGCGCTGCCCGGCGCGACGCAAAGCGGAGTGATCGCCGCGATCAGAGACTGGGGCTTCCCGGTGGCGCAGGGCTTCGCCCACGCCGCGACCGCCGCGGATGCGCTGGCCGTGTATCGCACGATCGAACACCAGCGCGCCGACCTGCCGTTCGATATTGACGGCGTGGTCTACAAGCTCGACCGGCTCGACTGGCAGGAGCGGCTCGGCACCGTCGGCCGCACCCCGCGCTGGGCGATCGCGCATAAATTCCCGGCCGAACGCGCCGAGACGACCTTGCTCGCGATCGACATCCAGGTCGGCCGCACCGGCGCGCTTACCCCGGTCGCGCGGCTCGAGCCCGTCACCGTCGGCGGCGTCGTCGTCGCCAATGCCACGCTGCACAATGCCGACGAGATCGAGCGGCTCGGCGCGCGCGTCGGCGACCGCGTCGTGCTGCAGCGCGCGGGCGACGTCATCCCGCAAATCGTCGAGGTGCTGACCCGCGCCGAGGACCGCCCGGCCTTCGTCTTCCCGACCACCTGCCCCGAATGCGGCTCGCTCGCCGAGCGTGGTGAGGATGAGGTGGTGGTGCGTTGCACCGGCGGGCTGATCTGCCCGGCGCAGCGCGTCGAGCGGCTGATCCACTTCGTCTCGCGCCACGCCTTTGACATTAGCGGCCTGGGGCTGGTGCGGATCGAGGAGTTCTTCCGCGACGGCCTGATCGCCTCCCCCGCCGACATCTTCCGCCTGCACGAACATCGCGAGGCGCTGATCACGCGCGAGCGCATGTCGGAGCTGGTCGTCGACAAATTGCTCGCCGCGATCGACCTGCGCCGCAAGATCGGGCTCGACCGCTTCCTGTTCGCGCTCGGCATCCGCCATGTCGGGGAGATTACCGCGCGTGACCTGGCGCGACGCTATGTCAGCATGGCCGCCTTTTCCGACATGATCGAGCGCGTGCTGGCGGTCCGCACCGAGCTTGTCCCCGCATTGGGCGAGACCGACCTGAAATTCGTCGTGCGCCGTGGCAAGGCGCTCGCCGCCGCGATCGAAACGGCGGGCATCGGCCCAGAAGTCGCCGATGCCTTGATCGAATTCTTTGCAGAACCACACAATCGGGACGTAATTGCCGCCTTGCTGCGCGAGGTCGAGCCGCTCGATATCGTCCACGAAACCCGCGAATCCCCCGTTAGCGGCAAGACGGTCGTGTTCACCGGCAGCCTGGAGACGATGAGTCGCGACGAAGCCAAGGCCCAAGCGGAAGCACTCGGCGCGCGCGTGTCGGGCTCGGTGTCCGCCAAGACCGATCTCGTCGTGGCCGGGCCGGGTGCGGGCTCGAAGCTAAAAAAGGCCGCAGAATTAGGCATTTCCGTCATCGACGAAGCGGGTTGGGCGGAGATTGTTGCGGCTGCGGGGTAAAGGGGATCGCGACGCCGAAGTCCGCCAGTGATGCCATTTTGCAACGCATCATTACTGAATGCTTCATGTACCTTGCGGAATCGTGATTGTCATCTAACCGAAATATTTAAGTCGCATGGGGGCGCCAGGCGACGAGACAGTCGCGTTTTCCGCGATCAGGAACACAGGGGCAATATCATGCGACATAATCTTCTTCTTGGCGTGGCCGTAGCCGCGCTTATGATTCCGGCTGCGGCAAGCGCCCAGGAAACGACAGCGATTATCCGCGGCTCGGTCACCGCCAACGGCGCTCCGGTTAACAATGCAACGATTACGGTCACGGACACCTCGTCGGGCACCGTTTCACGCGCATCTACGGACTCGTCTGGCAGCTTTTCGGCATCCGGCCTGCGCGCTGGCGGTCCCTATACGATCGACGTGACAAGCGCCGCCGGCAACACTCAGATCACCGGAATCTTCACGGTTGTTGGTGCTCCTTACGATCTTCCGATCGAGGTCGGCGCAAAATCTGACAGCGGCGCTGACATCGTCGTGACCGCCAAATCAATCAAACGAGCCGGCATTACGTCGGATGGTCCGCAGACCGTCCTCAACCAACGCGACGTCAGCAAAGTCGCCTCGGTCAATCGAGACATTCGCGACATCGAACGTCGCAGCCCCTTCGCGACGTTCGACCGCAGCAGCGGCGGCGGCAGCGCCGTATCCTTCGCTGGCGTAAATCCCCGCTTCAACCGCTTCACCATCAACGGCGCGCAGGTTGGCGACAACTTCGGCCTTAACCCTGATGCCAGCCCCACCAAGCGAGGCCCGGTTCCGTTTGACGCGATCGGTCAGGTGTCGGTTTCGATCGCACCGTATGATATCCGCCAGAGCAATTTCCAGGGCGGCGTCATCGACACGACCCTGCTGTCGGGCACAAATTCCTACCACCTGAACGGTTTCTATTCGCAGAGCACCGACGGTCTGCAGGGAAATCAAATCGGCGCGCTGCCCGTCGCTTTGCCAAAATATAAGAGTGAGACCTACGGCGTTACGGCCTCGGGTCCGATCATCAAGGACAAGCTGTTCGTGATGGTTTCGTATGAAAAGAACACTGACCCCCGCCCACTCAGCCCCGGAGCGGTAAACCAGGTCCCCAATCTGACCGACGCGCAGGTAGCCTCGGTCCAGTCGATCGCAAAAAGTGTTTATAACTACGACGCCGGCGGGGTTCTTGCGATTACGAACAACCTCGACGAGAAAATCGTCGGTAAAATTGACTGGAACGTCACTGAAGGCCAGCGCCTATCGCTTACTTACATCAACGCATACGATGCGCAGGACAACCTTCAAAACAGCAGCGGATCGACGACGTCGCCTGCTCTTGGTCTCGCCTCGAACGGTTACAAGCTGACCGAACTGCTGCGTACCGGTATTGCCCAGTTGAACTCGGATTGGAGTGACCGGGTCTCGACCGAAACGCGTTTCGTTTACAAGGCCTATACGCGTGGCCAGAATCCTGAATTGGGCCGCGGCTTTGCGCAGTTCCGCGTCTGCACCGCCCCGACCAGCGTCCTTACGCCGGTTGCTGGTAACGGCGACAATGCGACCTCCTGCGGCAGCGGCAACCCGGTTGTCGCGCTTGGCCCGGACATCAGCCGTCAGACCAACGCTCTGTTCACGGACACTTATGACGGCTCCTTCCTGCTGCGCTTCAAGGCTGGGCAGCACGATTTCAAGGGCCTGTTTGAATACGCCGAGAACCGCACGACCAACGCCTTCCTGCAATATAGCGCTGGCTCCTATTACTTTGACTCGATCGCCGATTTCCAGAATCGCAACGCGAGCTCTTTCGACTATCAGAACGCACTGACGCTGAACCCGAACGACACGACGTCCAATTTCAAATATGGCGTCTACACCTTCGGCCTTCAGGACGATTGGTCCGTCACACCCGAACTGCGGCTTACCTATGGCGTCCGGTACGATCTCTATGGATCGCGCAGCCAGGTTATTAACAATCCGAATTTCTACAATCGCTATGGCTTTTCGAACACCAACAATTTTGACGGCCTGGGCGCGTTCCAGCCGCGCGTAAGCTTTAGCTACAAGCCGCTTCCGTCGCTTAGCCTGCGTGGTGGCATCGGCATTTTTAGCGGCGGTACGCCCGACATCTATTTCTCGAACTCGTACGGCAACAGCGGTTTCATCCAGAACCGTATCTCGACTGTAAACCGTGCAACGGTTGCGGCGGGGAGCACGGCGACCGCAACGTGCGCGGCTCCCTATAATACCGGTGCGAATGCTGCACTCTGCGCGATTGCTCTCAACGGTGTTACGGGGTCGTCGATCCCGGGCGCAGTCAATACATTCCTCGCCTCCAATACGGCGTCGCTTCTGACGGCACCCACGGCATCGGTAGCACCGGACTTCCGCTTGCCTTCGCAGACCCGCGCAACGCTCTCGGCCGATTACCGCCTGTTCGGGGTTGATCTGGGCGCGGACTATGTATTCTCGAAGGTCAATCAGGCCGTTACCTTCACCGATCTGCGCTCGCAGATTGTCGGCACCCTGCCGGACGGCCGCCCACGCTACACTTTCCTGCCGACGCCGGGCGCTGGCATCCAAACCGCCGATACCAACACGGACATCCAGATCGGCAACACGTCGCGTGGTCGCAGCCACATTTTCACGCTGCGCGCTAACAAAGACTTTGCATGGGGCCTGTCGGTGGGTGGCAGCTACACCTGGCAGGACGTGAAGGACGTCAGCAACGCGACGTCTTCGGTGGCAAGCTCGCTTTATGCCGCCCAAGCCTCGATTGATCCGAACAACGCCAGCTACGGCATCAGCAGCAACGAAACAAAGTGGCAGTTCAAGTATAGCGTCGGCTTCGATCACGCCTTCTTCGGCGACTATCGCACCGTCGTGCAACTGTTCGGTGAAACGCGCGCCGGACAGCATTACAGCTTCTCGATGCAGGACACTTCGACGGGTCGCTCGTCGGTATTCGGCACCACCGGGAACAATGATCGTTACCTGCTCTACGTGCCGACCGGCCTCAACGATCCGTTGGTCACCTATGCCGCGAATGATACGACAACTGCGACCGCGCTCGACAACCTCATCAACAATACGCAGTTGAAGAATTTCCGCGGAAAGATTGCTCCTAAGAACATCGCCCGGGCACGCGCTAATACCCGTATCGACCTCCATCTTGAGCAGGAACTTCCGGCCTACGTCTTCCATTCGCGGATTTCGTTGTTTGCCGACATTGAGAATCTGCCCAACCTGTTGAACAAGAACTGGGGCGGTCAATATTATACCGGCTTCCCGTACACTTCGGCGGTGGTGCAGGTAACCTGCCTCAACGCGGCGGGAGCTGCACTCACGGGTGTGGTCGGGTCGGCGACCAATCCAGCCGGGGCTTGCGCCAAGTATCAATACAGCAGCTTCAAGTCGCCGAACGAAACGGTGAACACTGCTCAGTCGCTGTACCTCATCCGCGTCGGCGCACGCTTTAAGTTCTAACGCGCTCTTACCCTAAGAAAGTTGGCCGCCGTCCCTTGGGACGGCGGCCTTTTTTTTAACTCTACGGCCCGTCCGGCGTGAACGTCAGCCCGCCCCCGCTTCCGCCACCTTCGCATAGATTGAGGTGATCGGCCGCGCGAACACCCGGCCCACCATCGGCTCGAAGAAGGACAGCGGCGCGCTGTCGTAATTCGGATCAAACGCGGCCTGATCGTATTTCTCGCAAAACTCGGCGCAGGCCTCGAAATGCGGGTGGCCGCGGTACGATTCGCGCATGTCGCGGTCGCCGCCGATGTAATGGAAGAAATAATAGCCCTGGAACACCCCGTGCGTGTTGGCGATCCAGTGCAGTTGGTCCGACACGAACGGTCGCAGCATCGCCGCGCCGATCTCGGGATGGTTGAAGGTCCCCAGCGTGTCGCCAATGTCGTGCAACAGCGCCATCACCACATAGGCTTCATCGCGGCCATCGCGGTACGCGCGCGTCGCGGTTTGCAGCGAATGTTCGAGCCGATCGACCGGGAAGCCGCCATAATCGCCGTCCAGCAACTGCAAATGCGTCAGTACGCGCGCAGGCAAGCCCTTGGCGAAATCGGCGAAATGGCCGGAGATAATGCTCCAGTCGGCCTGGGTGCCATGCTCCATCGCGCTGAAGCGCGCGCGGTCGGGCTGATGGTTCATGCGGCTCTCTCCTCTCGTCTTCCTCCCCTTGTGATGAAGCGGGAGGGCCCGCGTTATCGCGGTGGCGCGGACGATAGCGTACTTTGCGCATCGCTCCCAGCCGGGCTAAGACAGCCACATGTCGCTTCCCCCCCAACCCGCGATCCTCTCGCGGCCGTTCTTCGAGGACAAGAACCGCGCCTTCTGGACGCTGCAGGCGGCCGGGTGGACCGGCTATCTGATCCTGCGCAGCGTTTCGAGCATTTCGAACGCCAGCGACATGACCAGCATGGTGCCGGTCGTGATCGAGTCGATCGTCGGCTACAGCATCACGCTCTTGCTCTCGACGCTCTACCATTATTATCGCCGCCAGCCGCGCTTTGCGATGGCGATCCTGACGGTGCTGACACTCGCCGCCGCGACGTTGGTCTATGCCGTGCTCGACGCCTTTTCGTTTTCCTTCATCAACGCGCGTAATCCCGGGCTCAACCTCGGGCTGGTATTGGGCACGATCTTCCTCAACTTCACTGTGCTGGCCGGGTGGACCGCGCTCTATTTCGGCATCAATTTCTATCTGATCGTTGAGGATCAGATCGATCAGCTTGCCGCCCTCGAAAACACCGCATCATCCGCCCAGCTCGCGATGCTGCGCTATCAGCTCAACCCGCATTTCCTGTTCAACACGCTCAACTCCATCTCCACATTGGTGCTGCTGAAGGAGACCGAGCGCGCCAATGCCATGCTCGGGCGACTGTCCTCCTTTTTGCGCTATACGCTCGCCAACGAACCCACCGCCAATGTCACCGTTGTGCAGGAGTTCGAGACGCTGAAACTCTATCTCGAAATCGAGAAGATGCGCTTCGAGGACCGGCTGCGCCCAAGCTTCGAGCTCGACCCACGCGTCGCCAAGGCGCGGCTGCCCTCGCTGCTGCTGCAGCCCTTGGTCGAGAATGCGATCAAATATGCGGTGACGCCGCAGGAAGACGGTGCCGAAATCGCGGTGACCGCGCGGCTTGCCGGAGATCGGGTGCAGATCGTCGTATCCGACACCGGCCCCGGCTTGAACGAAAGCCGAGGACGGCCGAGCGTTTCTGCGAGCCAGCCCCTTTCAACCGGGGTCGGGCTTGCCAATATCAGGGAAAGACTGGCCCAGGCTTATGGGCCGGACCATAGATTCGAGACGCGATCGATCCCGGGGGGCGGTTTCGGGGTCGAGATCGAAATCCCGTTCCAGCTCGAGGAACCGAAGAAAGAGGCCGCATGACGATCCGCACCATCCTCGTCGACGACGAAAAACTGGCAACCCAGGGCCTCGCCCTGCGGCTGGCCGCCCATGAAGATGTGGAGATCATCGACACCTGCCAAAATGGTCGCGAGGCCATCCGCTCGATCAAGACCAACAAGCCTGACCTCGTTTTTCTCGACATTCAAATGCCCGGCTTCGACGGCTTCTCCGTCGTCCAGGGCCTGATGGAGGTAGAACCCCCGCTGTTCGTGTTCGTAACCGCCTATTCCGACCATGCGCTGAAGGCATTCGAAACCGACGCGGTCGATTATCTGATGAAGCCGGTCGAGGAATCGCGCCTCGCCGACACGCTCGACCGCGTGCGCCAGCGCCTGACCGAAAAGCGCGGGATCGAGGAGGTCGACAGGCTGAAGGAAGTGATCGCCGAGATCGCGCCGGACTCGGTCGAGACGCTCACCGATGGCGGCGAACAGGTTTCGTCCAACCGCTTCGAAAAGCTCATCAACATCAAGGACCGCGGGCAGATTTTCCGCGTCGATGTCGACACGATCGAACTTATCGAAGCAGCGGGCGACTATATGGTCATCAAGACCGGCGACAATTCGCTGGTGCTGCGCGAAACGATGAAGGATCTCGAACGCCGCCTCGACCCGCGCCGCTTCCAGCGCGTGCACCGCTCGACCATCGTCAATCTCGATTTGGTCAAAGAGGTGAAGCCGCACACCAATGGCGAATGTTTCCTGGTGCTGCAGTCGAACGCGCAAGTGAAGGTGTCGCGCAGCTATCGCGACGTGGTCGCGCGCTTCGTCCACTAAATCGCATTACCGTCACCCCGGGCTTGTCCCGGGGTCCACCCCTGCCAACAACAATCGCGCGCAGAACACGAGGACATGGTGGGTGCCGGGACAAGCCCGGCATGACGGTTATTTTGCGTTAAGCGTCGGTCTCGGCACCCTCGGCCGGCCGCTCGAACCATGCCTCGACCTCACCCGACAGCTTGAGCGTCAGCGGCTGTCCATGGCGATCGACCTTCTTGCCCAGGGCAACGCGAATCCAGCCTTCGGAGCGGCTATATTCCTCCACGTCATGGCGCTGCGCGCCCTTGAAGCGAATGCCGATGCCGCGCGACAGCGCCGCTTCGTCATAATGCGGGCTGCGCGGGTTGGAAGACAGGCGGTCGGGGGGGAGATCGGTCTCGGTCATGATTGCGGCTCATGGCGCAAAATGGGCGCGTACGCCAGATACGAAAACGGCGCGGAGCCGAAGCCCCGCGCCGTGTTGCCGATCGCTCCGCGATCAATCGCAGACGCGGACGCGGACCCAATCGTCATAATAGCGATCGTAGCGCCGCTCGATCCAGCAGCGGTCATAGCCCGCACGCGCGCGATAGGCGTAATAGCCGTCATTGGGGTAGTAACCGTGGCTGCGGTAATACCGGTCGTCATAATAACGATCGTAGCCGCGCTCGCGGTAATAGTCGTCGCGGTAGCGATCATTGCGGTTCGACGCGAGCGCCGCGCCCACTGCAAGGCCAGCGATACCCGCGACGATGGCGGTGCCGGTGCCGTCATTATGGCCATAATAGCGATGGCCCCATCCGCCACCCCAGCGCTGCGCCTCCGCCGGAGCCGCCGCCGTCAGAGCCGTCGCGCCGAGCGCCGCTGCCAGACCGATCTTCTTCAACAGGCTGTTCATCTCGAATCTCCTCACTCCAGCAGCCCTGCATGCATCTCCCTATAACGCATTGGCGGACTAGCTTGTTGCAACCAATATGCGAGTCGCCCTGAATGCGGGCGGAATGGTGTGTTTAACCGGTGTTCAGCGAAGGAAAGTCGCGATGGCCTATTGGCTGCTCAAATCCGAACCCGACAGCTACAGTTGGGATGATCTGCTGGCCGAGGGCAGTACCGAATGGACCGGCGTGCGCAACGCCGCCGCCGCCTTGCATCTGAAGGCGATGCAGGTCGGCGACCGCGCCTTTTTCTACCATAGCGGCGGTCCCAAGGAGATTGTCGGAACGGTCGAGATCGCGCGCACCGCCCGGCCCGATGGCGACGATCCGCGCTGGGTGTCCGTCGCGGTCAAACCGCTCGCCGCTTTGCCACGGCCCGTCCCGCTGGCGACGATCAAGGCAACGCCGGGGCTTGCCGATCTGGCGATGCTGCGCCAGTCGCGGCTTTCGGTATCGCCCGTGCGCGACGCCGAATGGACGACATTGCTGGCGCTGGGTGAAGGGTAAGGGTTTGATGCGGGTTCGCGCGTTGCTGTTGATCGGGGCGCTCGCGCTCGTCACCGCTGCCAAGGCACCCCCTGCCCCGCCCCCTTCCCGCGAACCCGCAATCGTGCGCGTGCGGCTGGTGACAGGCGCGGGGCCGATCGTGATCGCGCTCGATGCGCGCCATGCCCCGGCGACGGTCGCCAATTTCCTCGCCTATGTCGACGATGGCCGGTTCGAAGGCACCAGCTTCTACCGCGCGACACGCCGCAAGACCGCGCCCAAAACGGGTTTCGTGCAAGGCGGCATCGGCACCGATGCGCACCGCATGCTCGGTCTGGTGCCGCTCGAGCCGACCAGCCAGACCGGGATCAAGCATCTCGACGGCGTGCTGTCGATGGCGCGCTATGACCGCACCGATTCGGCGACGGGGAACTTCTCGATCATGGTCGGCCCCAACCCCTCGCTCGACGCGCGACCGGGCTTTGTCGGCTATGCCGCCTTCGGGCGCGTGGTTGCAGGCATGGACGTGGTCAAGCGGATGCTCGCCGAGCCGACCTCTCCGGGCGGCGAGGGAGCGTTCAAGGGCCAGTTGATGGTCAAGCCGATCCCGATCCTGCGCGCCGAACGGCTCGACGGCGTGGCGAAACCGACCGGTGCGCCCAAGGTGTGGCAAATGCTCAAAGGCGTGAAGCGCTAGAGTCTAATTTTGAGGGAGAATCCACCTCCGTTCGCCTTGAGCCTGTCGAAGGGCCCTCTCCGCAAGAGAAGGGCTCGCATAGGGCCGGGGGCGGGGCTTCGACAGGCTCAGCCCGAACGGAATTGGGATGGTCCTCTTTAAGAGGAAGCGCCCCTAGCGCCCCCGCACGCAAAAAGGGCGGGGAATGTCGCCATCCCCCGCCCCTTCCGACACGCTAAGCCGTAAGGCTTAGAAGTGCGTGATCAGGCCCATCATCGGGCGGAAGCTGTGGAAATCACCATAAGTGTTCACTTCGGCACGGATGCGGACGCCGGCATTGCCGGTGATGCCCTTCAGGCCGATGTCCTTCGGGCCGAACTCGGTGCCGATCCCGTAGGTGATGTCGCCATACTGCTTCTTGCTGGTATTGCCGGTCGAGTAGGTCGAATAATGATCGAACTCGACCCACTGATAGCCGACCTTGCCGTAGAACATGCCGCTGTCACCGGCGCGCACGCCGAAACGACCGGCTGCGCCATATTCCCAGTTGATGTTGCCAGAGACGCCTTTGGCAAGATTGCCTTCCGCACCGACGAACACCGGCCCCAGCGGCACGTTGATGCCGGCCACGCCCTGTACCAACGCGCCTGCGAGACGGTAGTTGTTGCGCAGCGAGCCATCGGCGTTCAGCGCCTGCGGGATACCGTGGTTGCGCTCGTTATCGAACTGTTCCCAGCCGCCCATCACGCCGATGTAAGGCTCGATGCCAAACGCGCGCGAGCCGTCGGGTGCGGTCGGCGTGGTGTCTGCCGGTGCGGCCGGTGCGGCGTCCTGCGCGAAAGCCGGGACGCTGGCGAAAGCCGCCAAGGCGACGGCGGCGAGTTTGAAAGTACGCATAATAATGACCTTTGTTCGACTGTTAGGGGTGCCGACGATCGCGTCGGTGTCCCGCAGCCGACCCAACAAGGGTCATCACGCTAAGTTGCACTGCAGCAAGGATAAAGTCCTGACGGCCCGTTTCGTCACATATCTGCAACAGTTTCTTGCTGCAGGATGAACGAAACGGGGGGTCTGGCGGCCCGTGCCGCGGTCGCTGCGTTCAGGCCTTGTGCGCGTAAAGCGAGCACCAGCCCGATGGCGCGATATCGCCCGCAACCAGCTTGCACGCCTTGGGGGCTTGCCACTGGAGGCAGGTGTCGCACCGCGCCTTGCCCTTGGGTTGGGGCTGATAATGGACAGCCTTTTGCGGCAGCTTGGTCGCGGCGGCGGCAGGTGCGGCGGCGACAGCGCCCACCAGCAACGCACCGCCCCCGGCCGCCGCAAGCGACAAGAGCCGACGACGCGACAAATCGGTGGATTTCGGATCGGTGGACATAGGTGCTCCTGTGGTGTTCGTGCGCTGGCAACGGGAACCGTCGCCATCGCGAGTGCAGCGCGACGGCGACGCGCCCCCGCGCGCGCTATGCGCCCTGCGGCGGAGCAAGCGAAAGCTGCGGAAGTTACTTATTGGGTGCCGCGTGGGCACCGATTAGGGCATCGCCCCATCCCCGCTCCGTCGCCGGCGATTTCTTCCACCGAGCGCCAAAAGCAGCGCAGCGCGTCAGCCCTGCCCCGCCATACCCCCAAACAAAAAGGCCGGACGCTGTCGCGCCCGGCCCCGGTGTTACCACGCTCTCGCGTCGCTTACGACTGCTTCGCCCGCGCCGCGCGCTTGCGCTCGTTCGGGTCGAGGTAGCGCTTGCGCAGACGGATCGACTTGGGCGTCACTTCGACCATTTCGTCATCGTCGATATACGCAATCGCCTGTTCCAGCGTCATCTTCTTCGGCGGAGTGAGGCGGATCGCATCGTCCTTGCCGCCCGAAGCGCGGAAGTTGGTCAGCGCCTTGGTCTTCATCGGGTTGACTTCGAGATCATCCGGCTTGGCGTTTTCGCCGACGATCATGCCCTCGTACAGCGCCTCGCCGTGCCCGACGAACAGGATGCCGCGCTCTTCGAGCGGCCCTAGCGCATAGCTATTCGCTTCGCCCGCACCGTTCGAGATCAGCACGCCGTTCTTGCGGCCTTCGATATTGCCCTTGTGCGGGCCGTAACGCTCGAACAGGCGGTTCATGATGCCGGTGCCGCGCGTGTCCGACAGGAACTCGCCGTGATAGCCGATCATCCCGCGCGACGGCGCGGAGAAGGTGATGCGCGTCTTGCCGCCGGTTGACGGACGCATGTCGGTCAGCTCGGCTTTGCGCAGGTTCATCTTCTCGACGACGGTGCCCGAATATTCCTCGTCCACATCGATGATGACCGTTTCATATGGCTCGGTCTTCTTGCCGTCCTCATCTTCCTGGAACAGCACGCGCGGACGCGAAATGCCCAGTTCGAAACCCTCACGGCGCATCGTCTCGATCAGCACGCCAAGCTGAAGCTCGCCGCGACCGGCGACTTCGAAGCTGTCCTTGTCGGCGGCTTCCACCACCTTCACGGCGACGTTCGATTCGGCTTCGCGGAACAAACGGTCGCGGATCATGCGGCTGGTCACCTTGGTGCCCTCACGCCCCGCCATCGGCGAATCGTTGACGGCAAAGCGCATCGACAGCGTGGGCGGATCGATCGGCTGTGCGTGCAGCGGCTCGGTCACGGTGATGTCGGCGATGGTGTTGGCGACGGTCGCGACGGTCAGACCGGCGAGGCTGATAATGTCGCCTGCCTTGGCTTCGTCGACCGGCACGCGGTCGAGCCCGCGGAACGACATGATCTTGGAGGCGCGACCGGTCTCGATGATCTTGCCATCATTGTCGAGCGCGTGGATCGGCTGGTTGACCTTGACCGTGCCCGAATTGACGCGGCCGGTGAGGATGCGGCCGAGAAACGGATCGCGGTCGAGCAGCGTGACGAGGAAGGTGAACGGCACGCCGGCCACTTCCACGGCGGGTGGCGGAACGTGGCTGATGATCGTCTCGAACATCGGGATCAGCGTGCCTTCGCGCGCGTCCATGTCGGTCGAGGCATAGCCGTTGCGGCCCGATGCGTAGAGCACGGGGAAATCGAGCTGCTCGTCATTCGCGTCCAACGACACGAACAGGTCGAACACTTCGTCCAGCACTTCCTGGATGCGCGCGTCGTTGCGATCGACCTTGTTGACCACGACGATCGGCTTCAGGCCCAGCGCCAGCGCCTTGCCGGTGACGAACTTGGTCTGCGGCATCGCGCCTTCCGACGAATCGACCAGCAGGACGACACCGTCGACCATCGACAGGATGCGCTCCACTTCGCCGCCGAAATCGGCGTGGCCGGGGGTATCGACGATGTTGATGCGCACGCTCTCGGTTTCGCCCGGCGGAGTCCAGTCGACCGAAGTCGGCTTGGCGAGAATGGTAATGCCGCGCTCTTTTTCGAGGTCGTTCGAATCCATCGCGCGCTCTTCGATGCGCTGGTTGTCGCGGAAGGTGCCGGACTGGCGGAAGAGCTGATCGACCAGAGTTGTCTTACCATGATCGACGTGTGCGATGATGGCCACGTTGCGGAGGCTCATGTCTGTCTCGTTACAAAATCGGGAAAAGGATCGCGTGCCCCTAGCCGAAACGGTGCGGTGCAACAAGGCCGGGCAACACACTGTGCTGCCCGGCCCGTTTCGATCAAGGCTGAACGAAGTGCGGCGATCAGAACTTGCCGCTGACTTCGACGCCGTAAACGCGCGGTTCGCCACGGATATAGGTCGGAATACCGAAACCGCCACCGGTGTTGCCCGCGTCGATCAGATATTTACGGTCGAGCGCATTGCGGGCGAAACCGCCGATTTGATAACGCCCGCCCGCCAGCTCGACGCCCGCCCGGACGTTGACCAGTGCATAGCCGCCCTGGCTGATCGCCTCGGAATTGGGCAGCTCGAAATATTCCTTGCTCTGATAGGTGGCCGAGGGCGTGGCGTAGAAGGTCATGCTTCCGGCCGGAACGCGCAAGGTCGCGCCGCCCGAAGCGCTATATTTCGGCTGCAGGCGGAACTGCGCGCCCGAATAGACGCCATAGGCCGGGTTATTGGCGATCTTGCCATCGACATAGGCAAAGTTGCCGAACAGCTGCAGCAGCGAATTGACCCGCCAATTGCCCTCCAGTTCGACGCCGGGGTTGCGCGCCTTGCCCGCGCTTTGCGTGGTGGTCTTGCCCGCGCCGTCGGTAACGGTCACCTGGAAGCCGTTATAATCCTGGTAGAAGACGCCGAGCGATCCGCTGAACGCGCCGATCTTGGCCTTGATACCGGCTTCGTAATTCCACACGACTTCGTCGGGCACCACTTGCAGGCTCGGCACCGCCACGCCACCCGAAGTCGCCGCGGACAATTGCACCACCGGCGAGCGGCGGCCTTTGCTGATCGTGGCATAAAGGTTGATGCCATCGGTCAAACGATACAGCGCGTTGAAGCGCGGCAGGATCGCCGAGAAGCTGCGCTGCGCAGTGAACTTAACGCCGCCCGTGCTGACCGTGGGCAACAACGGCACGCCGGCAAGCACCGAATTGGGCTGCACCGAGCTGTAGCCCGACTTGCGCTTCTCGATCAGGATGCGCGCACCGGCGGTGAGTTCGAGCCGCGGGGTCGGCAGCCAGGTGCCGTCGGCGAAGACCGAATAGGTGTCGTTGGTGCCGTAGTTGGTGAAGACCGAGGAATACGGAATTGCGGTCGCCGCGCCGCGCGTCAGCAGCGCGGTCGCCCCCGCCGCGGCAACGGTGCCATTCGGCAGGACGCAACCCGGGCCGCTCGGAATGCCAGCCGCGAGCAAGGCGGCGCGCGTCCCGGCGGGCAAGGCACCGGCGCAGGTCAGATAGGTGCCCTCTTCGGTCGAGAAGGGCACGCGCTGCAGATTGTTTTCGAAGAACGCGTTCCAGCCGAACGACGCGCGGTAGGTGTCGCCGGTGAAGTTGAAGCGGCCTTCATGGCTATATTGGTCGCCGCGCGCGTCCTCGGCAAATTCCAGATACCAGGCCGGGCCGCCATCGGCGTCGAACACTTCGTTGCTGTTGAACTTGCGATAGCCGTTGACGGTGGTGAAGGTGACACCTGGGGCCAGTTCCGCCGTCAGCGTGAAGTTCGCGTCATAGACGTCACGCTTCAGGCCGAGCTTGGAGCCCCCCAGCACTTGCGCACTATAAGGCGAACCCGACAGTTCGGCGTAGCTATAGTCGCCGCCATTGCCGCCGGTCGGCGCTTGCGCGCGCGAGCGGAACGCCGTGCCAGGGTTGCGCTGGCCGTCATAGGTCAGCACCAAAGTGGCGGTAAGCGCATCGGTCGGTGCCCAGCGCACCGAACCGCGAATGCCGCGCTGATCCTGACCATTGAGATCGTCTTGCTTGGTCTTGCCCTGATTCTGGTTGGGCACATTGGGGTCACCGGCGATGTTGCGGACAAAGCCGTCATGATATTTGTAGGCGAAGGCGAGACGCGCCGCGAGCGTGTCATTGCCGACATTGACGAAGCCCGAGACCTGGCCGCGATTGTAATTGCCGTAGGACGCAATGATCCCGGCCGAGGTTCCAGCCCTTGGCCGGGCCGAGATGATGTTCACCGCGCCAACTGCCGAGGCGGTGCCGAACAGCGTTGCCTGCGGCCCCTTCACGACTTCGATCCGCTCCAGATCGAACAGATCCTGATACGCGCCACGCGTGCGCGAAATATCGACGCCATTGTAATAAAGCGAAACGCGCGCGCCCTGCTGCGCCGAGCCGCTGTCCGAGGTGATGCCGCGGATCACGAAGCCGGGGTTATTGTCGCTCTGCTCCTGGATACGCAGGCCCGGGATATACATCGCGACTTCGGCGAGCGAATTGACACCAAGCTCCTGCATCTTGGCACCGGTCACTGCCGTCACCGTAATCGGCACGTCCTGGAGCTTCTGCTCGCGCTTCTGCGCGGTGACGATGATGTCACCGCCTTGCGCATCGGGCGTCTCCGCAGCGGTAGCCGACTGGGCGAGTGCCGCCGTTGACGAACAACCGAGGAGAACGCCCGCAAACGCGAGCGAGAAGGAACGACGCATCGATAACCCCTTTTGTTTTACACACTTTGTTGCGGTGCGGTATCGGCACCTCGCGTCGGATTCGGGTCTTTATCGTGACGATTGCGTGACAATTGGTGTATTATAAAAACGATACACTTGAACCCCGCAGCATTCCGCTTCATTTAGGGGCATCCCCGGCTGGAGTGACGACATGGCGACCGCTGCCGATAGCGAAACGACCCCCCTGGTGCTGACCCCACCTGACCCGGTGCCCGCGCTCGCGCCCGAAAAGGCGGTGGGTCTCGTCCCGGTCGAAGACGGCGTGCGCACCAAGCTGCAAGCCAAGGTCGCCGATTTCGTCGACGATCTCGTCGCGCAGGATGTGAACTCTCCCGAATTCGGCAAGCGCGTCGATGCCATCTCGGCGATGGGCCAGAAGGAAATCCGCGCCGCCGCCGATCAGTCGAACCGCTTTCTTGATCGCCCGGTCAAGGCGATGGACGGCGAGACCGGGATCGGTGCCGACCTTACCGAACTGCGCCGTACGATCGAAAAGCTCGATCCGTCGGTCAACGGCAAGCTCATTTCGGGCCGCGGCCTGCTGAGCAAGGTCTTTGGCGGCGGTATCAACACCTATTTCGACAAATATCGTTCCTCGCAATCGCACATTTCGGCGATCCTCAAGACGCTCGCGCGCGGCAAGGACGAGCTGTTGATGGACAATGCCGCGATCGACACCGAGCGCGCCAATCTGTGGACTGCAATGGGGCGGCTCGAACAGATGATCGTGCTGTCCAAGGAAATGGATGCGCGGCTGGAAGAGAAAGCCAACGATCTCGACCATAGCGACCCGGCCAAGGCCAAGGCGATCCGCGAAAGCGCGCTCTTCTATGTCCGCCAGCGCACGCAGGACCTGCTGACGCAAATGGCGGTGACGGTGCAGGGCTATCTTGCGCTCGATCTGGTCAAGAAGAACAATGTCGAGCTGGTGAAGGGGGTCGATCGCGCCTCCACCACCACCGTTTCCGCCTTGCGCACGGCGGTCACGGTGGCGCAGGCGCTCGCCAACCAGAAACTGGTGCTCGACCAGATCACCGCGCTCAACACGACAACCGCGAACATCATCGATGCGACGGGCAAGCTGCTGAAGTCGCAGACCGCGACCATCCACGAACAGGCCGCCGCCTCGACCATCCCGGTCGAAACGCTGCAGCGCGCCTTCCAGAACATCTATGACACGATGGACGCGATCGACAGCTTCAAGCTGAAAGCGCTCGATTCGATGAAGGCGACGGTCGGCACGCTGTCCAACGAAGTCGAAAAGTCGAAGGGCTATATCGCCCGCGCCGAGGGTGCCGCGCAGAACCGCCTGTCCGGCCCCGACGCCAGCTTCAAGCTGGAAGCGGAGTAACCCCCGTGACCGATGTCGATCGCCAGATCGCACGCGCCGGCGAATTGCTCGAGCGCACCCGCGCCGGTCGCGAGGCGCTGGTCAAGCGGCGGCGGCAAGGCACCGCCATCGCCCGACGCCTCACGCTGGCGGCAAGCGCCGACCTCGCGATCGTCGTCGCGGCGATCGCGATCGGCTGGTTCGTGCCGCTCGGCATGGGTGGCGCGCTGCTGGTCGGCGCGTTGCTGGTGGCGGTGACGCTGTTCCTGTTGTTCGCAACGCTGACCCCTGCGGTGCGCGCCGAGCAACTGACGCAAGTCCCGCTGAAAGCGCTGCCGCTGATGACCGAGCAATGGCTCGATACCCAGCGCAAGCTGCTGCCCGCGCCGGCGCAGACATTGGTCGACGGCATCGGCGTGCGGCTGGAAACGCTGTCGCCACAACTCGCCACGCTCGACGAACGCGAACCCGTCGCCGCCGAAGTGCGCAAGCTGATCGGCGAGCAATTGCCCGAACTGCTCAAAGGCTATGCCAAGGTCCCCCCGCCCCTGCGCGGCGTCGCGCGGAACGGCAAGAGCCCCGATGCGCAACTGGCGGACGCGCTGAAGCTCATCGACGACGAGATCGGCGATATGTCGGCCCAGATCGCGCAGGGGGACCTCGACTCGCTCGAAACGCGTGGCCGGTTTCTGGAGATCAAGTATCGGGATGAGGTTTAGCGCACAACGGCCCTTGGTCGGATCGTCTCCCCATCCGTTCGTTTCGAGCGGGTTAAGACAAGGTCATCCTGCTTTAGCCCGGGAAGGCGTGGATTGCTGAAGGACGACCCCGCGCGGTCGGACAAACGCCGTCTTTGCTATGGTTGCCCCTTCTTGCCTGCTCAGACCGATAGCGTCCGCGCGCGTTCGCTCAGGCGTTCGACCGCCGCCGCATGGATGCCGGGCGCGGTCGCCAGCACGCCGAACGCTTGCGCGCGCGGCGTGTTGAAGGCAAGCGGCGCGCCAAAGGCATCGGTAACCGTTGCCCCCGCTTCCGCCGCGATCAGCGCGGCGGCGGCGACGTCCCATTCATAGCCCCAGCGCAGTGTCGCCACGAGATCGGCCTCATCCGCTGCCACCATCGCGATGCGCAACGCGATCGAATTGGGCTTCGCCACCGCGACCAGATCGCGGTCGGCCTTGGGCAGGCCATCGCTTGGCACGCGCGATCCGCTGAACACGCGCCGGTCGCCGACATGGATCGCAGCGCCATTGCGCGTCGCCCCGTGCCCCAAGACCGCCTGCCACACGTCATTGCGGGCAGGCGCATCCAAAATGCCGATCGTCACCCGGCCGTGCTCGACCAGCGCCACCGACACCGCCCAGCCGTCCCGCCCACGAATAAAGTCCCGAGTGCCATCGATCGGATCGACCACCCACACCCGCCCGCAGGCGAGACGGTCGGCATTGTCGGCGGTTTCCTCGGACAGCCATCCGGCGTCGGGCAACAACGCGGACAACCGCGCGTGGAGCAATGCGTTGACGTCGAGATCGACCTGGCTGACCGGGTCGTTCGGCCCCTTCTCCCAGCGGTGAAAATCGGTGCGCCAATGCCGCAGCGCCAGCGCCCCCGCCTCCTCGGCGATCGCTGCCACTGCGTCGGCCAGGCCCGCATCAGCCACTCGCCACCGTCATCCCCTCGATCCTGAGCGTCGGCACATTGGTACCATAGCGGAATTCCAGGTCGTTCGCGGGCGTCAGGTTAAGGAACATATCCTTCAAATTGCCGGCAATGGTGAACTCGGCAACCGGCCCGGTAATCTCCCCCCGCTCGATCCGGAATCCCGCTGCCCCTCGGCTGTAATCACCGGTAACGCCGTTAACGCCCATGCCGATCAGCTCGGTGACGAACACGCCGTCGGTGATGTCGGCGATCAAGGTTTCCGGCGGGACATGTCCCGCCGCCATATGCAAATTGCTGGTCGAAACCCCGGGCGCGCCGCTCACGCCGCGCGCGGCATGGCCGGTCGGCTCGAGCCCCAATTGCCGCGCAGATGCGCTGTCGAGCAGCCAGCGTTCAAGCATCCCCGCCTCAATGATCGCGGTCGGCGACACCGGCAGCCCCTCGCCATCGAACGGGCGCGAGCGCAGGCCATGCGGGCGGTGCGGATCGTCGAGCACGGTCACGCCGCTCGCAAACACCTGCGTGCCGAGCGCCTCCAGCAGGAAGCTGGTCTTGCGCGTAATCGCCTGCCCCGAAATCGCCCCGGTCAGATGCCCGAGCAGGCTGGAGCCCACACGCGGATCGAACACCACCGTCATCGGCCCGCTGGCAAGCCGTCCGGGATTGACGCGGGCGACCGCGCGCTCGCCCGCGCGCGTGCCGATCACCTCGGGCGCTTCCAGCGCGCGCAAGTGGCGCGCCGAGCTATAGGCATAGTCGCGCACCATCGCCCCGCCCTCGCCCGCCAGTACGCTGGCCGACAGGCCATAACCGGTCGCGGCATAAGCGGCGGCAAAGCCGTGGCTGGTGGCGAGCGCCCAGATCGAGCGCGAGGCGCTGGCAGAGCCGCCCTCGCTATTGGTGACGCCCGCCACTGCCCGCGCGGCATCTTCTGCGGCCAGCGCCGCATCGCGCAGCCCCTCGGGGCTGGGCTCGCTGCCACCCTGCGCCAAATCGTCGATATCGAGCAACGGGGGGGTGCCGTGCATCAGCCGCTCGGCCGGGGCGAGACCGGCCCAGGCATCCTCGGGTGCCTCGCGCGCCATCGCGATCGCGCGGTCGACCACAGCGGCAAGGGCACCGTCCGACAGATCGGAGGTGGACACGCTCGCCGAACGCTTGCCGACGAACACGCGCAGGCCAAGCTCGGCGCTTTCCGACCGCCCGACATCCTCCAGCGCGCCCAGCCGCACCGAAATGTCGAGCGCGGTGTCGGCGGCATACACCGCATCGGCGGCATCGGCCCCGGCAGCGCGCGCGCGGGAGACGATAGCGGCGGCGCGATCGCGCCCTTGGTCTGGGGTCAACATGAGCGAAGACTTAGGAGCGGCGGCATCACCGCGCAACCGCACGCAGTGTCGTTCAATAAGGCCAGGGTGTGCCCACCACCACACAGGCCAGGAACATCAGCAGCCCGGCAAAGCGGTTGGAGCGGAAGCGGCGCAGCGCGCCCGCGCCGTTATCGGGCGACAAGGTTGCGACTTGCCAAAGGAAATGCCCCGCCACCGGCAGCAGCGCGACCAGCGCCAACCAATCGGGCCGCAACAGCCAGATCGCCCCCGCCCACAGCGCCAGCGCCGCCAGATAGAACAACCCGACGCCCAAGCGCACCCGCGCGCCCATCCGCAACGCCGAGGACCGCACGCCGATCAGCGCGTCATCCTCACGGTCCTGCAGCGCATAGATCGTGTCATAGCCGACCACCCAGCAAATCGACCCGGCATAAAGCAGCAGGCCGGTCGCGGTGAGCGCGCCCATGATGTCGCTCCACCCGACCAGTGCCGCCCAGGAAAAGACGAGGCCCAACCACACTTGCGGCCACCAGGTAATGCGCTTCATGAAGGGATAGGCAGCGACCGGGGCAAGGCTCAGCAGCGCGACCACGCCCGCATACAGGGTGAGTTGCAGCAGCACGAGCAGGCCAAGCAGGCACAACACCAGCAGCCAAACCCACGCCGCCTTCAGCGACACCGCCCCGCTCGCCAGCGGACGGCTGCGCGTGCGCGCCACTTGCCGGTCGAGATCGCGGTCGACAATGTCGTTATACACGCACCCCGCGCCGCGCATGGCGATGCTGCCGAGCAACAGCCACAGGATCAAATCCCAGCGCGATACTGCCCCGCCTGCCAGCGCCACACCCCACGCCCCCGGCCAGAACAACAGCCACCACCCGATCGGCCGATCGAATCGCGCCAGCAGCGCAAACGGGCGCACCGCAGCGGGCAGCAAGCCGACAAGGCCGCGATGTTCGGTATCCGGGGTAAGATCGGCAGCAGTCATGCGCGCTCCATGCACCAGCCAGCGGCCGCGCAACAGCCCCGGCGCGCATCGCCTCGACTTCGCCACGCTCTGCGCCGATAGCGGTGCCAAGACCCGAATAAGGGCGCGGTTTTCCAAAGGCGGGCAGCGTGATCCATCTCTCCGTCGCGATCGGGCGGTTCTTCGAGGCGTTGCTGTGGGCGGTGGCGCGCGGCGTCGGCGTGATGGCGGGATGGGCGATGCTGGCGGTGGTGGGGCTCGCCCTGTTCGCCGTGGCGCTGCGGGCGCTGTGGCAGGGACGCAAGTGAACGCCGCCGATTTGCCAGGCCCCACGCCCCTGCTCTAAGGCGCAGCCATGCCCGCCACCCCCGCCTGGCCCCCGCAATCGACCCCGCGGCTGTTCGTCGAGACACCGCTCGGCCTCGGCCCGCTACGCGTCGATGGCCCGCAAGCACACTATCTGGTCAGCGTGATGCGGATGAAGGCGGGCGATCCGGTCAAGCTGTTCGACGGCACATCGGGCGAGTGGCTCGGCGTCGCCGCCAGTGTCGGCAAGCGCGACCTCATGCTCGACGTCACCCAAAAGCTGCGCGAGGCCGAGACGGTGCCCGATCTGTGGCTGTGCGCCGCCCCGATCAAGAAAGGCCGGATCGACTGGGTCGCCGAGAAAGCGTGCGAGCTTGGCGTCGCGCGCCTCATACCGGTGCTGACCCGCCGCACGATCGTCGACCGATTGAATGGCGAGCGGCTTCGCGCGCATATGATCGAGGCGGCCGAACAATGCGGTCGCACGGCGGTGCCCGAGCTGACCGAGCCAGTGAAGCTGTCCGCCCTGCTGCGCGACTGGCCCGCAGACCGCGCGCTGTTCTTCGCCGACGAAACTGGCGGTGCGCCCGCTTTGGCAGCAATGCGCGCGGCAAGTGGTGCGGCAGCGATCCTGATCGGTCCTGAAGGCGGCTTCGACGATGACGAACGCGCCGCGATCCGAGCCGTGCCAAGTGCTGTCGCCATCGGCCTGGGCCCGCGCATTCTGCGCGCGGACACGGCAGCGGCGGCGGCGGTCGCGCTGTGGATGGCCGCGCGCGGCGATTGGTGAGGCGCATCGGTAGCTAAACGAAACGCGCTGGCGGGCGGCCTCAGGCGGCGCTAAGGCGCGATCATGACCACGCGCCCCGAAACCAAAAAGAGCTCTCCCGTGATCGAATCGCGCGACCAGCTCGTCGCCAGCTTCGCGCGGGGCGAGAAGGCTCCCGATCGCTGGCGGATTGGCACCGAGCATGAGAAGTTCGTCTATGCCGATAGCGATCATCACGCGCCGAGCTACACCGAAAAGGGCGGCATTCGGGATTTGCTGGACGCGTTGACCGCATTCGGTTGGGAACCCGTGCTGGAAGGCGGCAACGTCATCGCGCTGAACGGCACCGACGGATCGATCAGCCTCGAACCGGCCGGCCAGTTCGAACTGTCGGGTGCCCCGCTCGAAAATCTGCACCAGACCTGCGCCGAGACCGGGCGGCATCTGCAGCAGATCAAGACGATCGGCGACAAATTCGGCATCGGTTTCCTCGGCCTCGGCATGTGGCCCGACAAGACCCGCGCCGAGCTGCCGATCATGCCCAAGGGCCGCTATGCGATCATGCTGCGCCACATGCCGCGCGTCGGCAGCATGGGCCTCGACATGATGCTGCGCACCTGCACGATCCAGGTGAACCTCGATTACAGTTCCGAAGCCGACATGGTGCAGAAGTTCCGCGTCGGGTTGGCGCTGCAACCGCTCGCCACCGCCTTGTTCGCCAATTCGCCCTTCACCGAGGGCAAACCCAACGGGATGCTGTCGTACCGCAGCCACATCTGGTCCGACACCGATCCCGCGCGCACCGGCATGTTGCCGTTCGTGTTCGAGGACGGTTTTGGATATGATCGCTACACCGAATACGCGCTCGATGTGCCGATGTACTTCGTCTATCGCGACGGTCGCTATCTCGATGCTGCGGGCCTGTCCTTCCGCGATTTCCTGAAGGGCGAATTGTCGGTCCTGCCCGGCGAGAAGCCGACGCTCGACGATTGGAATGACCACCTCTCCACCGCCTTCCCCGAGGTGCGGCTGAAGACCTTCCTCGAAATGCGCGGGGCCGATGGCGGGCCATGGGGGCGGATCTGCGCGCTGCCGGCTTTGTGGGTCGGACTGCTCTACGATCAGGGCGCGCTCGATGCGGCGTGGGATGTGGTCAAGCATTGGACGATCGAGGAACGCCAGGCGCTGCGCGATGCCGTGCCCAAGCTCGGCCTCGATGCGCCGATCGCAGGCGGGCGCACCTTGCGCGCGATTGCGGGCGAGGTGATCGACATCGCCAGCGCGGGCCTCACCGCACGGGGCCGCACCGATTCGAGCGGCAGCAACGAAACCGGCTTCCTCGATCCGCTGCGCGAGATCGTCCGCAGCGGCAAGGTGCCCGCCGAACTGCTGCTGGAGAAATATCACGGCGTCTGGAATGGCGACGTGTCGAAAGTGTATGACGAGCTGCGGTTCTAGCCGCGCTTTGCTTCGCTCCCCGCCTGCGCGGCGTGGGCGAGGGACTCCACAAACTTCGCGTTCAAGCGGCCAAGGTCGGCCAAGTCATCCTCACTCCAAGCGGCAAGCGCGCGCGCCAGCAAGCGCTGCCGCGCGGCCGCAACCGAGCGCGCCAGACCCTCGCCCGCAGGCGAGAGCGTAACCATCCGGATTCGCCTGTCGCTTTCTCCAGCACCTTTCGCGACCAGGCCCAGTTGCGCGAGCTTGGCAAGCTGGCGGCTGACCGTCGTCGAGTCCCGCCCGACCTGATCGGCCAGCGCCGCCACGCTCAGCGTGCCGCGCGTGGCGATCGCCACCAGCAGCGGCACCAGCGCGCGGTCGATCTCCACATCCGCCTCTTTCAGCAACAGGTCCACGCGCTGCGGGCTGCCGAAAAAGCCCAGCAGATCAACGAGCGCGCGAGCGACGGTATCGATACTACCTGTATTATACACTCTTTACCCCAAGCCTACAAAGTGGCATAAAGACTGTATGATACACACATCTCCCACGCTCGTCATCGCCGGCAGCGTAAGACCGCGCCGGATCTCCCCGCACATTGCGCAATGGGTCGCGACGCTGGGCCGCGCGCAAAGCGATGACGCCTACGAAGTCGTCGATCTGCGCGACTGGCCGTTGCCGATGGATGATGAGGCGGAAATGCCGCAGCGCGCCAGTTACGCCTCGGCATTGACCCTCGAATGGAGCCGGAAGATCGCAAGCGCGGCGGCGTTTGTCTTCGTCACACCGCAATATAATTGGGGTTATCCGGCCGCGCTGAAAAACGCGATCGACCACCTCTATCGCGAATGGGCCGACAAGCCGGTGATGATCGTGTCCTATGGCGGGCATGGCGGCGGCAAGGCGGCCGCGCAATTGCAGGAGGTGTGCGAAGGGATCGGGTTACGGCCGATCGCTACGCGGCCAGCGCTGCGGCTGTCACGGATGCAGATCGAGGCCAATTCGGGCGAAATCGATCCTGCCGAGGCGTTCGCCGCACATATTGAGGAAGTGCGCGCGGCGCTGACCGAACTGTCCCAATCGCGCAATGCGACCGACCAGCCGACGAGCGCATAAAGAGGGCCGACCGCCGGTCGTGGCACGTCACGGAATGGTCGTAAGCAACGATGATTCTTTCTTTCAAAACGTCATATCGAAGTGGTATGATCGTCTGGGTCTCTAAAGATTCAACCACTGGGGGGGAATGAACATGGTCGATCATCCGGAACGGATTACCGAGCACTTTGAAGCAGCCTGGAACGCGCATGACATGGTCGCGTTTGGCGCGCTCTTCCATCCGGATGCCACTTTTGTGAACCGCTACGCCATGTATTGGCGCGGGATCGACGAAATCGTCGGCGGGCACCGCTTCATCCATGAGACGATCTACAGCGACTCGGTGTTACGGGTTGATCCAGCCGATATCGATTGGGTCGGCGAGGAAGCGGCAATCCTGCATTTCTGGACTCGGCTCACCGCGGGTGCCGCACATCCCGCTGGCCCCCATGTCGCCGACACGCTGATCCTCGCGATCGCCACGCGCCGCGATGGCGATTGGCGCGTCCAGGCGGCCGAAAATGTCACGCTCGCCGATCCGACGACCGGCAAGGACATTTTGCGGGCGAGCTGACGCCCCGGAATTTTTATCATTTTTGAATGCCTTAGCGCGGTTTTCCGGCGGGAAAGCTCGTGCCTTTTTCTCATCCAAAAATACCACTTCACAAAAGTGCCTCATAAGTGTCATCATTCTGTAACCGAATGACTCGGTGAGAGGATGAACCCCATGACCAAAATGATCGCTTTGAGCTTGCTTGTCCTGGCGCCGCTGTCGGCACCGGCAGTGGCGAACCCGACGGCAGCAACGCCGTCAGCCAGTGCGGCCGCGCAGAATGCGGACGCCATTACGACGCTGGAAACGCGGGTTCGGCTCAACCCGGATGATGGCGGACGCCATATCGAACTGGCCGCTGCGTATTTGCGAAGCGGGCGCACGGCCGAGGCACTGGTCGCCTTCCGTCGCGCCCGCGCGCTTGACAATGAAATGCTGGAGACGCCGACGGGCGACGCGATCTGGTCGCATCAGATTGCCGACCGCGTGCTTGCCCGCGCCGCCGCGCGCCCGGTCCAGCTCTCTTCCCGCTGATAGCCTGAACACTGCGGACCCTCGGGGCATCCTCGGATGCCCCGAAACCGCGCGGCGCTAGACCCGGACCGTGCGCTTGCCGCCAACCCAGGCGAAGAAACGCGGCACCAGCCCGTTGCGCTCGATCCATTCCGAATAATCGCGATACGTCGGGTCCATCCCGAGATGCCGCTCCTCGGTCTTGGCACGCCAATAATAGACTCCGCTGACCACCCCCAGCAGGATCGTCGCCCGCACCGCGTCGAGCCAGGAGCCCGTCGTCAGCACGGGCACGGTCGAAATCCACCAGAACAAATTCTTCGACAGATAGGCCGGGTGGCGCGAAAACGCATAAGGCCCGTGCGTCAAAATGCCGCGATGCGTCAGGTTGGAAAAGCGAAAACCAAACGCGACCGTCGCCCAGGCATAAATTGCCGTCAAACCGACCAGCACCGTACCGATCGCGACCAGCACCACCGGATGTCCGGCGAACCAGACCGACCAGCCATCGGAGCCATAGGTGCCGGGATGATAATCGAGCGGCCCGTTTTCGGCCATCAGCGTGAAGGGAGCGTAACAAATCAGCGCCGCCATCCACGCCGCCGCAAACGGGTTTGCACTGCGAATGTGCGAATCGAGTGGACGGAAGGTGAGGATATAGCCGGCCGTCGCGAACGCGCAGTCGATCACGAACATGAAGCCGATCAACCAATTGGCCAGCGCCACCGGATTGTGCAGCACCTCCGCGACATTCCCGTGGATGAACCCGGCGAACCCCGGCGGCACCACCGCCAGCATGAACGCCAGAAAAAAGGCCTTCACGCCCCAACTGCGCAAATGGTTATACAGCGCCTCACGGTCGATCGGCTCGTCGAGCCCCATCAGCCACGCGCCGAGCGCCCAAGCGCCATCCTTGGGCGCGACCAGGCGACGATCGATCCACAGCACATAGGGGATCGAACCGACCAGCAGCAGCGGTGCGGCGACGCCGAAACACGCCATCGCAAAGGGAAAGCCGCCCCATTGGTTGCTCCAGTAAAAGCGCCCGGTGCCATAGATCAGCGCGATGCCCGCCCAGGTCGCCCACAACCCCGCGAGCTTGGTCAGCGACACATCGAGCGTTTCACGCCACGGCTTCGGGGTGCTCCAGTCAATGCCGGTCGAGGCGCGACGGTGGACCTTGTCGACCAATACCGCCCACAGCACCATCGGCAGCGCGCAGGCCGCGATATTGACGAGCGCCGCATAGGGCCCGTCCATGCCATAATAACGCGCGATCGCGACCCACAGGAACAGGCCGCCGAGACCCGCCAACCCGCAGCCAGTGCTGACCGCCGAGACCGGGCGGGGATCGGCCGCCTTGGCGGCCCGCGCGAGGGCAGTGTCATGAAACATCGCAGGCGGCGTAGCGCAGGAAGGGTTAGCGATGCGTAAAGGACAATCCCGGCAACTGGCGGCAGTCCGCTATCGCCCCACCCCGGCACGGCATTGCATCAACGGTTGAATGCGCGTGCCAAATGCCTCCACGCCTTCGACGAAATCGTCGAAGGTCAGCAGCACGCCGCCGGTATTGGGCACCGCTGCCATTTCGTCGAGCATCCGCGCGACATTGGCATAGGAGCCGACCAGCGTGCCCATATTGATGTTGACCGCCCCTTCCGGTGCCGCAAGCTGGCGGACGTTGGTGTCCTTATTGTGGGTGTCCTTCGCGCCCTGGTCGGCCAGCCAGGCGATCGCCTCGAGATCGGCACCGTCATTATAGGACTGCCACTTCGCCATCGCCGCTTCATCGGTTTCGGCGGCAATGATCATGACAAGCACGAAGATCGACACGTCGCGCCCAGTCTTTGCGGTGGCCGCCGCCAGCCGCGCATTGTTCGACGCGAACGCCGTCGGCGTGTTCACCCCCTTGCCCAGGCAGAAGGCATAATCCGCCCATTTCGCCGAGAAAGCGAGCCCGTCATCGGAGGAGCCCGCGCAGATGATCTTCATGTCGCCGCTCGGCACCGGGCGGACGCGACAATCGTCCATTTGATAATAATCGCCCTTGAAGTCGCTCTCGCCGGTTTCCCACAATTCGCGCAGGATATGGGCATATTCATCGAGCATCGTGTAGCGATTGCGGAAATGCTCGTCGCCGGGCCACAGCCCCATCTGGGTATATTCGGGCGGCTGCCAGCCGGTGATGAGGTTGAGCCCGAACCGCCCATGACTGATCGAATCGATCGTGTTGCACATCCGCGCGGCGAAGGCGGGCGGGATGATGAGCGTCGGGCAGGTCGCGAAGATCTTGATCTTCTCGGTCACCGCCGCCAGCCCCGCCATCAGCGTGAAGCTTTCCAGGCCATATTCCCAGAATTCGGTCTTGCCCCCGAAACCGCGCAGCTTGATCATCGACAGCAGGAAATCGAGCCCATGCTTTTCCGCAGACTGCGCGATCGTCTTGTTGAGATCGAACGACGGCAGGTATTGCGGAGCGTTTTCGGAAATCAACCAGCCATTGTTGTTGATGGGGACGAAGACGCCGACTTGCATGGTGTTACCCTTCCGCGATTTCGCCCGCCAGCCAGGCGAGCACGAAGCTGTTGAACGCATCCGGATCGACCACGTTGACCGCATGGCCGCCACGTTCCGCCCGGCAGAAACCCGCGATCGGCAAACCGTTGGCAAGCGCGACCCCGGCATTGGACGGCACCAGCATGTCGTCATCCGAACACACGACCAACACTGGCCGGTGGATCTCACGCAGGCGATCGGCGATGTCGAAGGTGGCCAGCGCGGCGATGCGTTTTTCCATCGTGGCGACGCCCGGAAACTGCGCCAGTTGCGCGGGCAGTTCCGCCTCCAGCGCCGCGTGATGCGCCGAAATCCAGTTGGCCGGATACAGGAAGATCGGCTGCGCCCGCAGATACGCCTCCACACCGCTATCGCGCAGCAATGCAAGCCGCGCGTCGAAACAGCGCAGGAAATGCGGATCGGGGGACGCCCAGCCATTGACCACGACGAGCTTGTCGATCCGCTCCGGTGCCAACAGCGCCAGCGCCAGCGCCGCCACACCGCCCGCGGCATGGCCGACGATCGTCGCGCGCGCCACGCCGAGCGTGTCGAGCAGCGTTAGCATGTCCGCGGCAAAGTCCTCGACCGACACCGTTTCGGGCAAAGCGCGATCGCTGCGGCCAGTCCCGCGATGGTCATAGGCGATGACGTGATAGCGCTCGGCAAGCGCCGCGATATTGGGTGCCCAATAGCTCGCCGAACCGCCAAGGCCCGACGACAGGAGGAGCAGCGGCGCAGCGGCGCTGCCGTGGGTCTCGTAATACAGGCCTGCGGCGTGCGGCATGATTCAGCCTTGCATCGACAGCGATGGCGTGCCGAGCATCTCAACCAAGATGCGCGACCGAGGCGATTTCCACCAGGCAGTCCGGCTTCACCAGATCGGCGCGGATGCAGTAGCGCGCAGGCTTTGCGCCCGGAAAATATTCGGCATACACGCCATTGAAGGCCGCATAATCGGCCAGGTCTTTCAGGAAGATGTGGTTCATCGCGACATCTTCCAGCGTCGCGCCCGCCGCTTCCAGCGTCACCTTGATAACGTCCAGCACATGCCGCGTCTGTGCGGCGGCATCGCCGACATGCAGCACCGCCCCGCCCTCGCCAAGCGCCAGCACGCCCGAGACATAGACGGTGTTCCCCGCCTTGGCCCCGGCCGAATACGGCGCGATCGGGGTCGGGAATTGCGGGGGATTGATCGCTTCGAAGGGCATGAACCTACTCCTTGGGCGACTGGCCGAACGACCCGCAGAAATCTGCGGCCGTACTGACCCAGCCGAAGAATTTCTCGACATTGTAGACGCTGGCCGCCTGCATTTCGGGCGGGCCGAGATGATGCGTGGCATCCTCCAGCATCACCCCGAAATATTCGAGATGGAAGCCATCGCGCAACGTGCTCTCGACGCAGACGTTGCTGGCAATCCCGACGAACACGATGTTGCGAATGCCGCGCGAGCGCAGCGTCGAATCCAGCTGCGAATTGAAGAACGCCGAATAGCGCGTCTTATGGACGCGAAGGTCGCCCGGTTGCGGGGTCAGCGCATCGACGATCTCATAATCCCACCCACCGCGCGCCAGCAAGGTGCCCGCCAGTTCGGGGCGCTGGCGCATCGTCTTCAGCGCGTTCGATTTGTGCCAGTTGGGCGAACCCGGCCCGCCCGCCTCGCGATACTCGGGGTCCCAGCCATTTTGCAGGAACACCACCTGCACGCCCGCAGCCCGCGCCGTATCGAGCACCGTTGCGATCTTGCCGATCGTCCCCGCCGCGCCCGAAATGTCGAAACCCGCCAAATCGACATAGCCGCCCTTGCTGGCATAGGCGTTCTGCATGTCGATCACCACGACGGCGGTATGCTCGGGCGCGAGCCGCAACGCCTCGGGCCGGGCCGGGAGCGTCACCGCCGTGTCGCCATCCCCGCCGGGGCAGATCACGGTCTGATCGTCGGCCACGCAACACTCCCTCGCGAAAGCGTCCGATCCTGTCGTGGATGTCGCACAAGTGCAAGGGCCGCATCTTGCGCACCGGCCTTACCCACGCTAACCGGAGCCATCGCCGCAGCAGCGCGCGCAGCCGGCGAGCGGGTATAGTACAATGGTAGTACAGCAGCCTTCCAAGCTGAATACACGGGTTCGATTCCCGTTACCCGCTCCAGCCCGTGTCCCGGCACAGGCATGACCGCAATCTCCTTTCCCCAGGCGCAGGACGCGATCGTCGCGGTCGGGCGCTGGCTTGATGGCAAAGGCTGGGCTCCCGCGACATCGGGCAATTATTCGGCGCGGCTGGACGACGGCAGCTTCGCCGTCACCGTATCCGGTCGCCACAAGGGACGCCTGACGCGTGACGATGTGATGCGCGTGGATGCCGAAGGCGTGTCGCTCGACGGAAAGAAACCCTCCGCCGAAACCGCGCTGCACCTGACGCTATACCGTCTGTTTCCCGCATGCGGCGCAATACTGCACAGCCACTCGGCCACCGCAGTAGGCCTCAGCCGCGCGACGCCAGGCGATGGATATACCCTTACCGGCCACGAAATGCTGAAGGCCCTGCCCGGCATCGTGACGCATGAGACATCGGCGGTGCTGCCGATCGTCGACAACAGCCAGGACATGGCCGTGCTCGACGCGGCAATCACCCCTCGCCTGCTGGCACCGGGTGCAATCCCGGCCTATCTCATCCGCAGCCACGGTTTGTATGGCTGGGGCCAGGACATGGCCGAGGCCGAGCGCGTGATCGAGGCGGTGGAATGGATGATCGCCGCCGAACTGGCCGAAAGGAGCTTTCGATGAGCCGCCTGCAAGTCTTTGCCGAGGATGATGCCGCGACGCCGCTGCTCGACACCACCGACGCTGCTGAGATCGAGGCGACACTGCAGCAGGCGGGAGTCCGCTTCGAACGCTGGCCGCTCAAGCCCGTCACAACCGACAGCGATGTGCTCACGGTCTATGCGGACGAAGTGGCGCGGCTGACGGCAGAGGGCGGCTATCAGTCGATCGATGTCGCGCGGATCGCGCCCGATCATCCCGACCGCGCGACGCTGCGCGAAAAATTCCTGTCCGAACACACGCATGGCGAGGATGAAGTGCGCTTCTTCATCGACGGCGAAGGGCTGTTCACGCTCCACCATGACGGGCGCGTGTTCAACATGCTGTGCTGCGCGGGGGATTTGATCTCGGTGCCAGCCGGGATGCGGCATTGGTTCGATATGGGGGCAGCCCCGCGCTTTACCGCGATCCGGCTGTTCGTGAACCCCGATGGCTGGGTCGCCGCCTTTACCGGCAGCGACATTGCCGAGCGCTTCCCGCGCCTGGAACCCGCAACCGCGTGAAGGCGATCCTCACCGATATCGAGGGCACCACGTCAAGCATCGCCTTCGTCGCGGAGGTGTTGTTTCCGTATGCCCGTACACGCCTGGCCGACTATATTGCGGCGCACCCGGCGGAAACCGCGCCGATCCTGGCCGAAGTCGCCGCCAGCGAACCCGGCGACGCGGTCGCCACGCTGCTGCGCTGGATCGATGAAGATCGAAAGGCGACCCCGCTCAAGGCGCTGCAAGGCATGATCTGGGCCGATGGCTATGCCTCCGGCGCTTTTACCGGGCATATCTATCCCGATGCGGCCGCAGGCTTGCATCGCTGGCACGCGGCGGGGATCAAGCTCTACGTCTTTTCGTCCGGCTCAGTGCCCGCGCAGAAACTGCTTTTCGGACATAGTGAGGCAGGTGATCTGACCCCGCTCTTTTCGGGCTATTTCGACACCACCACCGGGCCGAAGCGTGAGGCCTCCTCCTATGCCAGGATCGCCGCGGCGATCGGGATGTCGCCGGGCGAGGTGCTGTTCCTGTCGGACACGCCCGAGGAAATCGCAGCAGCACGCGGTGCGGGGATGAACGCGCGACTGATCGATCGCTCGGGCGACGGCGGGGATATCATCACCTTCGACGATCTCTTTTAAGGACCCGCGATGATCCTCCAAGGCACGCATCAACGCTCGATCACGCGCACCGCCGATGGTGCCGGCGCGCGCATTCTTGACCAGCGCGAACTGCCGTGGACCGTGAAATGGGTCGAACTCCGCTCAGCGCGCGATGCCGAGCGGGCAATCCGGGAGATGTGGACGCGCGGCGCGCCACTGATCGGTGCGACCGCAGCCTATGGGCTGGCGATGGCACTGGCGGAGGACGGATCGGACGGCGCGCTTGATGCGGCCTACACGCTGCTGCTCGACTCGCGCCCGACCGCGGTCAATCTGAAATGGGCGCTCGATCAGGTGATGGAGGCCGTACGCCCGCTCCCCGCCACCGACCGTGCCCAAGCCGCGTTCGCGCGCGCCGATGCCATTTGCGACGAGGATGTCGCGCTGAACCAGGCGATCGGCGAACACGGCCTCGCGCTGTTCCGCACGCTTCATGCGAAGCAGCCGGATCGTCCGCTCAACATCCTGACGCATTGCAACGCAGGGTGGCTGGCGACGGTCGATTACGGCACCGCTACCGCGCCGATCTATCTGGCGCATGACGCCGGTATTCCAGTGCATGTCTGGGTCGACGAAACCCGCCCACGCAACCAGGGCGCGTTGCTCACCGCGTTCGAACTGGCCGGGCACGGCGTGCCGCACACCGTTATCGCCGACAATGCCGGTGGCCATTTGATGATGACGGGCCAGGTCGATGCCGTCATCGTCGGCACCGACCGCGTGACCGCCAATGGCGATGTCTGCAACAAGATCGGCACCTATCTGAAGGCGCTCGCCGCAAAGGACACGGGCGTGCCCTTCTATGTCGCTTTGCCTTACACCACCTTCGACGCAAGCACCGCGACGGGGGCGGACATTCCGATCGAGGAGCGCTCGGGCGACGAAGTGACCCATGTCGCAGGGGAAGGCGGGCGCATCCGCGTCACCGCCTCCAGCACCGCGAACCCGGCCTTCGACGTGACGCCCGCGCGGCTGGTGACGGGCTACCTGACCGAGCGGGGGCTACTGAAAACGATTTGACGCGAGCGCATCACGGTCGCCGCGCCATCCGTTCCAGCGCAGCATCCAGCGTCGCGTCCTGCTTGGCGAAGCACAGTCGCACGACGCTCCGTACCGCGTCCTCGGCATAAAAGGCAGACACCGGGATCGTCGCCACCCCCGCCTCCTCCAGCAGCCAGCGCGCGAACAGGACATCGTCCATGTCGACGCCCGAGGCGATCAGGTCGATATTGAGGAAATAGGTCGCCGCACTCGGCAGCACGCTATAACCGAGTCCGGTCAACCCCGCCGCCAGACGATCGCGCGAACGCTGATAGCCCGCGCGCATGTCCTCGAAATACCCGATATCCTTGCCCAGCCCGAACGCCGCCGCCGCCTGCAAATTGGGGGGCGTGGTGAAGGTCAGGAACTGATGCGCCTTGGCCAGCACCGAGGAGATCGCGGGCGCGGCGCACATCCAGCCGACCTTCCACCCCGTCAGCGAGAAGATCTTGCCCGCCGAACCGATCTTGACCGTGCGAGCCCGCATCCCGGGCTGCGCCATCAGCGAGCGGTGGTGCCGCCCGTCGAACACGACATGCTCCCACACTTCATCGCAGATCGCGATCGCATCATGGCTCACACAGAAATCGGCGAGCAACGCGAGTTCATCGGGCGCGATCATCGTACCCGTCGGGTTGAGCGGCGAATTGAGCAGCACCAACCGCGTCCGGTCGCTGGCCACCGCCGCCAACGCATCGGCGGTGATGCGCCATTCAGGCGGCTCGAGCCGAACCAGCTTCGCCACGCCCCCGGCGCGCTGCACCAGCGGCAGATAGGCGTCGTAGAGCGGCTGGAACATCACCACTTCGTCGCCCGGCGACACCAAAGCGAAGATCGCCGCTGCCAGCGCCTCGGTCGCACCAGACGTAACGATTACCTCGCTCGGATCGAGATCGAGCCCCTGATGCACGCGGTAATGGTCCGCCACCGCCTGCCGCAGCGCGGGCGTGCCTGCCATCGGCGGATATTGGTTCGACTCCTCGATCAGCGCGCGCGCCGCTTCGGCGAGCACATCCTCGGGGCCGCGCCCGTCGGGGAAACCCTGGCCAAGATTGATCGCGCCGGTCGCCCGAGCACGCGCCGACATCGCTTCGAAAATGGTGGTGCCGAGCGCGGTGTAAACCGAGTTCATCGCTTGCTTCCTTCCGGCAAGAAGGTTGGTGGACAGGGCTGGATTCGAACCAGCGTACGCTTGCACGGGCAGATTTACAGTCTGCTGCCTTTAACCACTCGGCCACCTGTCCCCAGGCGCGCATCCTTTGGGAAAGGATGGTCGCTTCAAAAAAAGCGAGGCGTGCCAATGCCGACCACATGCGCCCCTGTCAACGGCTAAGGTCAACCACATTGCGACAAGAGCGACCTTGCACGCGCCTCGCGCCGCGCATACCCACGCGGACACAGTCATTTTTCGTTGGGGGTTTCATCATGCGTCGTGTCTTGCTTCTTGCCACCTGCGCAGCGCTCGTCACCGCGCCCGCGCTCGGCCAGTCGGTTGATCGCACGCAAACCACGCGAATCATCGACGAGGGCATTGCCCATAGCGAAGTGATGCTGACCGCAGAACATCTCGCCGACGTGATCGGCCCGCGCATGACCAATTCCCCCGCGATGCGCACGGCGGAGACCTGGACCCAGGCGAAGTTCACCGAATGGGGGCTGAAGAACGTCCACAAGGAAGGCTTCGATTTCGGTCGCGGCTGGTCCATCGTCAGTTCCAGCGTGAAGATGCTGACCCCGCGCCCGATCCAGCTCACCGCGATCCCCATTGCGTGGACGCCCGGCACCAACGGGCCGATTGCGGCACCGGTCATCGTCGCGCCGATTTCACGCGTGCGCGATTTCGACAAGTGGCGCGGCAAGCTGTCGGGCAAGATCGTCATGGTCACGCTGCCCAACACTGGCTCCGAACCGGGCGAGGCTCCCTTCCAGCGCTATACCGGCGAAGAACTTGGCAAGCTCGACCAATATCAACAGCCCACCTACAATCCCGAAGCCGCCGACCGCCGCCTGAAGCGCCTCGATTTTGCGAAGAAGCTCGATGCCTTCCTGAAGAGCGAGGGGGCGGTCGCAATGGCGACGATGGCGTATCGCGACGGCAAACTCGTCAGCGGCGAGGGCTACACCTTCGGGGTCGGCGATACGCCGTCGCTGCCCGCAGTTCAGATCGCAGCGGAGGATTATCGCCGCCTTGCCCGCCTCGCCAAGATCGGCCCTGCACCGACAGTGGAGATCAACAGCGACGTGCGCTTCGACGATAGCGACACGCGCGCCTATAACGTCATCGCCGAAATCCCCGGTTCCGATCCCAAGGCCGGTTATGTGATGGCCGGTGCCCATCTCGATTCGTGGGTCGCGGGCGATGGTGCTGCCGACAATGGTGCCGGCTCGGCAATGGTGATGGAAGCCGCGCGGATCATCGCCAAAACCGGCATCCGCCCCAAGCGCACGATCCGCTTCGCCTTGTGGGCGGGCGAGGAGCAGGGCTTGCTCGGCTCGCTTTCTTATGTCGAAAGCCACCTCGCCACGCGTGGCAACCCGAGCGACCCGAAACAGACCGGGCTTGCGCTGTACATGGGCTGGTCCAACCGTTGGCCGATCACGCCAAAGCCCGGCTGGGGCGAGCTGGCCGCGTATTTCAACCTCGACAATGGCTCGGGCAAGGTGCGCGGCATCTATGCCGAGAACAATCCGGCGGTGGTGCCGATCTTCCGCGAGTGGCTCGCCCCGTTCGGCCCGATGGGGGCGAAGGACGTGGTGATCCGCACCACCGGCGGCACAGACCATGTCTTCATGCAGGCGGTCGGCGCGCCCGGCTTCCAGTTCATCCAGGATCCGCTCGACTATGACAGCCGCGTCCACCATTCCAGCATCGACACCTTCGACCATTTGAAGGGCAATGACATGCGCCAGGCCTCGACCATTCTCGCGTCGTTCCTGGTCAATGCCGCCAATGCCGAAAAGGCCCTGCCCCGCCCGCCCTTGCCGACCAAACCGGCGGTGACCGAGCCTTTCGCTTATTCCGACGAGGATGAATAAACCCGTGTCTGTACCGCTTGCCTTTGACCTTATGCTTACTGCGCGCGCGCTGCGCGCTTCGATCGTGGAGACCAACTGATGGCTCGCCGTGGACATCGCCCGTCACAGGCCCCTGCCGGTCGCCCCCGTTTTTGGGGACGCCACGCCGTCACCGCAGCACTCGCCAACCCCGAACGGGTAGTGCGCAAGCTCTGGGTGACGCGGGAGGCCGCCGCCAGCCTCGAAATCCCGCCGGTGATCCCGATCGTCTATGCCGATGTTGCCGATCTCGCACGGCTGGTGCCGGGCGATGCCCCGCATCAGGGGCTGGTCGCCGAGGTCGATCCGCTGGAGGATATGTGGCTCGGCGATTTGCTGCAGCAGGGCGAAGGCGACCAGCGCCCGTTGCTGGTGCTCGACCAGGTGACCGACCCGCACAATGTCGGCGCGATCATGCGCTCGGCCGCCGCGTTCGATGCGCTCGGCATCGTCACGCCCGACCGGCATGCGCCACCCGAATCGGGCACGATCGCGCGGGCGGCCTCGGGTGCGCTCGAAATCGTGCCATGGGTGCGTGTGGTCAACCTCGCGCGCGCGCTCGAGGAGATCGCTGAAGCCGGTTTCTGGCGCGTCGGGCTGACCGGCGAGGCTACGCAGACCTTGACCCAGGCAATGGGCACGCAGCGCGTCGCGCTGGTGCTGGGTGCCGAAGGCGAAGGCATGCGGCAGAATACGGCATCGCATTGCGACGAGCTTGCGCGTTTGCCGATCTCCCATAAGGTTGAAAGCCTGAACGTGTCGAACGCAGCGGCCATCGCGCTGTACGCGGTGGCGTCACGCTGAACGGGAGGTTCGACATGACGGCACGTCTCGCGCGGCGGCTGACGCTAAAGCTGCTGGGCGTGCTGCTCTTGCCATTTGCCTTGGCCAGCTGCGTGCTGACCCCCGGCACGTTCGTGTCGAGCTTGCGGATCGACGCCGACCGGCACTTCACCTTCACCTATGTCGGGGAGGTGATCGCGGTCGATTTGGGCGGCGAGTTCGCCAAGGGTATGAAGGATGGCGGCGACGGCGATGCCAAGGGGACCGACCCCGCCGCCACCGACGATGAAGAACCCACGCTCCAGAAAATCGCCAAGCAGAAACCGGTCCCGAAGGACACCAAGCCCGCCGAAACCGACGGCAAGGCCGCAACCGACGCCAAGAACCGCGCGATCGCCGCGACGCTCGCCAAGGAAATTGGCTATCGCAAGGTGAGCTATCTCGGCGATGGCAAGTTCAGCATCGACTATGCCATTTCCGGCACGCTCGATCGCGGCTTCCTGTGGCCGTACAATCTGGACGCGGAGGTGCTGTTTCCGTTCATCGCGCTGGAAGTGCGGGCGAACAATACGGTGCGGATCAAGGCACCGGGCTATGCCAATCAGAGCGACGCCAGCAAGGGGCTGGCAGGCGGCATGACCGACAAGGGGCCGACAAGCCAGCTCGACGGCACCTTCACGCTCGATACCGATGCCGAGATCGTCAGCCAGAATCAGGAAGATGGTGCGGTGACGACGGGCACGCGCAAGACCGTGACGTGGAAGGCGACACCGACCACCAAGGATGCACCAACGGCGGTGTTACGCTTCAAATAGGGTACGGGCGGCGACCGCGCCGCCCGCTTGCCGCCTCAATCCTCGGCGGCGATGCGGACCTTCAACCCGTCCAGCGCATCGGTCAGTTCGATCTGGCACGACAGGCGCGAGGTCGCGTCGCGGTCGGCCGAAGAATCGAGCAGATCGTTCTCGTCTTCGCTCATCTTGGGCAGTTTGGCCGCAAAGTCCGGGTCGACATGAACGTGGCAGGTCGCGCATGAACAGCACCCGCCGCACAGCGCCAGAATTTCATCGATCCCCGCGTCGCGGATGACTTCCATCACCGAAAGGCCGGCATCGCCTTCGATCTCCCGTTCTTCCCCTTCGCGGGTCACGACGATAAGCTTGGGCATGAACGATCCTTTGCGATAGCCACTGTCTCCACCGCCATGCCGCCAGAAGCGGCCCCGATCAAGGTATCACCGCATGGGCCTCAGCGCCGACCAGTTGAAAACCGCGCTGGACGCGCTGGCGGAACGGGAACCAGCCTTTGCCGCCGCACTCGCCCGCGTCGGGTATCCCGCGCCGCGCCTGCGCGAGCGGGGCTATGCCACGCTGCTGCGCACCATCATCGGGCAACAAGTCAGCACCAAGGCCGCGCAGAGCGTCTGGAACAAGCTCGAAGGGCTGGTCGGGTCGCTCGACGACCCGGCCAATATCACTGGCGCAACCGACGAGACGCTGCGCGAGGCGGGCCTGTCGCGCCAGAAAGCGGGTTATGCGCGCAGCCTCGCGGCGTTGGTGGCGAGCGGCGAACTCGATCTGCACCATCTGCCTGCGGATGACGAGGAAGCCATCGCCAAGCTGGTCGCGGTCAAGGGCATCGGGCGCTGGTCCGCCGAAATCTATCTGCTGTTCGCAGAAGGCCGGACCGACATCTGGCCGGCGGGCGACCTGGCGGTGCAAATTGAAATTGGCCGTATCCTCGGCCACGAGGCGCGCCCAAGCGAGAAGCTGGTGCGTGACCTGGCCGAGCCGTGGCGTCCGCACCGTGGGGCCGCCGCGATCTTCGCCTGGCATCATTATCAAAGCGACATGACGGTCGTCTGAGCCATGGCAAAAGCAGACCGCCTCGCCCGGCTCGACGACCGTCGCGCCGAAATCGAAACCGAATATCGCACGCTGCTGCTCGCCGCGCTGCAGCGGACGGCGGCGGGCCAGTGGGGCTTGTTCGGCCACACCAAAGACCGGGCTCACGCCGCCAAGGCGGCCCCGACGGTGCTGGAACTGACCGAATTGGGCGAAACCGCCGATCAACTGCGCGAACAATTATCGATGCCGCCCTTTGCGCTCCACGCGGATTTTGTTGCATCGCGCGGCCCCGTATCGGCACACGCCGTCGGCGAACCAAAGCAAGCGCAAGCGTGGCTGGCACGGCTGGAATCACAGGAAGGGAAACCCGCATGAGCGGAAAGTGGAAACTGGGCGTCATCGGCGGATCGGGCCTGTACGCGATCGATGCCTTGCACAATCCGCGCTGGCACCGCGTCGATACGCCATGGGGGCAGCCGTCGGACGAATTGCTGTTCGGGTCGATCGGCGACGTCGAACTCGTCTTTCTGCCGCGCCACGGACGCGGGCATCGCATCAGCCCGTCGGAGCTCAACTTCCGCGCCAATATCGACGCGCTGAAGCGCAGCGGCTGCACCGACATAGTCGCCATTTCGTCGATCGGGTCGCTGCGCGAAGAATTGCCGCCGGGGCATTTCGTGGTGGTCGATCAGTTTATCGATCGCACCGTCGCGCGTTCATCGAGCTTCTTCGGCACCGGCATGGTCGCGCACGTGTCGATGGCCGAACCGGTCTGCCCGCGCCTGTCGGGCTATGCGGCGGAGGCGGTGACAGCGGCAGGCGGCGCGGTGACCAAGGGTGCCACCTATCTGGCGATGGAAGGCCCGCAATTCTCCAGCCGCGCGGAAAGCCTCCTCTACCGCCAATGGGGTGCCGACGTGATCGGCATGACCGCAATGCCCGAGGCCAAGCTCGCCCGCGAAGCGGAGATGCCCTATGCGCTGATCGGAATGGTCACCGACTATGATTGCTGGCGCGAGGAAGCCGCGTTCGTCGAAGTGGCCGAAGTCATCAAGCAAATGGGCGCAAACGGCGAAATCGCACGCAAGGCGTTGGCGGCTTTGGTCGCAGCCCTGCCAAGCGAGCGCACGCCCTCCCCGCTCGACACCGTGCTCGACCACGCGCTGATCACCGCCCCCGCGTCGCGCGATCCGGGCGTACTGGCGATGCTGGATGCGGTGGCCGGGCGCGTGCTGGGCAAATAACCCTGCTATCTTCGTGGCTTTGTGTCTTCGTGCGAGCCTTTTCTCACACAAAGCCATGAAGAAGGGACAAAGGCGGTTGCGCCGGGGCCGCTCAGCGTGCGAGCGCGACGATCCGCTCGGCTTCGCTCAGGTGCAACCGCTCGACCATCTCGCCCTGGACGCGGATCGCGCCTTTGTCGGCGTTTTCCGGCTGCGCAAAGGCCGCGATCACCGCCTCCGCCCATGCAACGCGCTCGGCCGACGGCGCGAAGGCGCGGTTGGTGAGCGCGATTTGCGCCGGGTGGATCAGCGTCTTGCCATCGAAACCGAACGCCGCCCCCTGCGCGCATTCCGCCGCCAGTTCGGGCGTTTCGGCCAGCACATTCGACACCCCGTCGAGCGCGATCAGGCCATGCGCGCGGGCCGCCGTCACGATGGCGGTCAGATGCGGCAGCAGCGGCAGGCGGTCGGCACCCGGTGTGCAGCGCATGTCCTTGGCCAGATCGTTAGTACCCGCGATCAGACAGCCCAGCCCACGCGTCGCGGCGATCGCAGGCAATGCGAGCATCGCCGCGCACGTCTCGATCATCGCCCACAGCGGAACCTCGCCGAGCAGTGCGCGCGCTGCCGACAGATCATCGGGGTGCGACACCTTGGGCAGGACGATCGCGTCGAACCCGGCGTCACGCGCAGCCTCGCAATCGGCGATGCCCCATTCGCTATCGAATGCGTTGATCCGCAGCGCCAACGTCCGCGTGCCAAACCCGCCATCCGCCGCCGCTTGCATCGCCTGAATACGGGCGCTCGCTTTGGCCTCGGGCGCGACGGCGTCCTCCAGATCGAGAATCACGGCATCGCAGGCCAGGCCCCGCGCCTTCTCGATCGCGCGCGCGTTCGACGCCGGCATGAACAGGGCACTGCGAAGCGTGCGCATTATTGGGCCGCGGCCTCCCGCCGGGTTGGCGCAGGCGCGTCTTCCCAGCCACCGCCCAGCGCCTTGAACAGGCTGATCTGCGCATCGGCCACCGCCGCATCCGATTGCGCCAAAGCGGCGCGCGCATCGGCCCGGTCGCGCTCGGCCTCGATCAGCAGCAGAAAACTGTCCGCCCCATAAGTGAACCGCACTTGCGACAGCTTGGCCGCCGAAGTGCTTGCCGCTTCGGCGCGGCGCAAAGCGGCGTTGCGCTCCAGCGCCCCGGCATAGCGCGCGAGCGCTTGCTCCACTTCGCTCAGCGCGCCGAGCACCTTGCCATCGAATGTCGCAAGGCTGGCATCGGCACCGGCGCGCGCCTGGCGAATGCGTGCGCGCGCGACGGTCTGGTTAGGGAAGCTCCACGAGATGAGCGGCCCGAATGAATAATTGGCCGCGCTGCTCTTGAACAACTGGCTGCCGCGCGTGGCGTTGAGGCCAATGCTGCCCAGCAACGAGATCTTGGGATAGAGATCAGCCACGGCCACCCCGACCCGCGCCGTATCCGCCGCGAGCGTACGCTCGGCGGCGCGCACATCGGGGCGGCGCGCGATCAACGCCGCACCATCACCGACGGGCACCACGGTGTGCATCGTCGGCGGAGCCTTGCACGCATCGGCAGCGGCATCGACTTGCTCGGGCGGCAGACCGGTCAACACCGCCAGCGCATAAAGCGACGCGCGGCGTTCGGCCTCAAAGCCCGGAATGCTCGCCTGCGTCTGCGCGAGCAGGACGTCGGCGCGCTCCACATCGCGCCGCGTGCCGCGCCCTGCGGTGAACAGCGTGTTGGTCAGCCCAAGCGTGCGCTGTTGCAACGCCACCGTCTCGATCGCGACCGCGCGTTGCGCGGCATTGCTGCACGCGCTGGCATAGGCCCGGGCGGTTTCGGCGGCGACCGACACGCGCGCCGCATCGAGTTGCGCTTGCGCCGCCTGGGCATCGCCGCGCGCGGCCTCGATCGCGCGCGTCACGCCGCCAAACAGGTCGACCTCGTATGACGCATCGAAGCCCAGCTTGAAGCTATCGAAGCGAAAGGTCTGCGGCGCGGCCGCAGCGCCGCCAAAGGCCGCCGCGCTCGCGCTATTGGCCTGTTGGCGGCTATATTGCGCGCTCGGGCTGGTCGTCGGTAGCCGCGCGCCCGTCTGTTCGGACAAGACCGCGCGCGCGCGCTCAAGATTGGCGGCGGCCACGCGGATGTCGGTATTGTGCGCCAGCGCCTCGGTGACCAGCCGGTCGACCGCCGGATCATCATAGAGCCGCCACCAATGGTCGGGCAGCGGCGTTGCCGCAATCGCCGCGTTGTGGCTCGCTTCCACAAAGCCGCCGCCCGTGGCCGGAACGGGCGTCGTGGGATGGCTGTAATTGGGCCCGACGACGCAGGCCGACAATGCCAGCGCCGGCAGCGCCAGGCCGAGGATACGCACCATGCGGGTCATACCGGATTACCCTCGATGTGGTCGCCCGCCGTCGCCACACGCGGCTTGCGGCGGAGCTTGCTGGCAACCCAATCGCCCCCCTTGCGGCTGATGACGTAGAAGCTCGGCGTGAACAGCAGGCCAAAGGTCGTCACGCCAATCATCCCGAAGAACACCGCCACGCCCAGTGCCTTACGCATTTCCGAACCAGGTCCCGAACTGATCACCAGCGGCAACACGCCGAGGATGAAGGCAATCGAGGTCATCACGATCGGGCGCAAGCGCTGCTCGGCGGCGTGTTCGGCCGCCGCGTGCAATTCCATACCCTGGTCTTCGTTCGCGCGCGCAAACTCGACGATCAGGATCGCGTTCTTCGCCGCAAGCCCGATCAGCACGACCAGGCCGATCTGCGTCAGGATGTTATTGTCCATCCCCATGATGTTCACCCCAACGATCGCCGCCAACAGGCACATCGGGACGATCAGGATGACGGCGAAGGGCAGCACCAGGCTTTCATAATTGGCCGCCAACAGCAGGAATACGAACAACACCGCCAAACCGAACACCAGCGAGCCGGTATTGCCCGCCTGCGTTTGCTGGAAGGCGATTTCGGTCCATTCGTAGCTCATGCCCTTGGGCAGGATCTGATCGGCCAGCCGTGCCATCGTCTGCAAGCTCTGCCCCGAGGAATAACCGGGCACCGTGTCGCCCTGCAGTTCGGCCGAGGGATAGAGGTTGTAGCGTACCACGCGGTACGGGCCGCTATCGTTGCGGAGCGTCATCACCGCGTCGAGCGGCACCATGTTGCCGGCTGCCGATCGGGTGCGCAAATGCCCGACATCCGAAATCTGGTCGCGATACGGCGCGTCGGCCTGCGCGGTCACCCGGTAGGTGCGCCCCAGATAGTTGAAGTCGTTGATGTACGCCGAACCGAGATAGGTGCCGAGCGTCGAGAACACGTTCGAAACCGGCACGCCCATCTGCTCGGCCCGTTCGCGATCGATATCGGCGAACAGGCGCGGCGTACGCGTGTTGAAGGCAGAGGTAATGCCCGGCGTCTGGTTGGCCTTCATCATCATGCCGAAGGCGGCCCCTTCCAACGCCTTATAGCCGAGGTTGGAGCGATCCTCGATCAGCATCTTCCAGCCGCCGCCCGTGCCGATGCCGGCGACGGGCGGTGGCGGGATGACCAACAGCAAACCGCCCGAAAGCGGTGCGAAGGCTTGCCGCATCTGGTTGGCGATAAGGGTTGCATCGGCGCGATCCGCGCGGGGCTTCAGGGTGATGAACATCGCGCCGCCATTCGAGGCGGTCGAGAAGGTGGCACCGTCGAGGCCGGAAAAGGCGACCGTGTCGCGCGTTGCCGGGTTCTTGCGCGCGATATCGCTCGCGCGCTGGATCAATTCGGTCGTCCTTTGCAGCGAAGAGCCCGGCGGCAATTGCGCCGCGACGATCAAATACCCCTGATCCTGCGCCGGAATGAACCCGGTCGCGGTCGCGGTGAAGCGCCACCCGGCAAGGCCGATCAGGATGATGTAGGCGATCCCGATGATCGCGAGGCTGCGAACCGCGCGCGCGGTGAACTTGCCGAAGGTGCGGCCCAGCCAATCGAACCCGCGATTGAAACCGCGCGCAAAGCGCGTGCCCCACCCGCGCCAACCTGGCTTCGGCTCCCCATCATGCTTGGGCTTGAGCACCATCGCCGCCAGCGCCGGCGACAGCGTCAACGACACGAACGCCGAAATCGCCGTCGCCGACACGATCGTCAGCGCGAACTGCTGATAGAATTGCCCCGAAATGCCGGGAATGAAGCTGGTCGGAATGAACACGCCGCACAGCACCAGCGCGATCGCGATCAGCGCGCCCGACACTTCGTCCATCGTCTTGTGCGCGGCCTCGCGGGGCGAGAGCCCCTCCTCCTCCATCAAGCGTTCGATATTCTCGACCACCACGATCGCATCATCGACCACGATGCCGATCGCCAGCACCATCCCGAACAGCGACAGGTTGTTGAGGCTGAACCCGAAACCGCCCAGCACGGCCAAGCTGCCGATCAACGAAACCGGGATCGCCACGATCGGGATGATCGCCGCGCGCCAACTTTGCAGGAACAGCAAAACCACCAGCGCGACCAGCACCAGCGCCTCGACCAGCGTATGCTCGACCGCCTCGATCGACGCCTGGATATATTCCGTGGGATTATACGGGATCGAATAGCTCAGGCCGGGCGGGAAGCTCTTCGCGGCACGGGCGACTTCGGCCTTCACCGCTTCGGCCGTGCTCAATGCATTCGATCCGGGCAATTGCGTGATGCCGAGCGCGGTCATGTGCTTGCCGTTGAGCGCGGCGTTGATCGTGTAGTCCTGCGCGCCCAGCTCGATCCGCGCGACATCGCGCAGCCGCGTCAGCCGCCCCTGCGTGTCGCGCTTGATGATGATTTCGCCGAACTGATCGGGCGTGGTCAGTCGCCCCGTCGCCTGGATGCCAAGCTGGAAGGCGGTGCCGCCCTGGTTGAACGGCGGAGCACCCACCGCACCGGCGGCAACCTGCACGTTCTGGGCGCTGACAGCGGCGACGATTTCATCGACCGTCAGATTGCGCGCGGCGGCGCGATCGGGATCGATCCACAACCGCATATTGTAATCGCGCCCGCCGAAGCTGCGGACGCCACCGACACCGGGAATGCGCGAGATCCGGTCGATGATTTGCGTCGTCGCATAATTCGACACGTAGGATTCGTTCAACGACCCGTCGGGCGATGTCAGCGCGACCACCAGCAGGATGTCGGGCGAATTCTTGCGCACCGTCACACCGATCTGGCGGACTTCGTTGGGCAGGCGCGGTTCCGCAGTCGAGACGCGGTTCTGCACCAGCACCTGTGCCTGATCGACATTGGTGCCTTGCTTGAACGTCACGGTAATCGCCAGCGACCCGTCCCCGGTGGCCGAGGAGGACATGTAGATCATGTTCTCAACGCCGTTGATCGATTCCTCGAGCGGCGCGGCGACGGTTTCGGCGAGCGTTTCCGCATTCGCGCCGGGGAAGGTCGCGCTCACCACCACGGTTGGCGGCGCGATCTGAGGATATTGCGCGACCGGCAAGGACGGATATACGACCACGCCGAACACGACGATCAGGATCGACAGCACCGCCGCGAAGATCGGCCGATCTATGAAGAAATGGGGAAATTTCACGAGCGCGGGGCCTTAATTGGCGGTTGCGTCAGAAGCGGGCGGGGCTGTTTCCTGGGTGGATTGCGGCGCAGTATCGGCCGCCTTTGGCCGCATCTTCACCAAATTCTGCTTCACCGCCATGCCCGGTTGCAACGTCGTAATGCCGTCGATCACGACATGCTCGGTCGGTGCGAGGCCGGATTTGACGACGCGCAACCCTTCCACTTGCGGGCCGGTTTCAACCGGACGCGCGACGACTTTGCCATCCTGGCCGACGACATAAACCAGCTTGCGGGTCTGGTCGGTGAGAATCGCCTCATCCGGCACCAGCATCGCATGATAATGGCCCGAGCCGAGCAACCGCGCCCGCCCGAACAGCCCCGGCGTCAAGAAACCCTCGGGATTGGCGATGACGGCATGCGCCCGGATCGTGCCCGAATTGGGATCGACCGCATTGTCGACGAACTCCATGCGCCCATGCCAGCGATACCCCTTCTCGTCGCCGAGCTGGACCTCGACCGGATTGGGGGTGTTGCGGGAGGAGCCGCGCTCGCCCGTTTTGGCCTGGCGCAGATATTTCAGGTAAAAGCTCTCCGCGCCTTCGAAGGAGAACCAGATCGGATCGGTCGACACCACGCGCGTCAGCACCGTCGTCGCCGCCGTCGCGTAATTGCCCTTGCTCACGCGGCGATCCGAAACGACGCCGGTGATCGGCGAACGGACCGTGGTGAAGCCAAGATTGAGCTCAGCCGTCGTCACATTAGCGCGGCCAGCGCCCAAATCGGCCTGCGCGGTGCGCACCGCGGCAAGCTTGGTCTCATATTCTTCCTTGCTGATCGCTTCGGCGGCCAACAGCTTGTCCGCGCGCGCCAATTCGGATTGCGCATTGGTCAGCGCGGCCTGCGCCTTGGCAACCTGGGCGCGCGCTTGCGCCAGTGCGGCGGCATAAGGGCGTGGATCGATCGTGAACAGCGCCTCACCGGCCCGCACGCGCTGACCGTTGGCAAAAAAGATCCGGTCGATGGTGCCGGACACGCGTGGGAGCAGTTGAACGTCCTGAATCGCCTCGAACCGACCGACATATTCATCCCAGTCGACGACATCGCGTTGCAGCGGCAATGCTACGCTGACCTGCGGGGTTGGCGGTGGCGGCGGTGCCTTTGACGAACAGGCGGACAAGGCCACAATCGCGGTCGCAAACGGGATCAAGCCCATACGGCCAAGCATTGGTGTCATCGGCGCTTTGATCCCTACGAGCATCATGGTCTGAATGCACCCCCGCCACGCAGCCCGCTTCTCCGGCAGGCCTGCTCGTAATCGTGTGTAGAAATGAGAACGACGGTGCGCCAATGCAATAGAGCATCCGTAAAATACCCAATTGATTTTGGTATATGCCTGATAAACTTCACTATTATTACAGGCACCCGCTGCTCGGGCGCATTTACCAAATCGGATGTCGTCCGCAACGATACCCACGCGCCGCGCCCAGCAAGCGGTTCGACCACCCATTTGAAACATCTCCCGCCCCCACACAGTGATTGTCGTCGCGCATAATGCCCGATAGCCTCCCTCGCATGACCACCGCCCGATCCGCCCGCGCGCTGTTCGCAGCGACCGCTTTCCTCGTCACCGCTGCGGCACCTGCGCCGAGCGACCAGGCGCACTGGCAGGAGCAAGCCGCGCGCGTCACGATCACCCGAGACACATGGGGCATCGCCCATGTCGTCGGACAAAGCGACGCCGATGCCGTGTTCGGCGCGACCTATGCGCAAGCGGAGGACGATTTCAGCCGCATCGAAGCCAATTACCTGACCGCGCTTGGCCGCACCGCCGAGGCGGAAGGCGAAGGGGCGATCTGGGCCGATTTGCGCCAGCGGCTCTATGTCGATCCGGTCGATCTGCAGGCGCAATACCGCGCCAGCCCAGACTGGTTGCAACGGCTGATGACAGCCTGGGCCGACGGGCTGAACTATTATCTGGCGACCCATCCGCAAGTGCATCCCAAGGTGCTGACGCACTTTGAGCCGTGGATGGCGCTGTCCTTCACCGAAGGCAGCATCGGCGGCGATATCGAACGCATTTCGCTGGCGGAGCTCGCCGCTTTCTATGGCGGACAGAGGATCGCCGTTGCGGCGGAAGACGCGGGCCCGGTGCCGCGCGAGCCGCGCGGATCGAACGGCATCGCCATCGCCCCCAAAAACACCGTGGACGGCCACGCGCTGCTGCTGATCAATCCGCACACCAGCTTCTATTTTCGGTCCGAATTGCAAATGACCAGCGGTGAGGGGTTGAACGCTTATGGTGCCTCCACCTGGGGGCAATTCTTCATCTATCAGGGCTTTAATGAACAAGCCGGGTGGATGCACACCTCGTCCGGCGTCGACAATGTCGATGAATTTGCCGAGCAAACCGCACTGACCCGCTCCGGCCGCTTCTACGTCTATGGCAAGGACGTCCGCCCCTATCGCACCAATCCGATCACCCTTGCCTATCGCTTGCCGGACGGGACGCTCGCGTCGCGCAGCTTCACCACATACGCCTCACAACACGGCCCGATCGTTGCCCAGCGCGACGGCAAATGGATCGCCGAGGCATTGATGTGGAAGCCGGTTGCCGCGCTCGAACAAAGCTGGCTGCGCACCAAGGCGCACGATCTCGCCAGCTACATGCAGGTCGCCGAGCGCCAGGCCAATTCGTCGAACGACACGCTGTTCGCCGATGCCAAGGGTGAGATCGCCTATCTCCACCCGCAATTCGTGCCCGTGCGCGACAATCGCTTCGACTATACCAAGGCGGTAGACGGGGCCGACCCGGCAACCGACTGGAAAGGCCTGCACACGGTCGCGTCGCTCCCCAATGCGATCAATCCCGGCACCGGCTGGGTGCGCAACACCAATGACTGGCCGTGGAGCGCCGCCGGGCCGGACAGCCCTAAGGCGAAGGACTATCCGCGTTATATGGACCAGGTCGGCCCGAACCAGCGCGGCGTCCATGCCGACCTGTTGCTGACCGGGCATCGCGATTTTACGCCGCAGCGGCTGATCGCGGCGGCTTATGACAGCTATCTACCGGCCTTTGCCGAGCTAATTCCGCCGCTGATAAGGGCCTATGACGCACTGCCCAGCAACGACCCGCGCCGCGCCAAACTCGCCGAACCGATCGCGACGCTAAAGGCGTGGGATTACCGCTGGAGCGCGGAGTCGGTGGCGACGACGCTTGGCGTCTTATGGGGTGGCCGGATGTGGCGCGACGTGGGCAGCTTCATCCAGTCCGAGCAGATCAACGTGCCCGCCGCGATCGCCAAGCAGGTATCCGCTGATCGCAAGCTCGCCGCACTTGGCGAGGCGGTCGACCAGTTGAACCGCGACTTTGGCGACTGGCGCGTCGGCTGGGGCAAGATCAACCGTTTCCAGCGGCTCGACGATGCCATTGCCCCGCACTTTGATGATACCAAGCCGAGCATTCCGTTACCGTTCGCGTCGGCGCAATGGGGCAGCCTCGCGTCCTTCGGGGCCAAGCCCTATCCCAATACCAGGAAACTCTACGGGTCGAGCGGCAACAGCTTTGTCGCGGTGGTGGAATTTGGTCCAAAGCTGCGCGCCTGGGCGGTCACGGCGGGGGGCGAAAGCGGCGACCCCGCCTCGCCGCATTTCAACGATCAGGCTGCGCGCTATGCGACGGGGGCGCTCCGTCCGGTCTATTTCTACCCGGCCGATTTGGCGAACCATGTCGAGCAACGCTACCGCCCCGGCAACATCCCCGTCTCCACGCGGCCGCAATAAGGTCTGCGACGAGTGCGAACGGCACAGTAGGTTACCAGGCGATCGATACCCCCAGGCGAACATTGCGCGGGCGCAGCGGCGTCGTTTGTTGCCGCGTGGCGAGAATGGTCGGGTTGCCGAGCGCAAACCGATTCGCCGTCGCATTGGCAAGATTGTCGCCGCTCAGCGACACATCAAGATTACGCCAATGCCAGCCGATTTGCGCATCAAGCACGCTATACTTGCCTTGGCTAACGTCCAGGAAGTCCCCGGTGCCGAGAAGAGAACGCCCGACATAACGACCCGACACCCCCACACTGAAGGTCGACGATCGGCCTTGCATCCAGCGGTAGCTTAGCCCCCCATTGCCAGCAAAGGCCGGGGTCTCCGGCAATCGGCGATTGGCGCGGACCGACAATTGGGCAAGCGGGCCATCGACGACGTTATAGGTGTAGAGAAAGGCGAAATTGGCGTGCAGCCCGCGCACGATCGCCCAATCTCCCGAAGCCTCCAGCCCGACAATGTCGGCATCGCCGATATTGGCCGTATAGGGCTGGCCTCGGGTGTTGTAGAGATCGGCCTGAATGTTGCGCCACCGTGCGTAGGACACGGCGGTGGTCAGTTCCAGGCCCGTCGGACCCGTGCGTTGCTTGCGGATGCCGACCTCGCCGACCAGAATCGAGTCGGAACGGAAATCGAGAACCCGCCCGACCCCCGTCGCCACCGCGAGCCCCCCCGTACGATATCCCGACTGCACGCGCGCAAACACCGCCGTGCGCTTGTCGATCAGCCAGGACAGCCCGAGTGTCGGATCGACGCGTCGCGTGGCGCGCCCTTTGATAAAACTGTTGTTGCGCGGGCGTACCGACGGCTCACCGTCGGTACGAGCGGTGGTAAAACGCGTTCCCGCCGTGAGCGTGAGGCGCGACGAAACCGGCCAGCTCGCTTCGCCAAAGGCCGACAGGCTGTCCGTCATGTTGGTGACGCCGATGATATCCAGCGGCTGGTCCGGCGGCCCAAGCGCGCGCGCCTGAATGTCGCGATCATGCAGAAACGCAATGCCAACCAACCAGCCGATATGATCCGGCACCGCGCGCGACAGTCGCGCCTCCTGCACGAACAAGGCATTCGACTGATCGTTGGTATAGATCGTCGGCCCCTTGCTGCCGATCGCGCGGGTCGCATCAAAGGTGTCCGACGTCTGCAATTCAACATAACCAGTCGCCGAAATCAGATCGAGCCCGCTGTCCCAATGTTTGCGCAGGACGCCCCGCAGCAGTTTGATCTCGCTGCTATAAGGCTGCGCCAGGGAGCGCCGCGCGAGGGGGCCGACGGTTTGCTCGGCATATTGGGCATCGGCAGCCTCAATTCGTTGGGCGAGCCCGCCGAGTTCGACGCTCCATCCATCCCCCGGATCGATGGCGAGCGTCGCACGCCCGCCAACCGTATCGGTGCGGTTGATATTCGAGAGTTTTCTTGTGCGATCGGTGATAAAACCGCCGTCGCGATCACGATAGCCAACGACGCGCAGGCCCACGCGGTCCTCGATCAACGGTAAGTTGGCCATACCAGCAACATCGAAACCGCCGCCACCGCCCTCGGTCGCGGTCGCACCGCTGCTCAGCGAAGCCGAGGCCACCCGCAAATCAACCGGATTGGGCGTCAGCCGTATGATCCCGCCGATCGCCCCCGATCCGTACAAGGTCCCCTGTGGCCCCTCCAGCACCTCGACGCCTTTCATATCGTAAAGGTTGAGGCTGGGCTCCGGCCCGGAATATCCTAGAGGCACCTCGTCGAAATAGATGCTCGCGGTGGATTGCGTGGCACCGTTGAAGCTGCTGTCGGCAACCCCGCGAATGAAAATCTTGTTGCGACCGACGCCGAGCTCGGTGTTCTGCAAGACCGGCGTACCCCGCGCGACCTCGTCCATATCGATGGGACGCCCCGCCAATGCACCCGGAGAAAACCCGCCGACCATGAGCACGCTGCCGGGGAACCGAAGCAAGGTAGATTTCTGCTTGCCTGCCGTAACGATGATGTCGTCGCCTGACGCCGGTTCCGGAATCCGCGGCGCCAACAGGCGCGGATGAAGGACCAGTCGCGGAGCCCGTACGATGCGGTAGCTGCGGCCATCGACCGCCACCGCACGATAGCCTGTGCCATCCAGCAGCCGCCGCAAGGCTTCGCGTGGCGGCATCTGGCCGGTCACGCCCCGGGTCCGAACCCGCGCCAGGCCCGGCTCGGTGCTAATGATGTCGAAGCCGATTTGGCGCGCCAGCGCCGTCAATGCCTCGTCGAGCGGTTCAGCGGGGACCGCAACGCGCGGCGAATCGGCGGCCGCTACAACCGGTATGCTGGAGAAAAACACAAAGGCGAAGATGCGACGTCCCAGCCGTTTTGTTTTTCTGTTCAGGCACAGCAAATTACGGCTATTTCGGCGAGATGGTCCATCGCTCGCCATCGTGATGCCACTCAGCCCCAACCAGCGCGGCAATATGCGGAACATCCCGCGCCGCTTCACCCGTGAAGCGGACCATGCCGGTAAAGGGCTGCTGCGACAAGCTCGGCTCAATCGAAAGGATGACTCCGTCGATCCGTCTGACCGAAGTGATGACACGCCCGAACGGTTCCCCGCCAAAGGCGACAACCCCATTTCGCCAGCTGCCGACCTTGGCGGCGTCGATCTTCATCACCGTCACGCTGCCAAGATCCTCCCGCGCCGAGACCGCAGCGCCGGAGCGCAGCGTCACCGCTTGCTGGCGCGGCTGGAACAAAACCGACCCTTCAGCGACCTGCACATCAAACCGCGCGCCATCGCGTTCGACATTGAAGACGGTGCCCAAGTCCTGGACCGTCATCGTGCCGGATCGCACCGTAAACGGATCGCGCGGATCATGGCGGACATGGAAAGTCGCCTCGCCCGCCTGGAGCGTTGCAATTCTAGGATTGTTGCGGTCCAGCACCAACCGGCTCGCGCCGTTCAGCTCAATCCGCGTACCGTCGCTCAGCGCGATATCCTGCCGCTGACCTGGCTTGGTTTCAACAGCATAGGCGGCGCTCGCACTGCCGGAACCGATCGGTGCCACCATCAGCGTAACACTGGCTGCGGCCGCAACCGCTGCCCCTCCGCCAACCCACGCCCAAAGGCGTCGAGTCGGTGCCCGCGCCACGACTGGCGCTACCACCATGGGTTGCGCGGGAAAAAGATCGGCGCGTTCGGACAACATCGCCATGTCGAGCGCAACCGTGTCAAAAGCCTGCGCGTGCGCGGGATCTTCCTCCAGCCAGGCGACGAAAGCGCGCCAGTCAGCCTCGCCCATATCGCCCTGGCGCAAATGCCAGTCGATGGCGCGGTCGACGATAGTCGCGTCTTCAACGGCCACGATGAGAGTCCCCTTCATCGGATAGACGATACACATCGCCCGATTCCGCCTCGCCCGCCAGTTTATATGCGTGAATTTCTTTAACAGCCCGTCTCAACAGCTTTTCGACACCGCTAACCGTCATGCCAAGCCGCTCGGCGATCTGCTTTTGGGGCAGGTTTTCGACGCGATACAGGCGCAAGGCCTGGCTCATCCGCTCAGGCATCGCGGCGAGCGCGGCTTCGAGTCGCGCAAGCCGCTCGCGCGCCAGCAGAGTGTGCTCGATCGAGGGATGCTCCTCGGCCGCAGGCTGCACCTCCAGCCATGCGGTGTCACGCGCCCCCGCGCGCGCCGACGCGATCCGCCGATCCGCCGCCAGATTCGTAGCCATGCGATACAGATAGGCGGCCGGCTGGGCGACGGGCGGCGCGCCGTGCTGATCGAGCTTGAGCCAAATGTCCTGCAGCGCATCCTCTGCATCGGCGGGATTGCCGAGACGTGCCGCGAGCAAGCGCAACAGCATCGGCCGTTCCGCCAGGAACACCGCCTTGAGACCGGCCTCGGTCATCGATGAAGAAGCAGCCACGGCATTCTGCCGTCTAGAGCGCGCCGCGCGTCACTTCGCAAGCGCGCACATACATTTACCGACGATCAGGCGGGTGTGGCCGAACGGTTGGCAAAATCCGTCTGCGCGTAAAACTGACGTTCGCGGATCCGGTCGCTCGTCAATTTACGCGCGGCAAGCCGACGACCGAGGAAATCGTAGAAGAACCAGTCGCGGGCGGGCTTCGGAGTCACATGATACAGAACGCGTTCCAGCAACGTCCAGCGGATCGATTCCCGATCGCGTTCGCGGGGTGAAGGCGCGCACCACAGAGCACCGCCATAAGCCAGCCGACCAAGCTTCGCCATGCGGTGCATGATCTCGTGATCCTCCAGCACATAGCCCCAGCGACTGGCATCAAATTGCCCCGCGCGGCGCAGCGCATCGGTACGGAACACTTGCCCCGCCCCACCGGCGTGGCATTGCGCCGGCAGCAGCTTGGCCGCACGCGCCATGCGCTGCGCCGCCTGGGCGTGATCCTCTGCAGTCGCGGTGGGCGTGACGAAATAGGCACCCCCTGCCACCGCGCCCGAGGTTTCGAGCAGATGCTGCGCCTTGCGCAAATAATCGGTCGGATACAGCGTATCGGCATCGCACGTCGCGACGAACGGCGTCTTCGTGCACTCGATGCCGCTTTGCAGCGCGTTCACCTTGCCTGGACGGCGATCGACGCGCAGCGTGAAGGAAAGACCGAGCCGCTGGCAGATCGCCGCCGCAACATCGCCGCTGCCATCGGTTGAGCCATTGTCGATCAGGATCAGCTCGAACGGCACGTCCTGCGCGGCAAGGCTGGCCAAAGTGCCATCCAGGAAATTCCGCTCATTGAAAAAGGGAATCAGCACAGTCCACGCGCAAGGGCCACGATCGACGCTGGTCGCGCTGCGCTCCCACGGCGAATTCCAGCCTTGATAGTCCTGCGATTCGAGTAGCATGTGTCGTTCCTGCGCTGGTCAGCGTGGTCAATAGGTCGAGGAGAGAGCGGCGACTGCCGACAAGGCGCGCGCTCGGTTCGCCAGTGCGCAGATGCCCCCCGACAGGCTGCGCCAACCGCCCGGCCGCGCAAAACGGGTGTCGACTCCCGTAAAGTGTTTCGCGGTCGGCATCGGCAAACGAGATCTCCTCGTTAACAAAACGATACCGACGCGCGAAAACCGGACGGGATAATCGGCGTTATGGAACTTTTTTTGCTATCGCGCGTGCGGTGGGCGGAAACACCCTCATAATGATCGCGATTTCAAACGCTTCGTTTGCCGACCTTACGCTTTCGCGTGGCCTCGCGCGGCGAAGTGCGCGATCAGCCAGCTCCGCACCATGCTGATCGTCGGGTCGGCCAGATCGTCGGCACGCAGTTTCAGATAGTAACCGAACCCGTCGTTGATTACCGCTTCATAGGGAATGACAAGCTGGCCTGCGGCGATTTCGGGCGCGAACATGTCGATATCGGCGAGCGCCACACCATCCGACTGCATCGCATAGCTGACCGCCAGTGCGTTGGCGTCGAAGGCAAGGCCACGGTCGGAGTCGAGCGCGATGCGACACTGATTGGCATAAGCGCTCCACAACAGTCCGCGCGGCTGCCCCTCCAGCTTGACGTGGAGCAACGGCGCATCGGCCAGGAACTGCTCCAGCGTCTTGCCCCGGTGCCGTTCGGCGGTCTGCGGAGCGCACACCGGGGCGACGCGCACCATCCACAACAGATCGGTGACGCGATCGTCGATATTGGGGCGATCGAACACGATCGCCATATCCGTCTCGGTGCTGGGCAAGCCGACCGCGTGCGAGCTCGAAATATCGATGCGGATGTCGGGATGCTCGGCGTGGAAGGCCTGGATCATCGGCATCACCACTTGCTGCAACAGCGTCGGCGGGATGTGGATGCGGATCGGACGGCTGGCGGCGGGATTGGCGCAGATCGCGTTCATCGTCTGCTCCAGCCGGTCGAACGCCTTGCCGACTTCGGGCAGCAGCACCTTGCCCGCTTCGGTCAGCACCAGCGCCTGGCCCGAACGATCGAACAATTTGTGGCCGAGCAGTTCCTCCAGGCTGATAACATGGCGGCTCACCGCGCTTTGCGAGACGTTGAGCGCCTGCGCGCCGGCGGTGAAGCTCAGCCGCTGGCCGACCGCGTCGAATGCCCGTAGCGCGTTCAGCGGCAACCAGCGCCGGTTGACAGGTGTGGTGCGTGCGATGGGAATCCCCCTGCTGGCTGGTGGCACATGGCAAGCCTTACGCGCGGCTATGCCGTTTTTCGATACCAAGCGTGTTTTTTCGGGCGGTGCAACGGTGCGGCGCGGCGGCGCACCGACCCCACAGCTTTTGGCATATCGCCATGCGCAAATGCGATTTCAGCATCGGTTGCTCGCCATGTCACTCTTCTATGGTGGGCAGGTGGGAGGATTTCGGTTTTGAACCTCGGGGATATTTCGGCACTGCTACAGGCGCGTCCGGTCGGCCATTCGCTGCCCCAGGCGCTCTATACCGGTCAGGACGCGTTCGAGTTCGATCTGGCGGCGATCTTCGGCCAGTCGTGGCTGTTCGTCGGGTTCGAGGCGGAATTGCGCCAGCCCGGCGACTATCTGTCCTTCATGATCGGTCGCTGGCCGGTGCTGGTGGTCCACGGCCGCGACGGCGAATTGCGCGCCTTCCACAATAGCTGCCGCCATCGCGGGTCGATCCTGTGCAAGCCCGGCGAAGGCCATGTCGCGCGACTGATCTGCCCCTATCACAGCTGGACCTATGGTCTGGACGGGCGTCTGCTCGCGGCGGGACGGATGCCCGAAGTCTTCGACAAGGGCGAGCACAGCCTGAAGCCGATCCATCTCGAACGCGTTGCCGGGGCCGTGTTCGTCTGCCTTGCCGAAACGCCACCCGACATCGCCACGATACGGCGCGACCTGACACCGCTGCTCGCGCCGCACAATCTTGGCCATGCCAAGCTCGCGCATCAGGCGACGCTGGTCGAATATGCCAATTGGAAGCTGGTGATGGAAAATGGCCGCGAATGCTATCATTGCGCGAGCGGCCACCCCGAACTCTCGCGATCCTTCCCGATCAACGCCTCGGCCTATTTCGATTTCGCCGATGATACGGCGAGCCGCTTCGAACGGCGCATGGCCGATCTGGCGATGCCGATGGGACCGGTGGGCGAGGATTGGTGGCAAGCGGTGCGCTTTCCACTGAATGACGGCACGGTGGCGATGAGCACCGACGGGCAATTTACCGTCAAGAAGCTGATGTGCGATATTGGCGGCGGCGACACCGGCTCGTTGCGCTGGGCGATCGAACCCAACAATTTCTGCCATTCGACCGCCGAATATACCTTTGCCTTCAGCGCATATCCGGTGTCGCCGACCGAAACGCATGTCGTGTCCAAATGGCTGGTGCATGAAGACGCGGTGGAGGGTGTGGACTATGACATCGCCTCGCTGACCGACCTGTGGACGCGCACCAATTTGCAGGACAAGGAGCTGGCCGAAAATAACCAGCTTGGCGTCAATTCGCCGGGCTATACGCCGGGCCCGTACAGCCCCGATGCCGAATCGCTGACAATGCGCTTCGTCGATTGGTATTGCGCCAAGGCCAACGCCTATCTTGATCGCGCGGCGCGATGAGCAACGAGACTCCTCCCGTGTGGCGTCCCGAAACGCTCGCGGTGCGCGCGGGCTACGATCCGGCCAGCGCCGCCAACGCCGCCAAGCCGCCGATCTACATGACCTCGACCTTCGCCTACGCCTCGGCCAGGCAGGCGAAGGACATTCACGAGGCGTATTTCGACGGAACCGGCCCCGAAGTCGGGCGGCCCGGCCATATTTATGCCCGGCTAAGCCATCCCGGTCTCGACATGGTCGAGGCGCGGCTGGCGGCGCTGGATGGGGCCGAAGGTGCCGCTGTGTTCAACAGCGGCATGGCGACGCATTCGGCGATCGCCCTCGCGCATCTGCGCCCCGGCGACAGCGTGGTGTTCAGCCGCCCGATCTATGGCGGCACCAACGGGCTCTATACCGGGCTGATGCCGGGCTTCGGCGTCGCCCATGCCGAATTCACCGATGGGTGCGACCGCGCCAGCATCGAGGCTGCGGTCGAGGAGGCGCTCAGCCACGGGCCGCTCAAGCTGATCGTGATCGAAACCCCGGCCAACCCGACCGCCGCGATCGTCGACATCGCCTTGGTCGTCGACATTGCCGGCGCCGTTGGGGCGCGCACCGGGCTGCGCCCGTTGGTGGTGGTCGACAACACCTTGCTCGGGCCGTTGATGCAGCGCCCGATCGCGCTGGGGGCTGATTTGTGCATGACCAGCCTGACCAAATATTGTGGCGGCCATAGCGATTTGCTCGCGGGCGGCGTCAGCGGCAGCGAAGCGTTGGTCGCGCCGCTCCGGCTGTTGCGCACCACGCTTGGCAGCCATCTCGACCCCTATACCAGTTGGTTGCTGCTGCGATCGATGGAAACGGTGCATGTGCGGGTCGAGCGCGCAATGGACAATGCCCGCCGCATCGCCGAATTTTTGCGCGATCACCCCAAGGTGGCGAGCATCCTCTATCTCGGCTTCCTGCCCGAAGGCAACGCCGCACGCGCGGTCTATGATCGCCAATGCAAGGCGGCGGGATCGACCTTTTCCTTCGCGGTCGTCGGCGGCGAGGCGGAGGCGTTCCGCTTTCTCGACCGGCTGACGCTGCTGCGTTTTGCAGTCAGCCTTGGCGGATCGGAAACGCTGATCACGCATCCGGCGACCACGACGCATTACGCGCTTACCCCTGCGGAGCGCGCGGCGGGCGGGATTACCGACGCCACGCTACGGCTGTCGGTCGGGATCGAGCATGTCGAGGATTTGCTGGCCGATCTCAGCCAAGCGCTCGACGCGGTATGACGGCGCGCGATTTCCACGCGATCGACGGCAAGGTGCCCGCGCCTGAGGCGCGCTTCGATGTGGTGGTAGTGGGCGCAGGATCGGCGGGCACAGCGGCGGCGATTGCGGCAGCGGCGGACGGCGCGTCGGTGTTGCTGATCGACGAAAATCCGGTGCCGGGCGCATTGATCGGCAGTGACGTTCCCTATTTCTACGGCGGTCGCATGACGGCGGCGGTCCAGCAACCCGCGCGGATGCTGGAGCAGGTGTTCGCCAGCAATCCCGCGCTGGAGGCCGCTTTCGCCGCCGGGGTCGATGTCCGGCTCGGCACCTGTGCCTGGGGACTGTATGTCAACGGCCCGGCGTTGCGCGCCTTGCCCGAGCCGATGCTGGGCATTGCCGATGCCGAAGCCGCGACGATGGTCGGGTTCGGGCGGCTGGTGCTGGCGACCGGCGCGCGCGATCTGGTGTTGGGCTTTGCCGGGTGGAATCAGCCGGGGGTGATGGGCGCGCAAGGCTTTGCCGCATTGCTGACGCGCTATGACGCGTTGGCGAGCCGTCGGATCGTGATCCTGGGTTCGGGCGCACTGGCGCTGGAAACGGCGCTGCTCGCGCTCGCGCGCGGGATCGCGGTTGCGGCGCTGGTCGAAGTGGCGGAGACGGTGCAGGGCCCCGCAGCGCTGGCGGAGCAAGTCGCGGCGGCGGGCGTGCCGATCTTGCTGGGTCACACCGTTGCGGCGACACACACCGGGATCGATGGAGTTGAAGGCGTTACCCTAACCCGTCTTCCTTCCCCGGCGAAGGCCGGGGCCCAGTCGGGAAACGGCGATTGGGAAGCGCTACGCTCCGTTACCGAAACCTCCGCGACTGGGCCCCGGCCTTCGCCGGAGAAGGAAGAGGCGCTGGAAATCCCCTGCGACACGATTGTGCTCGCCATCGGCCTCACCCCGGCAACCGAGTTGCTCGATGCAGCAGGCACCCTCCCGGGCGAAACCATCCGCCTGATCGGCGACGCCGCCACGGCCACCCGGCCAGACCCCGCCTATCTTCAGGCCTGGTCCGCCGCGCTCGGCCAGCACACCACCCCCGACACCATCGTCTGCCACTGCGAAGAGGTTACCCGCGCCGATCTGCTCGGCGTGCAGCCGCCCCGCTATCTTGATCGGCCGCAGGCAATGGCCGCGCGCTCGCTCGCTTCGCTGCTCAACGACGGGCCTGCCCATCCCGACCAGATCAAGCGCCTGACCCGTGCCGGGATGGGCGCGTGCCAGGGGCGGCGCTGCCGCGATCAGGTGGCGTGCCTGCTCGCCGAACAGCAGGGCATGCCGCTCGCCACGGTGCCGGTCGCCAGCTTCCGCGCGCCGGTGCGCCCTGTGCCGCTCGGCATCCTCGCCGACTGGCAGGAAAGCACCGCGATGACGGCGGGATGGGACGTGTGGTTCGGCATCCCGACGCAGTGGACGCCCTATACCGTGATCGGCACGCCGGAAGAGGCGGATCATGTCGCAGGGCTCGGCGGCACTATGCATGTCTGAGGCAGACCTGCCCAAGGGCGCAGCGGTCGTCGTGATTGGCGCGGGCGTCACCGGCCTCAGCGCGGCCTGGTGGCTGGCGCGCGACGGGTTCGACCTGGTGGTGCTCGACAAGGGGATCGTCGGCTGGGAAGCCTCGGGTCGCAATGGCGGCGGTGCCTCGCATTATCAGAGCCCGCTCTTCGCGGAAGAACAGCGGCTGTGGCCGTTGATGGACGATCTGCTCGGCTATCCGACCGAATATCGCCGCGAACGCATCATCATCCAGCGTGATCCGGACCTGCTCGACCATTACCGCGCGGTCGGGCGGATGTGCAGCGCGATGGGCTACCGCGTCGATGATCTGGACAGCCAGCAGGCGCAGGACATGGTGCCGCTGACCGACCAGAGCTGCCTCGGCGGCATTCATTTGCGCTTTGGCGGCCATGCCAATCCGCAGCGCACGGTGCAGGCCTATGCCTGGGCGCTGCAGGATTTGGGCGGGCGCATCCTGCAACATTGCCCGGCTTTGTCGATCGAGACCAAGGGCGGCAAGGTCGTCGCGGTCGATACGCCGCGCGGGCGGATCGCCTGCGACGCGCTGGTCGTCGCGGCGGGGCCGCAATCGGGGATGCTGCTTGCCCCGCTTGGCGTGGATTTCCCGCTCGCCTCGGCCCGCGCGGAGATGATCGTGACCGAACCCGCCCCGCTGATGCGGATCGGCGGCGTCGATGGCAATGGCCTGTACGGGCGGCAGACGCTGCGCGGCAATCTCGCTTTTGGCGGCGGCCCGCATGAGTGGATCGACATGGACGAAGCCGGCCCAAAGGCGCGCCCGACGTCGCCGCTGATCCGCAACTTAGCCCGCCGCGTCGCGGAGATGTTTCCCAAGGCCGCACACCTGAACGTCATCCGTTCGTGGGCGGGGGTGATCGAGAATACGCCCGATGGCCGCCCGATTCTCGACCGGCTCGACCATCCCGCCAACGTTACCGTCGCGACCATGTCAGGCGTCGGCTTCGGCCTGTCGCCCGCCAGCGGCCATGCCCTTCGCGATCTCGTCGTCGACGGCACCTGCTCCTTCGCCGACATTACCAAGCTCGGCCTCGCCCGCTTCAAAAGTCTGGAGCCCGATTGGCGCAAGCAGCGCGGGTGGGCGGCATGAAGCGCTATTCGGCACTGGCGCTGCTCAAGGCCGGGCTCACCGGGCAGCGCGGCTGGGAGCAAGCGTGGCGCGACCCGGAGCCGAAGAAGTCGTATGACATCATCATCATCGGTGGCGGCGGGCATGGTCTGGCCACGGCCTATTACCTCGCCAAGGTTCACGGCCTGCGCAACATCGCGGTGCTCGAAAAGGGGTGGATCGGCGGCGGCAATACCGGGCGCAACACGACGATCGTGCGTTCTAACTACCGCCAGAAACCCCTGCACGACCTATTCGATTTCGCGCTCGATTTGTGGGAGGGGATGAGCGACGCGCTCAACTTCAACGTCATGTTTTCCCCGCGCGGCGCGCTGTTCCTCGGCCATTCCGACGGCGATATGACGGCGCTGGCGCAGCGCGGCGATGCCTTGCGCTGCGACGGGATCGATGCCGAATTGCTGACGCGCGCGCAGGTGCAAAAGCTGGTGCCGCTGCTCGATATGGCCCCCGATGCGCGCTTTCCGATTCACGGCGGGCTGATCCAGCGCCGGGGCGGCACCGCGCGGCACGACGCCGTCGCCTGGGGCTATGCCCGCGCCGCCGATGCGCTGGGCGTCGACGTGATCCAGAAGTGCGAAGTCACCGGCTTCGCCATGACCGGCGGGCGGGTGAGCGGCGTCGCGACGACGCGGGGCCCCATCGCCGCCGGTCGCGTCGGCATTTGCGTGGCGGGCAATAGCGGCCCCGTCGCGGCGTTTGCGGGCCTCCAGCTTCCGATCGAAGCGCAGACATTGCAGGCCTTCGTCACCGAGCCGGTCAAGCCGATGATCGACACCGTCATCATGTCGCAGTCGCTGCATTGCTATATCAGCCAGTCCGACAAAGGCGGGATCGTGCTAGGCGGCGACCCCGACCAGTTCCCGAGCTACGCCCAGCGCGGCCTGCCGCCAAGGATCGAGAAGGCCGCCGCGGAAGCGATCGCGCTCGTGCCCGCGCTATCGCGATTGCGGATGGTCCGGTGCTGGGCGGGCACGACCGATATGAGCTTCGACGGATCGCCGATCCTGTCGGCCTTGCCGGTCGACGGACTCTATCTCAATGGCGGCTGGTGTTATGGCGGCTTCAAGGCGACGCCTGCTTCGGGCTGGTGCTACGCGCATTTGCTGGCGACGGGCGATAATCATCCGCTCGCCGCGCCCTTCGCATTCGACCGCTTCGCGCGCGGCGCGACCATCGATGAAGCAGGCGTCGGCGTCCTGCCGCAGTTGCGCTGATGCTGCAGATCGATTGCCCCTATTGTGGCCCGCGCGCACAGAATGAATTCGGCTATGAACGCACGCTCGATTCGATCGTGACGCTGGATATGCCCGCGGACGAAGCGGTCGGGCGGCTCTATGCGCGCGCCAACCCGCGCGGCTTCGATGAGGAGCTGTGGCGTCATGCCTTTGGGTGTCGACAGTGGCTGGTCTTGCGCCGCCACCGCCAGACGCACGAGATCGCATCCGTCGCCGCCTTTGATCCGGCGCTGCATCGATGAGCGGCCCGTCACGCTTGCCCGGCGGCCCCGCGCCGACGCTCCGTTTCACCTTCGATGGCGTACCGCTGCGCGCCAGCCCCGGCGATACGCTGGCGGCGGCGTTGCTGGCGAATGGCATCGGCCTGGTCGCGCGCAGTTTCAAATATCACCGCCCGCGCGGCATCCTGAGCGCGGGCGTTGAGGAGCCCAATGCGCTGGTTACGGTCGGCGAAGGCGGACGCCGCGAACCCAATACGCGCGCGACCGACGTCTATGTCTATGATGGCCTTGTCGCGCGCAGCCAGAATCGCTGGCCGAGCCTCGCGGTGGATCTGGGCGCGATCAACGGGCTCGCCGCGCGGTTCCTGACGGCGGGCTTCTATTACAAGACCTTTTTCGGGCCACCCTCGCGCTGGCTACTGTACGAACGCTTCATCCGCCGTGCCGCCGGGCTGGGCAAGGCACCGACCGCGCCCGATCCCGACCCTTACGAACACCGTTCGGTCTTTTGCGACGTACTGGTGGTGGGCGGCGGCCCCGCCGGAATCGCCGCCGCGCGCGCCGCCCTGCAGGTGGGAGAACGCGTGCTGCTGGTCGAGCAGGACCGCGTAGTGAGCGAAGCGATCGACGGCGCGCGCGTGCTGACCCGCACCACCGCAACCGGCCTATGGGATCACGGCTTTGTCACGCTGGTCCAGCGCTTGGTGGAGCCCGGCCAGCCCCCTGCCCCCGGCCAGCCCGCACAACGGCTGTGGCATGTTCGCACGCGCCGCATCGTGCTGGCGACCGGCGCGATCGAGCGCCCGCTAACCTTCGCCGGAAATGATCGCCCCGGCGTGATGCTGTCGCAAGCGGTGCGTCGCTATATTGAGCGGTTCAGGGTGCTGCCGGGCCAGCGCATCGTCATCGCCACCAACAATGACGATGCCTATGCCACTGCCGACGCGATTACCGCGGCGGGCGGCACCGTCGTCGCCATTCTGGATTCGCGCGCAGAAAAGAGCGCCATCGCCAGCGCCGCCGCGCACCCCGTCCACACCAATGCCTTCCCGATCTCGACCTCGGGCAAACGCCATCATCTGCACTCGGTCGAGGCGGACATCTGGACCGAGCGCACGCGCTTCGAGGCCGATCTGCTGGCGGTTTCGGGGGGCTTCACCCCTGTCGTGCATCTGCACAGTCAGGCGGGCGGCGCGCTCGACTGGCACGAGGAAATCCAGGCGTTCGTCCCCGGGGCATCGCGGCAAGCGGTATCGAGCGTCGGCGCGGCAGCGGGCGACCTTCCGCCGGTCGGCACCGCTGTCGCGGATCTGCCAAACCCCAAAACCAGCTTCATCGATTTCCAGAATGACGTGACCGCCGCCGATATCGATCTCGCCTGGACCGAAGGCTATCGCTCGGTCGAGCATCTCAAACGCTACACCACGCTCGGCATGGCGACCGACCAGGGCAAGACCAGCAATATGGCCGCGCTCGCGCGGCTGGCGAGCGTCGCCGGGGTCACCATTCCGCAAGCCGGTCTCACCACCTTCCGCGCGCCGTTCACGCCGGTAACGCTGGGCGCGCTGGCCGGGGCCGATGGCGGCGGCCATGCCGCGCCGAGCCGCCGATTGGCCCTCTACGATCGCCACCAGCGCCTCGCCCCGATCTGGCAACCACTCGGGCTGTGGCACCGGCCGCGCGCCTATCCGATAGCGGGCGAAACGCTGCATCAGGCGGCACTGCGCGAGGCGCGCGCGGTGCGCACCGCCGCAGGGATCGTCGATGTCTCGACGCTGGCCAAATTCGCTGTGGTCGGGCCGGATGCGGCGGCATTGCTCGAAAGCGTGTGCGCGACCGGCATCGCCAAGCTCGCGGTCGGGCGCGGACGTTACACCTTCCTGCTGCGCGAAGACGGTATGGTGATGGACGACGGCACCGTCTGGCGGCTGGAGGAAAACCGCTATCTGCTGACCAGTTCGACCGGCGGGGCCGACCGGATGGAGGCGCATCTCAGCTATGCCCACCGCGTGCTCGCCCCGCATCTGCGCGTGTCGGTGGTGGCGCAACAAGAGCATTTCGCCGGGATCGCGCTGGCCGGGCCATGCGCGAAGGCCATTGTAGCAGAGCTGACCGGCATCGCCCCGCCCGCGCATATGGGGCTGGCTCATGCCGAGATCGCAGGGGTGGCCGTGCTGATCCTCGCCGCGAGCTATAGCGGCGAGCGCGCCTTCGAACTTTATGCCGTGGCCAGCGATGCGGGCGCGGTGTGGGATGCCGTGGAAGCGGCCACGCGCGCGCGCGGCGGTGCGCCTTATGGGCTGGAGGCGCTGGAATTCCTGCGGATCGAAAAGGGCCATATCGTGATCGGGGCGGAGGCCGATGGCCGCACCACCCCGCATGACCTCCAGCTTGAGCGGATGCTGCGCAAGAGCGGCGGGTTCATCGGTACGGCAGGGTTGACCCGCCCGGCTTTGTCAGCGCCCGATCGCTTGCAGCTCGTCGGCCTGACCAGCGAAACGCCGATCCCCGAAGGGGCAATGCTGGTCACCGCGACCGGCGAACCGGTGCTGGGCCATGTCACCTCCGCCACCGGGCGTGTGCTGGGCGAGGGCGCGATTGCGCTGGGCTTGCTCGCTGCGGGAAGACTGCGGATCGGCGAACGTCTGCTCGCCACCTCCCCCACGCGCAATCAGTCCGCCCACGTGACCGTTAGGGCACCGCTTTTCTACGATGCCGAAGGGACACGCTATCGTGACTGACGCGCGAGTCACCCTGGCGATGGCCCCGGCGGACGATGTCGTCGCGCTTGACCTGTGGGACAAGGGCGTACCGCCGGATCTTCCAACCGGGCGGATAGTGCAGGTCGAACCGCGACGCTGGTGGTTGATCGACGCGGCGCAGCACACGCCCGCCATCGCCGCGCATATCGCCGATCGTGGCGCACTTTCGCCCATCGGCGGCGGCCTGATCCGCGCCACGCTCACCGGCCCCGGCTGGCGTGCGCTGCTGAACGTGAGCGGGTGGTTCGATTCCGAAAATCCCGTTTTCGGCCCCGGCCAGATCGCCGCGACGACGATCCACCATGTGCCGGTGTGGATCGCGCCGATCAGCGACACCGCGTGTGAGGTCTATCTGCCAGGCAGTTACGCCGCTAGTCTGGGCGATCTGTGGACGCGCGCGATCGGGGTGACCGAACCGCCGCCTGCACCGCGCAACAGACCCGGCGGCAGCTGACGGCGGGGAACGAAGACAATGGGGGCCAGCATGATGACATCGACGACACCGCGCCTGGAATCGGCGCGCTGGTATGTCGTGCTGGTGCTGGGGCTGGTCTATGCGGTCAACATCGCCGACCGCTATGTCGTCGCGACCGTGCTCGAACCGATCCGCAAGGAATTTGGCCTCAGCGATTCGGGCGTTGCCTGGCTGACCGGTGTTTCGCTCGCCTTCTTCTACATCTTTGTCGGGCTGCCGATCGCGCGCTATGCCGATCGTGCCAATCGCCGCAACATCGTCGCGGGCGCGATGATCCTCTGGTCGGCAGCAACCGCTTTGCTGGGCCTGACGCAAAACTATCTGCAGTTTCTGCTCGCGCGCATCGCGGTCGGCATCGGCGAGGCTGGCGGCACCCCGCCCTCAACCTCGATCATCGCCGACAATTTCCCGCGCGGACGGCGCGCCTATGCGCTGACCATCTATGCGCTGGGCCTGCCGCTTGGCGCGTGGATGGGATCGAGCCTGGCGGGCGCGATCGTCGAGCATTTCCATAGCTGGCGCGCGGCCTTTATCGCGCTGGGCGTACCGGGCGTGATCTTCGGCCTGCTGATCCTGCTGACCGTGCGCGAGCCGGTACGCGGCCGCTTCGAATTGGTCACCGAAGACAGCGCCCCCGCTGCAAGCTTTGTCGAGACGTGCCGCTTCCTGTGGACACAGCGATCTGCGTGGCACATCAACGCGGCCGGCACGGTGATTTGCCTGTGGGGCTGGGGCCTGTTGTTCTGGACGCAGACCTATTTCGAGCGCGCTTATGGCCTGTCGACCGCAGAGGCGGGCGGGCGCCTCGGCACGATCTATTTCTGGGCGGGTACGGTCGCGACGATCGCCACCAGCGCCATCCTCGCGCTGCCGCAAATGCAGGATCCGAAATGGATCGCCCGGCTGCTCGCCGTCATCGTCGCGGCATCGACGATCCCGTCCTTCCTGATTTACTGGACGCATTCGCTCACCGTGGCGACGGCGATGCTGTGGATTGTGGTGCCCGCCATCTATCTCTATGTCGGCCCGACCATGGCGCTGCTGCTCAATTTCATGCCAGCGCCGATGCGCGCACAGGGCATGGCGATCAGTTTGCTCACCGCCAATGTCGCCAATCTCATCATCGCGCCCACCGTCGTCGGCTGGATCAGCGACATGCTGACTGGGCCGCTCGGCGGTAATGCCGCATCGCTGCGCTATGCCTTGCTGGCGCTGTCGCTCACCGGCTTCTGGGCCGCCTATCATTATTGGACGAGCGTGCGCAGCTACGCCGTCGACGATCTACGCGTGCGGACCTTCGGCATGGACGCCGCGCCCATTCCTGCGGAGGCGTGATGTCCGTGCAGCCCTTCATCCTCACTTTGTCGTGCCAGGACCGGCCCGGCATCGTCGCCGCCGTCTCCGGCCACATTCTCGCCTGTGGCGGCAACATCACCGATTCCAGCCAGTATAATGACGCGGATTCGGGCGGTTTCTTCATGCGCACCGCCTTTTCCATCCCCGGCGGGGGGGATGCGGCGGCGGTGCACAGCGGGTTCGATGCGCTTGCCAAAGACTATGGCATGACGCTTACGCTCCGCCCGGCCGATGCCCGGCAAAGGGTGCTGATCCTGGTGTCGAAGTTCGACCATTGCCTGGTCGACTTGCTCTACCGTCGCCGCATCGGGGAGCTCGACATGGAGGTGGTCGGGATCATCTCCAACCATCCGGCCGAGGCCTTTTCGTCGCTCGATCTGGCGGGCATTCCCTTCCACCATCTGCCAATCACCCCCGCGACCAAGGCCGAACAGGAAGCCAAGATCTGGGCGATCCATCAGGCCACGCACACCGATCTGGTGGTGCTGGCGCGCTATATGCAAATTCTGTCGGACGATCTCGCAGCCAAATTCGCCAGCCGCTGCATCAACATCCACCACAGCTTCCTGCCCGGATTCAAAGGGGCCAAGCCCTATCATCAGGCCCATGCGCGCGGGGTGAAGGTAATCGGGGCGACCGCGCACTATGTGACCGGCGATCTCGACGAAGGGCCAATCATCGAACAGGATGTCGAACGGATCAGCCACGCCGACACGGCGGAGGATCTGGTGCGCAAGGGCCGCGACATCGAGCGCCGCGTTCTGTCGCGCGCGGTTGGTCTCCATCTGAGCGGACGCGTGCTGGCCAATGGCGCGCGGACGATCGTGTTCCGCGACTGAAGGCGATGGGGAGAGCGGTTTGCCGCCCTCCCCAGTCGGGTCAGAATTTCACCTTCGCCCGCACGCCGATCGTGCGCGGGCGCGCATAGGTCACGCGCGACCCCGCCTGATAGATCGCGTAATAGGTCGCGCGCTGGATATCGATCACCTTGACGCCATCGAACAGATTGTTGCCGAAAACGCCGAATTCGAACTGGCCCACGTCATAGGTGATCGACGCGCTGGCATTATGGCTTTCGGGGATCACGGCGAAGGTCTGGCTGGCCCCACCATTGCTGGTTTTGTCGACGATCAGCTGCTTGGTCTTCGGGTCAAGCGTGGTGGAGTAATTGTTGAACGTGGTCTGCTGCGACGAGATGTATTTGTACGTCGCCTGCAAATGCAGCGATCCGCTGCCAAGGTCGGTATCGTAGAACGCCCCGGCCGACGCGGTCACTTGCGGCGAATAGGGCGTACGGTCGCCGTCAAACGCGCCGACCGTCGGGATGTCGCCGCGCGCATTCGAATCGTTGAACGAGAAGCTGCCATTGAGCGTGATGTTGCGCGTCGCCTTGACCGCCGCCTCCAGCTCGACGCCCTTGCTGGCGATCTTGCCCTTATTGTCGGTGAAGAAATACGAGCAATTGAGCCGCAACCGCGTCTGCACGTCGGACCAGTCGATATAATAAGCGCTGGCATTGAGCGTGACGCGCCCGCCCGCCAGCTTGGCCTTTTCGCCGATCGTATAGTTCCACAATTTATCGGGTCCGAACGTCCCCGGCGCGGCGGTATAGCCATAGGCATTGAGCTGCGTCGTGCAGCGCCCGGCCAGACCCGCCGTGCCCAGCGGCACCGGCTGATTGGCCCCGCCATAACGGAAGCCCTTGGCGGCTTCGGCATAGATCAGCACATTGTCGTCGAGCTTGTACGAGATGTTGGCGCGCGGGTTGACGCCGTTCGATTTGAGCGTCGAGGTAATCGACTGGGTGATGCCTGTCGTCCGCCCCTGCGCATCCTTGCCGAGCAGCACGCCGAACGCGCCGCCTTCGTACAGATAATAGCTTTCCTTGAAATTGAAGTAACGCAGGCCAGCGGTCAGATCGAGCCGATCGGTGACATGCCACGTGCCATCCGCATAAGCGGCGAACTGATGCTCGTGAACATCCTGCAGGCCTGAGAAAATGTCGTTCGAGTTGAACGCGCCATCCACGGTTTTCGAGTCATACAGGCCGCTCGGCGTCGCGAACGGGCCGAACGCGGCATTCTGGTAGGACAGCGTATCGAACCCGGCGACCGGAATGTCCTGAACGAGGTGCCGGTTCTGCTTTTCATAATAGGCACCGACGGTCCATTTGATCGGGCCATCGTTCTTCGACACCAGCCGCGCTTCGGCCATGAAATCGTTGAGCTTCTGGTTGATCGTGTAGTTTTCGGCCGGGATCAGGCTGGTCACGGCGTGGTTGTAGCTGGCTGGCGGGTTGTACAGGGGATATTTGCCCGCCCCCGTATACGGCGCGTAATAACTGGCGAAATAATAGCCGATCTGCGGATCCGGGCTCGCGTTGAAGCCGATCTTGCGGTCGGTATACGCGCCGGTGACGATCAGATTGGCAAAGCCCGCGTCATAATCGAAACCGCCAGTGTAGAGCTTGAACAGGTCGCGCGTGCCTTCCGCGCCGTTGCTCTCATAGGTGTAGGGCGCAAGGCCATCGAGCCCGGTATTCAGCCCCTTGGCGCGGCTGTCCTCATAGGTGAAGCTGCCATCGACGATCAGTTTGTCGGTCGGCGTCCAGCGCACCGCGACCCGGCCCTGGGTGGAGCGGTTGCTGTTGGCGTTGTTGACCTTGTGCTGGCCGATATTGTCGATGAAGCCGCCATCATTGCCGACAAAGATATTGCCGCGCACGGCAAGCTGATCCTTGATCAGCGGAATGTTGACCATGCCGCGAACATTGTAACTGCCGGCACCATGCTCGGTGGTCGAGCCGCTCGCTTCGGCGGTGCCGAAGAAGCTCCTGGCATCGGGCTTCGCCGTCACGAAGCGCACCGTGCCCGCCATCGAACCCGCACCGAACAGCGTGCCCTGCGGCCCACGCAGCACTTCGACGCGGTCGAGATCATAGACCTTCAGGTCAGGCGTCTGCCCCTGCACCGAGATCGGCGTGTCGTCGAGATAGACCGCGACCAGCGGACGATCCGACGTGTCCGACGTGACATAGCCGCCCGTCGCAAGCCCGCGCAGGTTGAACTTATTGAAGCCCGGCGCACCTTCGGTGATGACGAGTGAGGGGGTGAATTTGGCGAGATCGGACAGATTGCCCTGCCCCGATTTGGTGACCTGATCGACATTCACCACCGACACCGCAATCGGCACCTTCTGCAGCGATTCCGCCCCCGAGCGCGTTGCAGTGACGACGATGTCGGTCAGCTCGCCGTCCTTGGGGGGCGTTTGTGCAGACGAAGCTGCCGCCGCGCCCGTATCGGGAAGGGGGGCAGCACGGTCTGCCGCAGCAAAAGCCGCTTGCGGTGCCAGCAGCGCCAAGCCTCCCGCAGATGCCAGCAAAGTAGCAAGCAAAGGCGTGCGACGGCCCAACGGGCCGGATTGAGCATGAAACTTCGTCATAGTCCCCCCTTGTCGTAAACGCCCCGTCAGATCCTCGCGCTGCCGCATCAGGCTTCATGCCTTTTGCTTGCGGAGAATTTGGATCTGATCCCCGATTGAAGAAGCTCACCCGATTCCCGAAAAGCGAGAAGGATAATAATCAGATAGGGGCATTCCAAATTGCGATTATGGCCGATCGGTGACGGGTCTGGCAAGGGGGCCGAGCGTTTCGATCAGCGGGCCAAGCCACGGCTCGAAGCCACGCCACTGGTCCAGCGCGTCGCGGAAGATCGGGCGACGCACCTGTTCCGAACTGGGCGTGCGCACATTCCGTCCGGTCTCGAAAAAGCGCAGACAGTGCGGCTCGAAAGCAAGCCCGCAATAACCGAGCAGACGGCGGATTTCGCTCTCGGCATCGTCCACCAGATCTTCATAGACAATGCGGTGCACCCTGCCCGGCAAGACCGTATCGAAATGCGCCATCAGCGCCACATAATCGCGATAGTAATGGGCCAAATCTTCAAGATCGTAACTATAGGCCTGTCCACGCGCGAACGCCTGCTTGAAAATGGAGAAGCAGCACGCCACCGGATCCCGCCGGACATCGATGATGCGCGCGTTCGTCAGCATCAGATGAATCAGGCCGCCGTGCAGGAAATTGCCGGGAAATTTATCGACGAACAATGGTCGGTCCCCGCTGCGATACACCTCGGTCTGCTTTAGATAGGCGCGTCCAAGCTCGGCGAACGTCTCAAGCGGCACTTGCGAGATCGAAGAAGGATAGCCCGGATTGGCGACCGCCAAGTCCCGCGCCAGCGCGGTCAGCGTCGGCAGCTCCGACGCGCCCTCGACCTGACTATGGCTGGCGAGGATCTGTTCGACCAGCGTCGAGCCCGATCGCGGCATCCCCACCACGAAGATCGGGCCGATCGCATCGCACCCAGCGCCCGCCGCTCGCGCGAACAGCGAAGTGTCGAACGCGGCGATCGATTGCGTAACGAAGCGATGATGCGCCGCGGCATCGTGCGGCTCCAGTCGCTTTCGCGCCGCATTGCCGCGTGCATAATGGTCGAACGCCTCGGCATAGCGGCGCTCATCCTCCAGCGCCTTGCCCAACGCGAAATCCAGATAGGCGCGGTCGCCGGGATTGGCGCTGGCCGCTTCCGGCAGCGCCTGCATCCGCGCGATATCTTCGGCGTCGAAGCGCACCGTCTTGAGATTGGCGAGGCTCCACCATGCCTCACCGGAGCCGGGCGCAATGGCGATGGCGCGACGATAGGCGGCGACCGCATCGCTTTGTCGCCCGATCGCGCGCAGGGCGTGGCCATAAGCGTGCCACATCTCGCTATCCTCGGGCGTCGTCCGCACCACGCCTTCATACGCATCGATTGCCTGCGCGACATTGCCGAGCTGCATGTGGATCGCCGCTTGCAAACCGACCACCATCGCGCTGCCCGGATACGCCTCCACCACCGGCTCGATCGCGGTGAGGGCCTCCGCTCCGCGTTCGAGCCGATGCAGCGTGAGGGCGAGGCTGAACCGCGCGGGCGCGAAAGCGGGCGCGGTCGCCACCGCCGCGGCCAGCAACGGCTCGACCGCCGCGAAATGCCCCAGGCGCATGCCGATATCGGCTAACAGACGGACAGCCGCGACATCGTTCAGGTCCAGCCCGAAGCGCGTCCACAGCGCCGCGCGAGCGCGCGGGTCCTCGCGCGTGAAGAGCGCACTCGCGACATCGGCGAGCGCGGCATCGCCGACATAGCCCGGCACCACGCGCATCTGCGCTGCGACCGCAGCGTCGGTGCGGTTGCGCAGCGCGAGCTGGTCCCCCAGCGCATGCCAGGCGAGCGACGATTGCGGATTGGCGCTGGTCGCGCGTTCCAGCGCGGCGATGGCGAGATCGGACCGACCGAGCGCCGCCAAGGCCGTTCCATATTCGTAGTGCAAGCCCCACGCAGCGGGCCGCACCGTCGCCAGCGGTGCCAGCACCGCGCAAGCCGCAGAGATTTCCCCGCTCCGCCGCAACGCCGCGCCGAGCAGAAAGCGCGTTTCAAACGATTGCGGTTCCACCGCCACGGCCCGCCGCGCATATTCCACCGCCGCGACCGGATCGACGCCGAGCAACCGCCGGGCCTCGCGCAATTCAGGAGAAGGACCGGGTTTGGGCAGCGTCATGGTCCCGCAAGGCCAGAGGGGAAAACGCAAGCCTATCCACCGCCGCGCCTAAAATCCACAAAGGCGGCCCTTTCATCGCGATCGAGCGTCTCGCCGCACGCTCAATCGGGATTGGCAAGCGCCTCCAGCGCGGCACGGTCGCTGACGACGATCGCTCGCCCACCCCGCGCGAGCGTGACTGCACCCAGCACCTTCAGTCGCGTCAATTGACGACTGACGGTTTCGATGGTCAGCCCGAGGAAATCCGCCATATCGCCCCGGCTGACCGGCACATCGATGCTGAGCGATCCGTCGGCGGACCCCACCCCCGTCCGATCCACCAGATCGAGCAGAAAACCGGCAACGCGCTCCTGCGCGCCACGCTTGCCCAGCGTCAGCATCCGCTCGCGCGCCTCGTTCAGCGACGCGACCGTGCGGCGCAACAAGGTTCGTTCGATCGCCGACACCTCGGCCACCACACGCTCGAAGCGCTCGCGCGGATAGACGCACAGATCGCTATCGACGAGTGCGGTGACCGTCAGCGACGACGTTTCTTCGAAAAGCTGCCCGACAAAATCGCCGCCAAACACAAGGCCGACAATCTGTTCGCGACCATCAGAGGTGGAGGCGGTGACCTTGAGGATGCCCGACACGACGTTCGCGCATACCACATTGTCGTCGCCCGCCCAGGTGAGCACCTGCCCCGCCGCGACCGCGCGCCGTCGGCCGATCGCGCTCAATGATGACAGTTCGTCGATATCCGCCGCGCCGCAAAGGCCCATGTCGCGAACGTCGCATTCCGCGCATCTGTTGGTGAGCGTCCCCATGTCCCTGCTATCACAGGAACAGCGCCCCACGCCTGTACGTAATTGTCCCGATGCCGTGCTCAGTCACCCTCGCCGTCGTCGATCAGATCGGCCGCCGTCCTGCGGCTGCACATCGCGTGGCAGCCGGTCGGACAGTCGCGCCGCTGGCCGGGTGGCTCGCCCGAACGTCCGAGCGGGATCGTCACGGTGCCATGCCCGCCGCAGATCGCCGCGGTGATGCTATCGCCCGGCACCCCCGCCTGCGCCACCGTGGCATTCGCCAGCCCCAGCAACGCGACCAACGCCAAGGCCGCACCGCCCCGCGAAGACCGCGTAGAATGGCAAGGGGTGGAACAGGGCATGAGCGTCTCTGTACGCCGATTCACCGCGCCCGGTGTTTGACCCCGATCAAGCATGGGGAGGTACCGGATCGACAGCCTTGGCAAGCACGGGCTGATCCTCCTCGTCGATCAGGATGCGCAGCGCGGCCCCGTCGAGATCCTCGAACTGCCCCGAGCGCGCCGCCCAGAAGAACGCCGCCAGCCCCGCCAGCCCCAACGCCAGCGCCACCGGAATCAGAACCACCAGCCCGGTCATCGCGCGACCCCGCGCAAACGCAGCGCATTGGCGACCACGATCAGCGACGATCCCGACATGGCGAGCGCGGCGAGCAACGGTGTCACTTGCCCGGCGATCGCCAGCGGCACCGCCAGCACATTATAACCAATCGCCAGCGCGAAATTCTGCCGCACGACCCGCATCGTCCGGCGCGCGGCGGCGACGGCGATCGGCACCGGCATCAATTTTTCGCCAAAGAAGACCAGATCGGCGACAAGCTGGCTGACGTCCGTGCCCGAAGACGGGGCCATGCTGACGAACGCACGCTTCATCGCCGGACCGTCGTTCAGTCCGTCGCCGACCATCAGCACCTTGCGCCCGCGTGCCGCAAAATCATCGACGATGCGGCATTTGTCGGCAGGGTCCATCCGCGCGCTGCCGTGGATACCGAGCGTATCGCCGATCGTCTCGACCACCGCCGCCGAATCGCCCGACAATAAGCGCGGCGCGAACCCTTCTGCGCGGAGACGATCGATCGCGGCGAGCGCATCGGGCCGCAAGGCATCCCCGAACGTCATCACGTGGGCCGGGCCAGTGCCGATGCGAAATGCGGTCGCCATGGCTGCACTATTCACGAGCGACCCCACCCAGTCGAGTCGCCCCAATCGCACGACCGCGTCTCCGAGCCGTGCCTCCACGCCCATCCCCGGATGCTCGACCAGATCGGTCACGGCGGCGGCGACCACGCTATCGCGTGCGAGCGCATCGCTCAGCGCCACCGCCAGCGGGTGACGGCTCGCCTCGGCGAGCGCCAGCAATACGCCGCGTTCTTGCTCGCCGGTGGGCATCCCGCCCAGTGGCACGACGTGGCCGAGCGTAACGGTGCCGGTCTTGTCGAGTAGCACGGTATCGGCGGCCGCCAGCCGCTCCAACGCCGATCCGTCCTTGAGCAGAACCCCGGCACGCATCAGCGCGCCCGCTGCCACGACTTGGGCAATCGGCACTGCCAGCCCCAGCGCACACGGGCAGGTAATGATCAGCACAGCGACCGCGATCGTCAGCGCCTGGTGCAGCCCCGCCCCCGCGATCAGCCAGCCGACCAGGCTCAGTGCCGCCAGAGTATGCACCGCCGGCGCATATAATTGCGACGCGCGATCGGCGATGCGCACGTAGCGCGACTTGCCCTGCGTCGCGGTCTCCATCAGCCGCGCGATATCGGCGACGATCGTCGCCTCGCCCGCCGCCGTCACGTGCACGGTCAACGGGCCGCTGAGGTTGATCGTCCCCGCCAACACAGTGTCGCCAACGGCAACCACCTCCGGGACGCTCTCGCCCGTCACCAGCGAGCGGTCGACACTGCTGCGCCCGGCCTCGACCACGCCATCGGCCCCGATCCGTTCGCCCGCCGCGATCAGCAGCCGCATGCCCGGCGCGAGTTCGGCGGCAAGGCGCTGTTCGGTGCTGCCATCGGGCCGCCGTACCAGCACTTCGCTTGGCACGCGTCGCATCAGCGCCGCCACCCCGTCCGCTGCCCGCACGCGCATCGCACTGTCGAGAAAGCGCCCGGCGAGCAGGAAAAACAGCAGCATCGTCACGCCGTCGAAATAGGCGTGCGCGCCGCCGATGACGGTTTCGTACAGGCTCATCGACAGCGTCAGGACCACGCCGATCGAAATCGGCACGTCCATGTTCGTGCGCCCATGCCGCAGCGCACCCCATGCGCTTTTGAAAAAGGGCCGCCCCGCATAAGCGACCGCCGGCAGCGCGATCGCCGCCGAGAGCCAGTGGAACAGCGTCCGCGTCGCGCCATCCGCGCCCGACCAGATCGACACCGACAGCAGCATGACATTCATCGCCGCGAACCCGGCGACCGCCAGCGCGGTCATCAACATGCGGCTTTCGCGATTGGCCGAGGCTTCGCTTTCCCCGACAAAGGGTTGCGCCGAAAAACCCAGCCGCCCGATCGCGGCCTGCAGATCGTCGTCGGCAACGTTGGCGGCGTGCTCGATCCGGACGCGCTTGCTGGTGAAATTGACCCGGGCCGACGCGACGCCCGAAATCTCCGGCAGGCCCTTTTCTAGCTTGGCGATACAGCCCGCGCAGCGCAGCCCGTCGACCGTGAAGATCGATGTTTCGAGCGGCGCTGCGGCACTCATGCCGGAATCTCGTCGTCGAAGCGCGCATCGTCGGCACCGCGGCGGACATCGACGCGCAACAGCCAGCGCCCCGCCGGGAGCGCCGTCGTCGACACGAACCGACCGTTGCCGACCGAGCGGAAGGCCAAATCCCGCTCGGGCATCCGGCCAAGCGGATGCGTTGCGCGCACCGTGACCACAGCATCGGAGAGCGGGCCATGCGGCGCGAGCGCGGTGACGATCACCACGCGGTCACCATCGACCGTAGCATCGACATTCCACTTGAGCGCGCGCTGCGCCCGCGCTTCGGCCAGCCAGTCGTTAAAGCGCTGGCTGGCGACATAGCTGTTGTCGACCACCGTTCCGCCAAAGGTGCCGATGGCATAGCTCGCCATCAGCACGTTGACCGCAATGACAAGGCCGAACATCGCGACGACAATACCGGTCATGTGCCAACCAGTGAAGGGACGGGTCATGGCGTTTGCTCCGGACGTTCGAAAAAGCTGCTGTCGCGCGCGGTTCCACCTTCAGCATCCAGCGCGCGGACGGTGAAGCCAAGGTCGGAACGCGCCGGACCCGCACCGGGCGCGGTAACGAACACCGGCACTTGCGCGACCTGATCGGGCGCGACGTTGACGTGCACGCTTCGCGCGGCACCACCGCGGCCAGACGCCTCGGTCCACAGCACCGCGCCCGGAACACCATCGATCGCGATTTCGACGGAGCGTGGCCGCTCCTCCATGTTGCGGACCTTGACGGTATAGCCATTGCGAATGCTGCCGTCCGACAAGCGTACCCATTGCGGATTGCGCGTCTGCAGCACGCCAATGCCGATCCGCTCACGATTGCCCAGCGCGAACAGCATCGCCAGGCCGATCCCCGCCCAGGCACCGAAATAGACAAGCGTGCGCGGCCGGAACAAGCGCTTGAGCGCGGGCACCGCCGCCTCCCCCGCCCGAGCCCGCCGGGCGTCGAGGTCGGTGGTATAGCCGATCAGCCGTGGAGGCCGTCCGACCTTGGCCATCATGCCGTCGCACGCGTCGATGCATAGTCCGCAGGTAATGCAGCCGATCTGCGCCCCTTCGCGAATATCAATTCCAGTCGGGCACACCGCGACGCAAGCGTTGCAGTCGATACAATCCCCGACCCGGTCCGCCAGTTCGGGATGTTCGAGCAGCGCGACCAGCGACGGCGTCGCCGAGTCCATCTGTGCCAGCGGCTCGGCGCGTTTCAGCCCGTGGGAGCGCGGCTCGCCCCGCCACGCCTTGTACGTCACCGTCAGCGATTTCTCATCGAGCATCGCGCTCTGGATGCGCGGCCACGGGCACATGTAGATGCACACCTGCTCCCGCATCAGGCCACCGAAGATATAGGTGGTGGCGGTCAATACCCCCACGGTGGCATAGGCAACGAAGGGCGCGCTTCCCTGCACGAAGGCCTGGCCAAGCGTCGGCGCGTCGGCAAAATAGAAAATCCACGCACCGCCCGTCAGCGCACCGATCACCAGCCAGATCGTGTGCTTGGCAATCCGCCGCGCGACCTTGGCCGGCCCCCAGGGCGCGCGCTGCAGCTTGATTTGCGCGTTGCGGTCCCCGTCAATCGCGCGCTCGACATGCACGAACAGGTCGGTCCACACGGTTTGCGGGCACGCGTACCCGCACCACGCCCGCCCCACCGCCGAGGTTACCAGGAAGAGCCCGATCCCGGCCATGATCAGCAGGCCCGCGACATAATAGAATTCGTGCGGCCAGATCTCGATCGAGAACATGTAGAAGCGCCGATGCGCCAGATCGACCAACACGGCCTGATCCGGCGCATAGGGGCCGCGGTTCCAGCGCAACCACGGCGTGACGTAGTAGATCGCCAGCGCGACCAGCATGATTGCCCATTTCAAGCGCCGGAACGGACCGTCCACCGCCTTCGGGAACACCTTGCGGCGCGCCTCGAAAAACTGTTGGCCGTCACCGGTCAAGTCCCGCGGATGGACCATCAGCGGGCCGCGACCGCCGGTGCCGCCGCAGGCTCCGGAGCGGGATCCACCGGCGTCTTTTCGCCGCCGCCCAGCGAGTGGACATAGATTGCCAGCATCTTGATCGTCACCGGATCAAGCCGCGCGCCCCAGGCCGGCATGATGCCGTAACGGGCGTTGGTCACCGTCTCGGTGATCGTGTCGCGGTCCCCGCCGTAGAGCCAGATGCCGTCAGTCAGATTGGGCGCGCCCATTGCGCGGGTTCCCTTGCCCGCATCCCCATGACACACCACGCAATTGGCGGAAAACAATGCCCCACCCCGCTTCGACGATGCGGTCGCCCGCTCCTGCTTCGACAGCACACGGACATAGGAGACCACGTCCTGCACTTCGTCAGGCTTGAGGATTCCGTCGCGGCCGAAGGCCGGCATTTGCGACATGCGGGTTTCCTCGTCGCCGGGTTGGCGGACACCATGCAGCAGCGTTTGCTGGATGGTCTTCAAATCACCACCCCATAGCCAATCATCGTCATTCAAGTTGGGATAGCCCTTGGCCCCGGCGGCCCCCGCGCCGTGGCACTGCGTGCAATAAACCTTGAACGCCGAATGCCCGCCCTCCTGCGCCGCGCGCAGCAATTTGGGATCGTCCGGGATTTTTTCGATCGGCGTTTGCGCCAGCGCGCGCATCACCGGCGCGCGACGCGCATGATCCGCCGCCATTTCCTTGGCGAGATCGCCATGGCTCGACCAGCCGAGCACCCCGGTCGTCGCGCTGTGCAACATCGGGATCGCCGGATAGAGCACGACCATCACCGCCGCGAAGGCAATGCAGGCGTAGAAGGTGTATAGCCACCAGCGTGGCATCGGGGTGTCGAGTTCCTCGATCCCGTCCCATTCATGCCCGACAAAGCTGGTGCCGGTGGGCTCGTCGATGCGCTTTTCGTCAGCCATCCACTTCGTCCTCTTGTTCGAAGATGCTGTTTGCCGCCCGTTCATGCTCGGCGGCGACCGAACGCAGGAAGGTCCAGCCGGTGAAGGTCAGGAACGCGACCCCCATCAGGATCAGCCCCCAACTGTCGGCGAATTCCCGCAGCAGATCGTAGGTTGTCATCGCGCTTGCTCCCGCGGCGCGGCCGACTTGAAATCGACCTGTGTGCCAAGGCCCTGCAAATAGGCGACCAGCGCATCCATCTCGGTCACGCGTCCGGGCTTGCCGTCGAAATCGCGCGCTTGCGCCTTGGGATAGCGCTTGACGAGTCCCGCCGTGTCGCCTTCGCCCGTCGCCTGCGTGGTGACGTCGTCGGCCGCTTTGGCGATTTCCTCATTGGTGTACGGCACCCCGACCCGGCGCAACGCGACCAGGTGATCGCCAATGTGGCTGACATCGAGATCGCGATCCGCGAGGAAGGCATAAGGCGGCATGATCGATTCCGGCACCACCGCGCGCGGGTCCTTCAGATGCTGGACGTGCCATTCATCCGAATAGCGGCCGCCGACCCGCGCCAGATCCGGCCCGGTGCGCTTCGATCCCCATTGGAACGGGTGATCGTACATGCTCTCGGCGGCCAGGCTGTAATGGCCGTAGCGTTCGGTCTCGTCGCGGAACGGGCGGATCATCTGGCTGTGGCAGCCATAACATCCCTCGCGGATGTAGATGTCGCGCCCGGCGAGTTCGAGCGGGGTATAGGGCCGCACGCCCTCCACCTTGGTCACCGTCGAGTCGATCCAGAACAGGGGAGCGATCTCGACGATGCCGCCGATGGCGACGGTGAGGAAAGCGAACACGGCGAGCAACGTGACGTTGCGCTCGATCACTTTGTGGCGGTTGAGAAGATTTGCCATGGTCGCGCCCTTATTCTGCTGGGACGTGCTGGAGCGGACGGTCGCGCGCCGGATCGAAGGCCGGGGACGACATCGGGGCTTCGTCGCGGAGCTTGCCCGCAATCGTCATCCAGATGTTCCAGGCCATAATCAGCGCACCGGTGAGGTAGAGCAGCCCACCCGTCGTGCGGATCAGATAATAAGGGTGCATCGCCTGGACGACTTCGGCGAAGGAATAGACGAGATACCCGTCGCTTCCATATTCGCGCCACATCAGCCCCTGCATGATGCCCGCCACCCACATCGACGAGGCGTAGAGCACGATGCCGAGCGTGGCGCACCAGAAGTGCCAGTTCACCATCCGCAACGAATAAAGCCGGGTGCGGCCCCACAAGCGTGGCGTCATGTAATACAGCGCGCCGAAGGTGATCATGCCGTTCCAGCCGAGCGCGGCGGAATGGACATGGCCGATCGTCCAGTCGGTATAGTGGCTGAGCGAATTGACCTCCTTGATCGACATCATCGGCCCTTCGAAGGTGGCCATGCCGTAGAAGGCGAGTGCGAACACCATCATGCGGATGATCGGATCGGTGCGGATCTTGTCCCATGCGCCGTTGAGCGTCATCAGGCCGTTGATCATGCCGCCCCAGCTCGGCATCCACAGCATCACCGAGAACACTTCGCCCAGCGTCTGCGCCCAGTCGGGCAGCGCGGTGTAGTGGAGGTGATGCGGCCCGGCCCAGATGTAGAGGAAGATCAGCGACCAGAAGTGGATGATCGACAGCCGGTAGCTGTAGATCGGCCGTTCGGCCTGCTTCGGCACGAAATAGTACATCATGCCGAGGAAGCCGGCCGTCAGGAAGAAGCCGACCGCGTTATGGCCGTACCACCACTGCGTCAGCGCGTCCTGCACGCCGGCAAAGGCCGAATAGGATTTGGAGCCGAAGAACGACACCGGCACCGTCATGTTGTTGACGAGGTGCAGCATCGCGACGGTGATGATGAAGCCGAGATAGAACCAGTTGGCGACGTAGATGTGCGGTTCGGAGCGGCGCACGATCGTGCCGACGTAGACGGCGAGATACGACACCCAGACGATCGTCAGCCAGATGTCGACATACCATTCGGGCTCGGCATATTCGCGGCCCTCGGTGATGCCGAGCAGATAGCCCGTCGCCGCAAGCACGATGAACAGCTGGTAGCCCCAGAACACGAAGCGTGCGAGCCAGGGGAAGGCCAGGCGCGCGCGGCAGGTGCGCTGGACGACATAATAACTCGTCGCGATCAGCGCGTTGCCACCAAAGGCGAAGATCACCGCCGATGTGTGCAGCGGCCGCAAACGCCCGAAGGTGGTATATTCCGAATGGAGGTTGAGCAGCGGGAAGGCGAGCTGCGAGGCGATGACCACGCCGACCAGCAGGCCGACGATCGCCCAGAACACCGTGGCGATCACGCCCCAGCGGATGACCTCGTCATCATAGCGATCGCGCGGGGCGGGCAAGGACCCGTCCGCAGCAATCGCGGGATTGCCAACGCGACGCATCGCGTAGAACGCAGCGATAAATGCCGCCAGCGCGACGATTCCCATCTGGATGGCAAAGCCCTGGTCGATCGCGCAGGCGGACATTCCCACCGCCGCGAAGGCCACCAAGAGCCAGGCCACCGCCCTCATCACGATTCCGTCCATTCGCGCCTCCGCAGCCACTACAGCTTGCCAATGGCCACGTCAGCCGACGCGGCCCTTGACCTTCGTCAAACCGCTACTGCGGATTCTGAACGGCGGATGTACGTAGAGTCACGCGGTTCGGCGGCATCGGTGGTGGCCGCGC